>JAIBBJ010000081.1 GCA_019694735.1 Gemmatimonadaceae bacterium | reverse complement strand
GCTCGGGGCACGGGTTCAAGTTCGCGAGCGCGATCGGGGAGGTGCTGGCGGACCTGGTCGAGACCGGGACGTCGCGGTTCGACCTCGGGCCGTTCGCGCTCGGGCGGGCGGGGCTGCGGCTCTAGCGAGCCGCCGCGCGGTGCGCGGACGGCCTCCTGCCATGGGGATCAGGGCGGGGGCGGCAGGAGGTCGAGCACGGTGATGGTGGTGAGCTGCCGGATCCACCGCGCGGGTCGCCCGTCGCCCTCGACCACCACGCGGCGCGGGCGCGCATCGAGCGGCAGCGGCTCCCCGTTCTCCTCGTCCGCGACGAGGACGCGGCGACCGCCGAGGGTGGGGTCGATCTCGCTGAGGGCGATGACGACCGCGTAGCCATCGGCCGCCGTGAGGCGGATGGCCCGCCGGAGCTCGCCGCCGCGGAGGGAGTCGGTCCGGATCCCCGCGAGTTGGAGGACGGCCCGGAGGTCGTAGCCGCCGAAGGTCCGCACCGAGTCGCGCGGATCCGCGCGCCGCACGAGGCGCGGGAGCGTGGCGAGTTCCGCCGGGGCGAGGACCCGCGTGACGCCGTCCGGGCGGATGATGGTGAGCGGGATCGCCGACTGCGCCGCCGCGATCGGCGCGCGGATCACGAGGGAGATGGCGAGGGCGACGAGCGCGGGCGCGAGTCGTGCACGGGCGGAATGGCGCTGCCGGAAGGACGTCATCGAGGACCGGTACGGTCGGTGGCGAAGGTCCACCAGGTCCGCGACCGCCAGCGCTCGCCGGGTCGCAGGATGCAGGATGGGAAGGCGGGCTGGTTGGGCCCGTCGGCGAACTGCTGGGTCTCGAGGCAGAGCCCCGCGCGCCGCCCGTAGCGCTGGCCGCGCTTCCCGGTGATGGAGCCGTCGAGGAAGTTGCCCGCGTAGAACTGCAGCGCGGGCGCGGTGGTGCGCACCTCCAGCGTCCGTCCGCTCCCGGGGTCGCGCACGCGCGCGGCGATCGCCCGCTCGTCGCCCGGTGCCTCGAGCGCCCAGGCGTGGTCGTATCCCCCCGCGGCGCGCAACTGCGGGTCGGCGGCGTCGATCCGCGCGCCGACGGCGTGCGCCGCGGTGAAGTCGAACGGCGTACCGGCAACGGGCCGCAGCGCGCCGGTCGGGATGATCGTGGCATCCACCGGCACGAACCGCGTGGCGGGGATCGTCAGCTCGTGCCCGAGGATGTCCCCCGCGCCGGCGAGGTTGAAGTACGTGTGCTGCGTGAGGTTGACCGGCGTCGCGCGGTCGGTGACGGCCTCGTACGCGATGCCGATGCGGCCCGCGGTGTCGAGGGTGTACGTGACGCGCACGTCGAGGGTCCCGGGGAAACCTTCCTCGCCGTCGGGGCTGCGGTACGTGAAGGTGACGCGCGCCTCCGTGTCGGTCCGCGCCGCCTCGGCCGTCCAGAGGACCTTGTCGAAGCCGCGCCGGCCGCCGTGGAGCGTGTGCGGGCCGTCGTTCGCGGCGAGCCGGTGCTCGCGGCCGTCGAGCGTGAAGCGCGCGTGGGCGATGCGGCCGGCGTAGCGGCCCACCACCGCGCCGAAGTACGGGGAGGCGTGGAGGTAGCCGTCGAGCGTGTCGTGCCCGAGCACGACATCGCCCGGGCGGCCGTCGCGGTCGGGGACGGTGAGCGCGGTGATCGTCGCGCCGTAGGTGATGGCGCTGAGCGAGACGCCGTCGGGCGCCTCGAGGGTGATCCGATCGACGGGCTGGCCGTCGGGCATGCGGCCGAAGTGCGCGCGGGAGACGTGCATCGTGGCCGAAAGTTCGGCGGCCGCGCCGCGGGCGCAACGGGCGCAACGGGCGCAACGGGCGCAACGGGCGCCACCGCCGCGACCGGCGCGGCCGGCTGCGGCACCCTTGCCGTCCGGCCCGGGGGAGGTTGTTTCCAGCGCATCGGGCGCCGCCCGGCGCCCGTCCCCCCGACCCCCGGACGCTTCCGCTGATGCCGCACGTCCAGCTGGCCGCGATCGACTACGCGGTGATGCTCGTCTATTTCGCCATGGTGCTCGCCGTCGGCCTCTGGGTCCGCCGCGCGGTCCGGACGAGCGACGACTTCTTCCTCTCCGGCCGCTCACTCCCGGCCTGGGTGAGCGGGCTCGCCTTCCTGTCCGCCAACCTCGGCGCGCAGGAGGTGATCGGGATGGGCGCCTCGGGCGCCAAGTACGGCATCGCCACCAGCCACTTCTACTGGGTCGGCGCGATCCCGGCGATGGTCTTCGTCGGGATCTTCATGATGCCGTTCTACTACGGGTCGCGCGCCCGCTCGGTCCCCGAGTACCTCAAGCTGCGCTTCGACGAGAAGACGCGCGGCTTCAATGCGATCTCCTTCGCCGCGATGACCGTCTTCAGTTCGGGCGTGTCGCTGTACGCGATGGGGAAGTTGCTGAACCTGCTGCTCGGGTGGAGCTTCAGCGCGAGCGTCCTCGCCGCGGCGGCGATCGTGCTCGCGTACACCTTCGCCGGCGGGCTCACCAGCGCGATCTACAACGAGGTGCTGCAGTTCTTCCTGATCGCGCTCGGCTTCGTGCCGCTGGCGTGGCTCGGGATGCGCGACGTGGGCGGCTGGGCGGGGCTGGAGGCGCGGCTCGCCGAGCACGCGACGGCCAGCGGCTATGCCGCCACGGCGTGGACGAGCAGCTGGCAGCACATGGGCGACGCGGCGGCGAACCCGCTCGGGGTGGAGTGGTTCGGGCTCGTGATGGGGCTCGGCTTCGTGCTGAGCTTCGGGTACTGGTGCACCGACTTCCTCGTGGTGCAGCGCGCGATGGCCGCCGACTCGATGACCGCCGCGCGCCGCACGCCGCTCATCGCCGCCTTCCCGAAGATGCTGTTCCCCGGGCTCGTCATCATCCCGGGGATGATCGCGCTGGTGGTGCAGGGGAGCGCGGGCGCCGGCGGGGTGGGGCTCATCCCGGCGAAGGTGGACCCGGCGACCGGCGCCGCGCTGCTCGACGCGGCCGGCAAGGTGGTCCTCGACTACGACCTCGCCACGCCGATGATGCTCGCCCACTACTTCCCGGCCGGCATGCTCGGGCTCGGGCTCACGGCGCTGATGGCCAGCTTCATGAGCGGGATGGCGGGGAACGTGACCGCGTTCAACACCGTCTGGACGTACGACATCTACCACGCGTACCTGAAGCGGGACGCGACCGATGCGCACCTCCTCTCCGTGGGGCGCGTCACGACGGTCGTCGGCATCCTGGTGTCGGTGGCGGCGGCGTATCTCGCCGCGAGCTTCAACAACATCATGGACTTCCTGCAGCTGGTGTTCGCGTTCGTGAACGCGCCGCTCTTCGCGACCTTCGCGCTCGGGATGTTCTGGGGCCGCACCACGGGGCACGGGGCGTTCTGGGGCCTGCTGAGCGGCACCCTCGGTGCGGCGGCCCACCACGGGCTCTCGCTCGCGGCCGGCAACGTGCCCGGCATCAAGGGTGGGTTCCTCGGGCCGGTGCTCTCGTATCCGAGCGAGATGGCGCAGACCTTCTGGACCGCGATCGTCGCGTGGGTCACCTGCTGCGCGGTGACGGTGCTCGTGAGCCTCGTGACGCGCCCTCGGCCCGCGGAGGAACTGCGGGGGCTCGTCTATGGCTTCACCGCGCGGCCGGATGACCGCGCCGCGCACTGGTACCAGCGGCCGGCCTGGCTCGCGGTGCTCGTGCTCGGCTGCACCCTCGCCCTCAACCTGGTCTTCCGCTGATGTCCGGCGCCGCGATGTTCGACGTCCGCAAGCCGATCGGTGCGCTCTTCACCGCGCTCGGCACGCTCCTGCTGGGATACGGGCTCCTGACGCTCGGGGCGCCCGGCACCACGCCCACCGGCATCGCGATCGTGCCGATCTGGGGCGGGGTGATGCTCGCCTTCGGGCTCCTGATGCTCTGGCTCTCCCGCCGCCACGGAGGATAGATGCGCCGCCGGTCCCTCGCCCTTCCCGCCGCCCTCCTCCCCGTCCTGCTCCTCCTGCCCGCCGCCGCGGTGCCGGGCCAGGCGCCGCGCTTCGAGGCCTGGAAGCTGGCCTACGCGATCCCCGACGGCTGGCGGATGACGCAGCAGCAGGGGCGCGTGCACGCGCTCGGCAATGCCACCAACGACGCCGTGCTCTACCTCGCGCCGGGACCGTACCAGACCTTCGAGGAGGTGGCCGCCGAGCTGCCGAAGGCGTTCACGGCGCTCGGGCTGCAGGGGATGCCGAACGGGCAGCCGCAGGCCGGCACCTACGGCGGCCTGCGCGCGATGTCGCTCACGTACGTCGGGCAGGACCGGATGGGCACGCCGCTCGAGGCGAAGGTGATCGCGGTGCTCTCCCCGCACGGGACGGGGCTCGTGGCGCTCGGGCTCACCCGCATGGGGATGATGGCGCGCCTCGCGTCGGCGATGGACCAGGCGCTCAACGGCGTGAGCGCCGCGGGCGCACCGGTCCCGGACGCGCAGGCGATCGCCGCGCTGCGCGGGAAGTGGATGCTCTACTCGGGGAGCACGAGCGGCGGCGGCCGGTTGAGCGGCAGCGCGAGCCGCAGCTACGAGGAGAACGTCGAGTTCGACGGGCAGGGCCGCTATGCCTGGTCGAACTCGGCGTCGGTGAACGTCGTCACGCCCGAGGTGGGCGTCGGGGGCGGGTCATCGGCCGGGGGCGTGAACGCGGGCAGCGACCAGGGCAGCTATACGGTCATCGCCGGGACGCTCGTGCTGCAGGGCCGCGCCGGGAAGACGATCGTGGACGTGCAGATCCTCGCCGACCGGATCATCGCGGACGGGAAGACGTACCTCCGGATGCAGTGACCCGGGGCGGACGCGCGCGCGTCCGCCCCGGGCCGGCCCGGCCGGTCGCGGTCAGCGGCCCGGCCTGCTCGCCGCCGCCACGAACGCGTCGCGCGCGGTCGCATACATCCGGCGCATCGCCCCGCTCACGAGCGGCCCCGCCCCCTCCTCGGTGCCGGCGTCGAACGGCGGCGCCGGGTCGTACTCGATGTTGAGCGTCTCCGCCTTCGCGTAGTTGTCGCCGGCCAGCCGCGCGGTGAGCGTGAGCGCGAAGTCGAGGCCGGCCGTCACGCCCGCCCCGGTGATGCGGTTCCGGTCCTCGACCACGCGGGCCCGCACCGGCGTCGCGCCGTAGCGCACGAGCAGGTCGTGCACGAGCCAGTGCGACGTGGCCTGATAGCCCTCGAGGAGGCCCGCGGCGGCGAGCACGAGGGATCCCGTGCACACGCTCGTGACGTACTTCGCCCGGGGTGCCCGGTCGCGGAGGAAGCCGAGCACCTCGGGGTCCGCCATCGCGGCGAGGGTCCCCACGGTGCCGCCCGGCACGAACAGCACGTCGAGCGCCGCGGGGCACTCGCTGAACGGGATGGTCTGCACGGTCACGCCCCGGCCCGCCGGCACCGCCATCCGCGTCTTCCAGACCAGGTGCACCTGCGTGTTGAGCAGGTCGCTGAACACGGTGAGCGGGCCGAGGAGGTCGAGCGGGTACATCCCGGGATACGCCATCATCGCGATCGTGCGCGGCGTGGTCGGTGCGATCCGCTCCTTCATCGCGGCGTTGCCGTCGGCGAGGTCGTCGACGAACCGTTGCATCGTGCGCATCATCGGGTCCTGCGACCCGAGGGCGTCCCGCGTGTCCAGGGCGTCGAGCGGCGCGCGGGATGTCGGGCCGGCCGGTGCGCCGGTCGGTGCGCCGGTCGGTGCGGCGATCGTGGCGGAGCCCGGGACATCGGAGGTGAGCGCGTGGGCGACCGCCGGGGTGAGGGCGGCGCCGGCGGCGCCGAGGGCGAGGGTGCGTCCGAACGCGCGCCGCGAGAGCGGCGCGCGCGAATCGTCGTGCGTCATGGGAGGTCGGGTGCGGGTGGGCGCACGGCCGGGCGGCCGGCGCGGGACGGCGTCAG
>JAIBBJ010000111.1 GCA_019694735.1 Gemmatimonadaceae bacterium | reverse complement strand
GGACCGCGCAGGCGCGCGGGCGCGGCGGGAACGCGCCGGGCACGCGCCCGACGCCGGGCCGGTGGATGCGGTCCTCGCGGACGAGGCCGACCGCCGCGCCGGGGACTGGGCCGAGGTCCGCCCCGAGTGGGCGCTCGCGCGGAACCTCGCGATCGTGATCGCGCCCCGCACACGGACCCGGCCGCTCGACCTGCACGGCCGCGTGTTCCTGCACGAGTACGATGCGCGGCACGATGCCGGCGGCCGCGTGCTCGAGGGGATCCTCACCGCGCCCGTGCTGGTGGCGCACTGGATCAGCGCGCAGTATCGCGCTGCGGTCACCGACCCCGAGCACCTCGGCGCCGGCGACAAGCTGCTGCACGATGTCGTGGGTGGCACCGTCGGCCTCTACGAGGGGGCCGGTGGCGACCTGCGTCTGGGGCCCTCACGGCAGGCGGTGCACGACGGGACCGGCTGGGTCCACGACCCCGTCCGGCTCGCCGTGATCGTCGAAGCGGCCGCGCCGGCGATCGACGGCATCATCGCCGCGCATGGGACGCTCAAGCAGCTCGTCGACGGCGAGTGGATCCACCTGTATCGCGTGGACCCCGCCGAGCGCTCCGCGTGGCGGCGCCAGCGCGACGGGTGGACGCGCGTGGCCCCGCTCCCCGTGCGCAAGGCGGCCGCGCAGCCCGCCTAGGCTGGCTCAGCCCGCGGCGTCCACACGGGCCTGGTCGGCGGTCAGCGCCCGCGCCGCGGGCGCCGACGCGCCCTCGGGGACCGGCATCGAGCCCGTGCGCTCGAGGATCCCGGCGTCGATCATCACGCCCTCGATCGCCTCCGGGATCATGGACGGCCAGAGCACGAAGCCGCGCAACAGCACGAGCGGCCGCGGGGCGCGGCCGGCCCCCGCGTAGCGGTGCCGTGCCCAGAGCTCGTACGCGAAGGCGAGCGCGCCACCGGAGGCGGCGAAGAGGCACCACGTGACGAGCGCCACCGACACCGGCAGCGTGACGAGCATCCAGAGCAGGATCGCGTACGCGGAGCCGATGCCCATCACGCGCACGGCCGTGAGCACCGGATTGAAGACGAGACAGCAGCTCGTCCACAGGGCGACGCCGAGGAGCATCAGGGCCCAGAGGATGTCGACGTACCAGACCGTCATGGCGGGGCTCGTGCGGGAGGATGGGCGGCGCGACCGCTCGACGATGCGCGCGCCGGCACGCGCGCGCCAGTGCGGGCGCGCCGCGGCTCGTCGGGGATTCCCTCAGGTTGCCGACCCGGACGGGGGCATCGTATCGTTGCGCGTCGGATTCCCCACTCCCACCCGCACGAGGAACACATGCACTTCGCACGTCTCGGCACCGTCCTGCTCCTGGCATCCTCCATCGCCTGCTTCGGCGGCCGCGCACGCGCCAACTCGGGCTCGGGCGAGTACACGCGCCAGGTGCAGGGCTACCTCTCGCGGCTGAGCGAGAACACGGTGCGCGCCGGCTTCAAGCGCGTCGTCGCGGGGCCGGTGTTCGGCAGCCTGAACGACGATGCCGAGGCCTCGCACGAGATGACCGTCGGCGGCGGCACCGACTACGTGCTCTTCGGCGCCTGCGACAACGACTGCACCGACCTCGACCTCTACATCTACGACGGCGACGGGGACCTCGTGCGCCGCGACGTCGAGACCGACGACCGCCCGGTGCTGATCTTCTCGCCCCGGAAGCCGGGCAAGTACCGCATCAAGGTCGTGATGGCGAGCTGCAGCAACGAACCCTGCCGCTACGGCCTGCAGCTCAACGCGAAGTGACGCGGTCCTGAGCGCGCAGCGGCGCGCACAGGCGTCCCGCAGGGGCGCCAGGCAGTGCCGGGGGGCCGTCGCGCAGGCGACGGCCCCCCGGCCGCGTCAGCGGCACCGCCGGGCTCGGTGATCGCCGCCCTCGGCGGGGTCGGACACCTCGCTGGGTGCAGGCATGACCATTCACCAATCAACTGTTACAGAGTGGCAGTGCGCCTCTCGCGTTGCGTCACGAGTTGAGGCACCATTCGTCAATCTCCGTGTACTCCTATAAGGGAATACACGACACCTTCCACGCCCGGGACCTGCGCCGCCTGTGACCGCCCCTGCCCTCTCCTCGCGGACCGAGCGTCTCGACACCGAGCGCGCACCGCGCGGTGCGCGGCTCGCGAGCCGCGTGTGGTCGCTGACGCTCGTGGTCGCGGCGCTCTCCGTCGCGGTGCTCGGCCTGATGCTGGGGCTCGAGTACTATCGGCTGCCCTTCGCCGAGCGGCCGGACTCGGTGCTGTACGAGAAGTTCCGCCCCGCCGGCGAGTATGGCCTCCGCTACGGCATCGTCGGATTCGCGCTGATCACGTTCGGCGTCGTCACGTACACGGCCCGCAAGCGCCTCCGCGCGCTCGCGCGGCTCGGCAAGCTCAAGTTCTGGCTCGAGTTCCACATCTTCGTCTGCACCGTCGGCCCGTTCCTCGTGACGCTGCACACGAGCTTCCTCGTCGGCGGGCTCGTCTCCATCGCGTACTGGAGCATGGTCGTCGTCGCCGCGTCGGGCATCTTCGGGCGCTACGTCTACGTGCGGATCCCCAAGACCGCCCACGGCACGTTCGCCGGCATGGCGGCGGTGCACGCGCAGCGGGCCGAACTGCTCGACGCGCTCGAGGCCGATCTCGGGACCCGGGCGCAGGCGCTCGAGCGCATCATCGCGCCCTCGGGCCCGGCGCGCACCTACGGCCTCCTCGGCGCGGTGGTGGCGGCGACGCGCTTCGGCGCGCAGCGCCGCGCGATGATGACGCGCGTGAAGGCCGTGGTCGCGTCGGCGGGACTCGAGGCGAAGCCGCGCGACCGCGCGCTGCGCCTCGTGGAGCGCCAGCTGGAGCTCGAGCAGCAGATCACCGTGATGGCCCCGTTCCAGCGGCTCTTCCGGTACTGGCACATCCTGCACCTGCCGCTCGCGATCGCGATGTTCCTCATCGTGGCGGTGCACGTCACGGTGGCGACCCTCTTCGGGTTCGGCTTCTGATGCGCGTCACGTCCGGGGTGGTCACGCTCCTCCTTGCGGCCGCGGCGCTGTGCGCGCCGCGGCCGGCGGCGGCGCAGCTGGTCTCCCCCGGGAAGCTCGCGAGCGCGCACGCCGAGCTCGAGGGGATGTCGAACTGCACCAAGTGCCACGACCTGGGGAAGAAGGGCGTCTCCGAGACCAAGTGCCTCTCGTGCCACACGACGCTGCGCACGCGGATCCAGGCGCGCGAGGGCTACCACGCGACGGTGACGAACCGCACCTGCGCGTCGTGCCACCGCGACCATTTCGGCGAGGGGTACCAGCTCGTCCGCCTCGACACCGCGGCGTTCGACCACAAGAAGGCCGGCTTCGAGCTGCGCCTCGCCCATGTCGAGGCCGGGTGCCGCGACTGCCACAAGCCGGCCCTGATCGTCGAACCGGCGGTGCGCCAGTACGCGACGCAGCACCGCACGCTCCAGCGCACCTTCCTCGGCCTCGGCACGACCTGCGAGAGCTGCCACCGCACCGACGACCCCCACGGCGACCAGTTCCGGCCGCGCACCTGCACCGCCTGCCACAACGAGCGCACCTGGGACGAGGCGCCCGGCTTCGACCACGACTCGTCGGAGTACCCGCTCACCGGGCGGCACGCGACGGTGAAGTGTGAGCAGTGCCACAAGGTGGAGACGATCCCGGGCGCGCCCAAGCCCGCGCGGCGCTTCAATGGGGTCCGGTTCGCGCAGTGCACGAACTGCCACGCCGACCCGCACAAGGGCGCGATGCGGCAGACCTGCGAGAGCTGCCACAGCACCGACGGCTGGGGCCGCCTGCGCAACCGCTCCGGCTTCGAGGCGACCTTCGACCACAGCCGCACCGCGTTCCGCCTCAACGGCGCGCACGGCGACGTCGCGTGCGCGACCTGCCATCAGCCGGCCGCGAACGCGCGCCCGGGCATCCGGATGTCCCTGCGCCCCGGCGAGGGCCGCTCGGCGTACCCGAAGCCGGTCTCCTCGGCCTGCACCTCCTGCCACCTCGACGCGCACGACGGCACGTTCGCGCGCAGCCCGGGCGGCATCGCCTGCCAGAACTGTCACGGCGAGGCCGCCTGGCTCCCCGCCGGCTACGATCTCGCCCGGCACAACCGCGAGACCTTCGTCCTCACCGGCTCGCACGTCGCGGTGCCGTGCGCGTCCTGCCACCCGGCCAGCCGGCCGGACGGCCCGCCGCGCTTCAAGATCGGCCAGCAGACCTGCGAGTCGTGCCACAAGAAGGATGACCCGCACGCCGGCCAGTTCGGGGACCGCGCCTGTACCAGCTGCCACGCCGGCGACGCCTCGAGCTTCCGCATCGCGGCGTTCGACCACGCGAAGACCCGCTGGCCGCTCGACGGCGCGCACCAGAAGGTGGCGTGCGCCCAGTGTCACACCGTGACGACCACGAGTGGCGGTTCGCCCGTGGTGCGGTACCGTCCGCTCGAGACGACCTGTCGCGCCTGCCACGGCGCGTCGACCCCGAGGAAGCCACTATGAGGATCCTGGGCGCCCTCCTGCTGGCGGCCGCGTGTGCCGCCGCCGTGCCGGCCGCGGCGCAGCAGACCCCGCTCCCGAACAATCCGCACGGCCAGCTCAAGGCCGGGATGGACTGCGCCGACTGCCACACCTCCTCGGGGTGGAAGCCGATGCGGCCCGACGCGAAGTTCGACCACGGCCGTGACACGGGCTACGGGCTGAACGGCGCGCACGTGACCGTGTCGTGCACGCGCTGCCACCTCGACCTGAAGTTCTCCGAGCCGAAGGCGAAGCCGAGCGAGTGCACGTCGTGCCACGTGGACGTGCACCGCGGCGCGATGCCCGGCGAGTGCATCCAGTGCCACACCGAGCGCGACTTCCACGACGTCCCGGTCGCGGCGATCCACCAGCGGACGGGGTTCCCGCTCGCCGGGGCGCACCTGAACACGCCCTGCGAGAGCTGCCACAAGACCGAGGCCGGCGGTGCGTTCTCGGCCGTGCCGCGCGACTGCGTGAGCTGCCACCGCGCCGACCTCGACCGCGCGGCCGCCTCCGGCGTGGACCACAGCGGCTTCTCGCGGGACTGCACGACCTGCCACACCGCGCTCGCGTGGGCCGGCGGCGCGAACTTCGACCACGTCACCGTGTCCGGCGGCTTCGGCCTCGAGGGGGCGCACGCGCTCCAGCGCTGCGAGGCGTGCCACGTGGTGCCGGGCTTCACGGTGAAGTTCTCGCCGGCGCCGACCGGCACGCAGGACTGCATCGCCTGCCACCGCACGGACTACCAGACCGAGCACGGGACCGGCTGGCCGACCACGTGCACCGAGTGCCACAACGTCAACTCGTGGGCGTCGAGCTTCAACCACACCACGGTGTCCGGCGGCTTCACGCTCGAGGGCGCGCACACGCGGGCCACCTGCGAGTCGTGCCACGTGATCCCGGGCTACGCCTCGCGCTTCACCCCCGCCCCGACCGGCAACCAGGACTGCATCGCCTGCCATCAGGCCGACTACCAGGCGCAGCACGCCGCCGACCAGTATCCGACGACCTGCACCACCTGCCACTCGACGAGCAACTGGAACTCGACGTTCAACCATGACCCCGAGTTCCCGATCAACTCGGGGGCGCACCGCGGGCAGTGGGCGAACTGCGCGACCTGCCACACCACGCCGGGCAACCTGAAGGCGTTCACCTGCTTCAACTGCCACACGCACAGTCAGGCCAACGCGGACGCGCAGCACCGCGGGCGGAGCGGCTACTCCTACACGAGCACCGCGTGCTACAGCTGCCACCCGCGCGGCCGGGCGGGATGAGGCCTTCGCCGCGCCCGCGTCCGAGCCGGGCCGTGGGTCCCGCCGCGCGCGCCGCCGCACTCGCGCTCGCCATCGCGCTCGCGCTCGCGAC
>JAIBBJ010000223.1 GCA_019694735.1 Gemmatimonadaceae bacterium | reverse complement strand
TATCCGCGGCGGGACGCCGGAGCTCAGCGCCGCGGCGGGCGCCGGAAGCGGTGCCGGCGTCGCGGGCGGTGCTGTGGGCGTTGATGCCGCGGGCGCGCCCCCGGTGAGTCCGCTGATGTCCTCGTCCGCTGCGGCGATCACGCCGACGAGCGTCCCGACGGCCGCCGTGGTGCCCTCGGCGACGAGCTGCCGCCGAAGCACGCCGTCGCCGCGCGCGACGAGCTCCATGACCGCCTTGTCCGTCTCGACCTCGGCGAGGACGTCGCCCGACTTCACGGCCGCGCCCTCGGCCATCACCCACTTCACGAGCCGACCCTCTTCCATGGTCGGGCTCAGGGCTTCCATGAACACCTTGGTGGCCATCGGTCGCTCAGTTGAGGTACAGGACTTTCTTGACAGCCGCGATCGTCTTGGCGACGTCCGGCTTGGCGGTCTTCTCGAGCGTCTTCGCGTACGGCATCGGCACGTCGGCCTGGTGGACGCGCACGACCGGGGCATCGAGGTCGTCGAAGCACTCGCGCTGCACGTAGTCCACCACCTGCGCCCCGATGCCGGCGATCTCCCAGCCCTCCTCGAGCACGACGGCGCGGTTGGTCTTCCGCACCGAGGCGGTGATCGCGTCGACGTCCATCGGGCGCACGGTGCGGAGGTCCACGACGTCCACGTGGATGCCCTCCTTCGCCAACTGGTCGGCGGCGTTCATCGCGACCAGCACCATCTTGCCGTTCGTGATGATCGAGCAGTCGCCGCCCTCGCGCTTGAGGTCGGCCTTGCCGATCGGGACGATGTAGTCCTCCTCGGGGACCTCGCCCTTCGTGTTGTAGAGCATCTCGCCCTCGAGCATCACGACCGGGTTGTCGTCGCGGATCGCGGCCTTGAGCAGGCCCTTCGCGTCGTAGGGCGTGCCGGGGGTGACGACCTTGAGGCCGGGGATGTGGGCGAGCCAGGACTCGAAGGCCTGGGAGTGCTGCGCCGAGAGCTGGAGCGCGGCGCCGTTCGGGCCGCGGAAGACCATCGGCATCGGGTACTGGCCGCCCGACATGTAGAGCATCTTGGCGGCGGCGTTGACGACCTGGTCGATCGCGAGGAGCGCGAAGTTCCACGTCATGAACTCGATGACCGGGCGCAGCCCGACCATCGCGGCGCCGACGCCGACGCCGGCGAAGCCGAGCTCGGTGATCGGCGTGTCGACGACGCGCATCTCGCCGAACTCCTCGAGCAGGCCCTTGGAGACCTTGTAGGCGCCGTTGTACACGCCGACCTCCTCGCCCATGAGGAAGACGCGGTCGTCGCGGGACATCTCTTCGCGGAGGGCCTGGTTGAGGGCCTCGCGGTAGGTGATGATGGCCATGGGTGGGGGCTCAGCTCGTGGTGTCGACCAGGACGTCCTCGTAGAGCGCCTCGAGCGGCGGCTCCGGGGACGCGTCGGCGAAATCCCAGGCATCCTGGCAGGTCGCCTTGACCTCCTGCTCCATCGCGGCGATGTCGGCGTCGGTGATGTCGCCGGCCTCCAGCATCCGCGCCTTGAGCAGGTTGATCGGGTCGCGCTTGAGGTACTCGTCGAGTTCGGCCTTGGTGCGGTACGTGCCGGAGACGGCGTCGGACATCGAGTGGCCCATGTACCGGTAGGTGCGGATCTCGAGGAGCACGGGCTTCGACTCGCGCCGGGCGATCCCGAGCGCGCGCTCCATGGCGTCGCGCACCGCGAAGACGTCCTGGCCGTCCACGTACTCGCCGTGCATGCCGTCGTAGGCATCGGCGCGGCGCGAGAGGTCCTTGATGGCGGCCGCGCGCTCGACGGCTGTGCCCATGCCGTACTTGTTGTTCTCGATGATGAAGAGGCACGGCAGCTTCCACAGGGCCGCCATGTTCAGCGCCTCGTGGAATGCCCCGGTGTTGACCACGGATTCGCCCATGAAGCAGGCGATCACCTGGTCGCCGCCACGGTACTTGATCGCGAAGCCGACGCCGGCCGCGAGCGGGACGTGCCCGCCGACGATCCCGTGGCCGCCGAGGAAGTTCGTGTTGCGGTCGAAGAGGTGCATCGAGCCGCCCTTGCCGCGCGAGCAGCCGTCGATGCGGCCGAAGAGCTCGGCCATGATCGCGCGCGGCGTCATGCCGCGCGCGAGCGCCTGACCGTGGTCGCGGTACGTGGTGACGACGTAGTCGTCGGCGCGCAGCATCGACAGGACGCCGGTGGAGACGGCCTCCTGGCCGATGTAGAGATGGCAGAAGCCGCCGATCTTCCCGAGGGCGTAGGCTTCGCCGACCTTCTCCTCGAACCGGCGCTGCAGGATCATCGAATGCAGGAGGTCCTTCCTCAGCTGGGGATCGCCGGGGAGGCCCTTCGCGTCGCTCTTCTTCTTCGCGGCCATTGGGGGGGGCGGGGTGCAGGAGGGTGCGGGGGGGACGGCGGTGGACCGATGCGGGTGCCCGGCGGACCAGGGGCCGGGGCAGGGGCCGGATGCGGGGTCGGGTGCGGGGAGGAGGGTGCGGGAGGGGGCTCGTCAGCCCTCGGCCACGCCCGCGGCCTGCACCTGCTCCCACGCGTGGTAACTCGAACGCACGAGCGGGGCGGACTCCACGTGCCTGAAGCCCATCGCCATCCCCTCGTGCCGGAACATCCGGAATTCCTCCGGCGTGACATACCGGTCGAGGACGATGTGGTCGTCCGAGGGACGCAGGTACTGGCCGAGGGTGAGGATGTCGACGTCCACCGCGCGCAGTTCGCGCATGGTCTGGAGGACCTCCTCGTTCGTCTCGCCCATGCCCAGGATGATGCCGGTCTTCGTCGGGATGTCGGGGGCGAGGCGCTTGCTCATCCGGAAGATCTCGAGGACGCGCTCGTACCGCCCGCCGGGGCGGGCCTTCTTGTAGAGGCGCGGGACGGTCTCGGTGTTGTGGTTGTAGATCTCCGGGCGCGCCTCGAGGACCGCCCGGATCGAGTCCTCGTTCCCCTGGAAGTCCGGCACCAGCACCTCGACGGAGCAGCCCGGGACCGCGTCGTGCACCTGCCGGATGGTCTCGGCGAAGGCCCACGCGCCGAAGTCGGGGAGGTCATCGCGGTCCACGCTCGTGATGACGAGGTGGCGGAGGTTCATCTTCCGCGCGGCCTCGGCCACGCGGCTCGGCTCGGCCGGGTCGAACTTGGGCGGGCGGCCATGGGCGACCGCGCAGTACGCGCAGTTCCGCGTGCAGACATCGCCGAGGATCATGAACGTCGCGGTGCCGTGCTCCCAGCACTCGCCGACGTTCGGGCAGTGGGCCTCCTCACACACCGTGTGGAGGTCGAGCTCCCGCATCAGGGACTTCAGGTGCAGGTAGTTCTTCCCGCCCGGCGCCTTGACCTTCAACCACGACGGCTTGCGCTCGGGAAGCGGCTCGGCGCGGTGCCGGCCCATGATCTGATAGAGGACTTCGGCCATTCCGTGCGCTCGGGAGGGGAGAGGGGAGGCGATCCGCTGGAACCGGAGGATACCGGGAGGCGGGTTCGAATGAAAGGAATGCTAACTATCAAAATACATGTTTGATGGTTAGCACAGGCCAGTGGTCTGTGACTTCCCTGGCTCGGCAACGGCGTGCGGTCGGTGGGCGCCAGGCGCCTGGGGTTCCAGCAGACGGACCGCCGCACCGAGGGGGGGAAGGGGGGAGCGGGCGGCGAAACCCCACCGGCGGGCGTAGCGTAGGGAGCGCAACCACTCCCACAAGGGAATCGCCATGCTCCGCACCATCTTCATGATCGGCCTGCTCGCCCTCGCCGGTCTCTTCCTGCTCAAGATCGCGTTCGGGATCCTCGGGGGGCTGTTCGCGCTCCTCTTCTGGCTGATCGGCATGGCGATCCCGGTCCTGCTGCTCGGGGCGTTCGTCTACGTGCTGCTGCGCGTGTTCGCCCCCGACACCGCGAAGGAGATGCGGGACAAGTTCGGCGGCAGTTGAGCGAGCGCGGCCAAGCGCCGCGACGTCGACGCGGCGGTGCCCCACCCGGATCCGGGGGCACCGCCGCGTTCGTCATCCGGCGCCGGTGCCGGGCCCGACGAGCCCGGTGGCCGGATGCGCACGGGGGTCCCCACGGGACCGGGCACGGGCCGGGGCCCGGGGAGCGGATGCGATGCCGCGAGGCTGGTCAGCGCCGGTCGAGGGCGTCCGCGACGGCCCAGCCGAGCAGCGGGATCAGCAGTTCGTGGTGCCCGGTGATCTCGTACCCCTCGCCCCCGGCGAGCACGGGCCGCTGGACGACGTTCATCCGCGGCCGGTAATGCCGCATCATGTCGAAATCGGCGGTCGTGAACTCGGTCGGCTTGCCGCCGTGGAGATTGCGCGCGACCGTGAGGGCCTTGAGGAAGACCTCGGGCATGATGACGGCGCTGCCGAGGTTCAGCACCACGCCGCCCTGATGCAGGTCCTCGCAGCTGGCGGCGAGCCGACGGAAGTCCCGGTGGCTCGTGTCGCCGATGGCGGCTCCGCTGGCAGCGGGGTGCTGATGGATGATCTCGGCGCCCAGCGCGGCGTGCACGGTGACGGGGATCCAGTGCCGGTGCGCTGCGAGGATGATCGAGTGCTCGGGGTGCGCGAGCGGCGAGGTGCCTTCGAGCGCGCGGGCCACGGACTCGCCCATCCCCCACCCGTGCGCCTGGCCGGCGACGAACGCCTCGTTGAGCCCGCGGCCAGTCTCGTCGGCCATGCCGAACGAGCCGTCCCTGAGCCCCGCGGCGACATCCTCGGAGGTGGCGCCGAAGCGGGCGATCTCGTAGTCGTGGATCGCGGCGCTGCCGTTCATCGCGAGGTGCGTGATGACGCCGCGCTTCATCAGGTCCACGAGGATCGGGCCGATCCCGGTCTTCACGACGTGCCCGCCGAGCATCACGATCACGCCGCGCTTGCGGGTGGCGGCGCGCACGACGGCGTCCACGACGGCCCGCAGATCGCGCGCCTTGAGCACGTCGGGCAGCCCGCGCAGGAAGGCGCCGAACGACCGGTCATCGGCGGGCGGCGCCGCGAACTCCTCGGTGCGGACCTTATTGGGTCGCACGGCGATCGGGACCGGGCGGACCTTCGAGAGGTCCGCCTCGCGCGGCGGTCGGCGCTCCTGGCTCACGGCTGGTCCCCCCGCTCGGGTACGTCGCTGCTCGTGCGGTAGCGCCGCAGGTAGAGGTTGAGCGACCCGAAGGAGAGCCTCGAGCGCATCTGCACCATCATGCGCCGGTCGTCGTCGGTGAGCCAGATCTCCGCCTGCCCGCCCTCGGAGAAGATGCCCGAGGTCTTGATGATCGGCTGCAGCACGATCGCGTCGAAGGTCCCTGCCGGCACCTTCACCCGCTCGCGCCGCAGGACCCGGATGCGGACCGGGTTGCGGTCGGGCTTGAAGTAGCGGTTGAACTCGTACGTCCGCCCGACCTCGAGCGGCACCGTGCGGATGTAGAACAGGAACGAGCCGTCGTCGAGCGGCTCGGGGACGGACGGCATCTCCCGGTTCCGCTTGTGCACCTCGTTGTAGACGGCGCGCTCGGGGAAGATCTCGAAGCTCCGCTTGCGCTCGCGCGAGCCCTGATCGGTGTCCTGCACGTACCGCAGCGAGTTGAGCGACCGGATGTCCATCCAGCTCTCGTAGACGTCATCCACCTGATAGAAGATGGTGCCGCCCGAGATCGTGAACTGGACGTGCCACGCCTGCCGGTCGCGGACCGGCTCCACGCCCAGCACGCGCATCCGGCCGCTGCCGACCTTGATCGCGCCGAAGCGCACGTCGTAGCTCAGGTCCTCGCCCGACTGGAACGGCACGGGGGCGGGGGGACGACGGTCCCCCTGCGCCGCGGCGGAGGTCGCGGAGGCCGCGACGGCGCCCGCCACGGCGGTGGCCACCAGCGCGCGCCCCATCGCGCGGATCACGTCGCGGCGCGGGCCTGCGGGC
>JAIBBJ010000034.1 GCA_019694735.1 Gemmatimonadaceae bacterium | reverse complement strand
GCGCGGCGCCGAGCTCCCCTCGCCCGGCGCGGCGATCCGGTAGCCGGCGCCGCGCACCGTCTCGACCATCGGCGCCTCGCCGGGCGCGTCGATCTTGCGCCGCAGCCGTCCGACGTAGACGTCGATCACGTTCGAGAACGGATCGTAGTTCTGGTCCCAGGCGTGCTCGCTGATGTGTTCGCGCGTGAGGACGGCCGCGGGGTGCCGCATCAGCACCTCGAGCACCGCGAACTCCTTCGTCGTGAGGGGGATCGCGCGGCCGGCGCGCTCCGCCGTGCGGGTGACCGGGTCGAGCCGGAGGTCCCCGACCACCAGCACCTCGGCCAGCGCCTCGGCGGGGCGGCGGAGCAGCGCGCGCAGCCGCGCGACGAGCTCGCCGAGCGCGTACGGCTTCACGATGTAGTCGTCGGCGCCGCCGTCGAGGCCGGCGATCCGGTCCTCCACGGAGTCCCGCGCGGTGGCCATCAGGACGCGCAGCCCGGGATGCCGCGCCCGGAGCCGCCGGCAGACCTCGAGCCCGTCGAGGTCGGGTAGCCCCAGGTCGAGCACCACGGCATCATACGGATTGATGCTGGCCTCGCGGAGCGCGGTGGCGCCGTCCGGCGCCCCGTCCACGGCGAAGCCGGCGTTGCGCAGGTACTGGGCGGCGGTCGCCGCCATCCGCGGGTCGTCCTCCACGAGGAGCAGGCGCATCTGATGGCCAATCTATCGCCGGTCGATGAACGGCGGATGAACGGGCGCATCGTGCTCCCGCCGAAGGTCGCGCTCGTCCTCGGCGGCGGCGGGCTCAAGGGCTTCGCCCACATCGGCGTCCTCAAGGCGTTCGAGGAGCGCGGCATCCGGCCGACCGTCTTCGCCGGCACCAGCATCGGGTCGCTCATCGCCGCAGCGTACGCCGGCGGGAAGACCGTCGCCGAGCTCGAGGCATACGCGATGGACGTCCGGAAGAACGACCTCTTCCGGATCGACCACATCGCGATGGTCACGAAGCGCATGCTGTCGCCCGCGCTCTACCTGGCGAAGCCGCTCGAGGCGATCGTGCAGGACCTCGTCCCGGCGGGCACCTTCCGCGCGCTCGGGCGGCGCCTCCTGGTGAACACGGTGGACCTCGAGAACGCGTCGCAGGTCGTGTACGGGATGCCGGGTCTCGAGGACGTGGAGATCTGGCGCGCCGTGTACGCGTCGTGCGCGCTCCCCGGCTTCTTCCCGCCGGCGGTGATCGACGGCCGCACCTGTGCCGACGGCGGGATCTCCGACAATGTGCCGGCGCTCGCCGCCTCGCATGGCATGGACGCGGTGATCGCCGTGGACGTGGGCAGCACCAACCTCGCCCGCGCCCGGCGCATCAAGGAGAAGGGGTTCGCCGCCATCTATATGAGGGCCGCCCAGATCATGATGAAGTCGCTGCAGTCCCAGCAGCTGGCCCACTGGCACGGCCCGCCCCTGCTGCTCGTCCGGCCCGCGGTCTGGCAGTACGGCTGGTTCAGCTTCGCCCATGTGCGCCGGATGATCGACCTCGGCTACGAGGCCGCCGTGGACGCGCTCGACCGCGCGGGGGCGTCCCTCATGCTCGGCGGCATCTGGCCGCGCCGCATGGTGGATGTCCGCGTGGACCGCGAGCGCTGCACCGGCTGCGGGCTCTGCGTGACGCTCGCCCCGCGCCACATGACCATGGACCAGGACCGGAAGGCCGAGGTGCTCGTGAGTCCGGTGGAGTGGTCGCGGGCCGACGGGGACTTCGTGCACCAGTGCCCCACCGAGGCGATCCAGGTGCGGTCGCTCGAAGGCGAGATCCCCCGCCAGACCATGGAGATGCCGGTGCTCGAGGAGTGACCGGCGTCCGAAATGCCGATACTGAGGGACGTTCGCTAGATTCCGAGGCGGTACCCTACCACCCCCCAACATGGCCTCGCACAACAGCTTCCGCAGCCGCGACACGCTGACCGTCGACGGGAAGAGCTACGTCTACTACCGTCTCGACGCCCTGTCCGGCCTCGCCGGGAACACGATCGCCCGGCTCCCGTTCTCGCTCCGCGTCCTGCTCGAGAACCTCCTCCGCAACGAGGACGGCGGCTTCGTGAAGCCGGCCGACATCGAGGCCCTCGCCCGCTGGGACGTCAAGCAGCCGGTGGACAAGGAGATCGCCTTCCGCACCGCGCGCGTCCTCCTGCAGGACTTCACCGGCGTCCCCTGCGTCGTGGACCTCGCGGCGATGCGCGACGCGATCGCGAAGCTCGGCGGCGATGCCAAGCGCATCAACCCGCTCCAGCCGGTGGACCTCGTCATCGACCATTCGGTGCAGGTGGACGAGTACGGCGTCGAGGCGGCGGAGCTCCTCAACACGCAGCTCGAGTACGAGCGCAACGGCGAGCGCTACCAGTTCCTCCGCTGGGGCGGCGCCGCGCTGCGCAACTTCCGCGTCGTGCCCCCGGGCACCGGCATCTGCCACCAGGTCAACCTCGAGTACCTCGGGCAGGTGGCGTTCGTGGGCGAGGAGGACGGCGCGCCCGCCGTCTACTGCGACTCCCTCGTGGGCACCGACTCGCACACCACGATGATCAACGGCCTCGGCGTGCTCGGCTGGGGCGTCGGCGGCATCGAGGCCGAGGCGGCGATGCTCGGCCAGCCGGTCTCCATGCTCATCCCCGAGGTCATCGGGTTCAAGCTCACCGGCAAGCTCCCCCTCGGCGCCACCGCGACCGACCTGGTGCTCACCTGCACCGAGATGCTCCGCCGGAAGAAGGTGGTCGGCAAGTTCGTCGAGTACTTCGGCCCCGGCCTCGAGGGGCTCGCGCTCGCCGACCGCGCGACCATCGCGAACATGGCGCCCGAGTACGGCGCGACGATGGGCTTCTTCCCGGTGGACGAGGAGACGCTCAAGTACCTGCGCCTCTCCGGCCGCTCGGCGCACCAGGTGAAGCTCGTCGAGGCGTACTGCCGCGCGCAGGGCCTCTTCCGCACGAAGGAGACGCCGGACCCGGTCTACACCGACACGCTCGAGCTCGACCTCTCGACCGTCGTGCCGTCGCTCGCCGGCCCGAAGCGCCCGCAGGACCGCATCCCGCTCACGCAGGTGAAGGCGAACTACGCCGACTCGTTCAAGGCCGAGAAGGAGCGCGTCGCGCAGGCCGCCGCCGCGAAGACGGGCGGCACCGCGACCGCGGTGGACCTCACGCCGGCCAGCGTGCGCACCACGCACCGCGGGCACGAGTTCGCCCTCACCGACGGCGCGGTCGTGATCGCCGCCATCACCTCCTGCACCAACACGTCCAACCCGAGCGTCATGCTCGCCGCCGGCCTGCTCGCCCAGAAGGCGGTCGCCAAGGGCCTCCGGACCCGACCCTGGGTGAAGACGTCGCTGGCGCCGGGTTCCAAGGTGGTGCGCGACTACTTCGCCAAGGCCGGCGTGCAGCCGGCGCTCGACGCGCTCGGCTTCCAGATCGTCGGCTATGGCTGCACCACCTGCATCGGCAACTCGGGCCCGCTGCCGGAGACCGTCTCCAAGGCGATCGACGACGGCAAGCTCACCGTCGCCGCGGTGCTCTCGGGCAACCGCAACTTCGAGGGGCGCGTGAACCCGCAGACGCGCTTCAACTACCTCGCCTCGCCGCCGCTCGTCGTCGCGTACGCGCTCGCCGGCCGCGTGGACATCGACCTCGACCAGGAGCCGATCGGCGTCGGCACCGCCGGGCCGGTCTTCCTCCGCGACATCTGGCCCACCCCGCAGGAGGTCGCCGACGTCGTGCTCTCGTCGGTCCAGCGCGAGCAGTTCGAGAAGGAGTACGGGGACGTCTTCGGCGGGGACGCCGCGTGGAAGGCCATCCAGGCCCCGACCGGCGACCGCTATGTGTGGGACGACCGGTCCACGTACGTGAAGCACCCGCCGTACTTCGAGGGGATGACGATGACCCCGCCCGGCGTGAAGCCGATCGCCGGGGCGCGCGTCCTGGGCATGTTCGCCGACTCGATCACCACCGACCACATCTCGCCCGCCGGGTCGATCGCCGAGAAGTCGCCGGCCGGCGTGTGGCTCAAGTCGCTGGGCGTCGAGAAGAAGGACTTCAACTCGTACGGCGCCCGCCGCGGCAATCACGAGGTGATGATGCGCGGCACCTTCGCGAACATCCGCCTCAAGAACGAGCTCACGCCCGGGATGGAGGGCTGGTGGACGCGCACGGCGAAGGACGCCGAGCCGACCTCCTTCTACGAGGCGTCGATGGCGTACCAGCAGGCCGGCACGCCGCTCGTGATCATCGCCGGCAAGGAGTACGGCACCGGCTCCTCCCGCGACTGGGCGGCCAAGGGCACGATGCTCCTCGGCGTGCGCGCCGTCATCGCCGAGAGCTTCGAGCGCATCCACCGGTCGAACCTCGTCGGGATGGGCGTCATCCCGCTCGAGTTCGTGAACGGCGAGACGCGCCAGTCGCTCGGCCTCACCGGCTTCGAGACGATCACGATCGAGGGGATGAGCGACGCCATGGCCCCGCGCGCCACGCTCACCGTGAAGGCCGACGCCCGGACCTTCCAGGTGCGCAGCCGCATCGACACGCCGGAGGAGATGAACTACTACCGGCACGGCGGCATCCTGCAGTACGTGCTGCGCGCGCTGGCGGCCGGACGGTGACCGGCGCGCGCCGGGCGCGCTGAGGCGGCGCGCCCGATGTCGGTCCGCATCCTCTACAATCCCGCCTCCGGCCGCGGCCGCGGCGCGCGACGCATCGCCGGGATCCGGCAGGCGTTCGCGCGCTGCGGCTTCACCGATGTCCGGGCCACCACCCGCGCCGGAGACGAGGCGCGCCTCGTCCGCGAGGCCATCACCGACGGCATCGGGACGATCGTCGTCTGCGGCGGCGACGGCACCTGGAGCAACTGCGCCGTCCCGCTCGCCGAGGCCGGCAGCCCGGCCCGGATGGCGCTCCTCGCCGCCGGTACCGGCAACGACTTCGCGAAGAACCTCGGGCTCGACCCGCGCGACCCCGCGCACCTCGCCGAACGGCTCGCCGACGGCGCCGTGCGCGAGCGACGCGTGGACATGGGGGCCGTCGCCGCCGCCGGCACCCCGGAGCGGCTCTTCCTCAATGTGCTCGGCTTCGGCTACGATGTCGCGGTGACGCAGGCGAGTCAGCGGCACCGCGCGATCAAGGGGCCGGCGGTCTATGTCCTCACCGCGCTGCAGGGGATCGTCACCTACCGCGGGTTCCCCGTCGCGATCGACGGCGGGCCGATGCAGGAGCATCTCCTCACCGTCTTCTCCAACGGCGCGTACTTCGGCGGCGCGTTCCACATCGCGCCGCCGGCCGCGATCGACGACGGCCTGCTCGACGCGATCCTCGTCCGCGACCTGCCGCCGCTCGCGCGCGTGCCCCTGCTCGCGCGCGCGGCGCTCGGCCGGCATCTCACCGACGCGCGCGTCACCCACCGGCGCACGGCCGCGATCCGCCTCACCTTCGCCGCGCCACCGTGGTTCGAGGCGGACGGCGAACTGGTCGAGGCGGCCGACGCCACGGTCACCGTCGGCATCCGGCCCGGGGCGCTCCGCGTCGTCGACGCCTGACCGGCCGAGCGCCGCGGCCCGGCGCCCCACCGGGCGACGGAACCCAACATCCGTCTCACGGGTTGGACCAACGCTGGCGGTCATCTCCCTCCCGCCCCAACTTCCCCGGATGCGACCCTTCCCTCGACTGCTCGCGGCTGCCGCGCTCCTCGCGCTCGCCGCCCCCGCCCGCGCCCAGGAGGCCGCCGAGGGCGGCCCCAAGGTCGGCGATCTCGCGCCCGATTTCACCCTCCCGGCCAGCACGCAGGCCGGCGCCATCACCCGCCCGATCCGCCTTGCCGACTACAAGGGACAGGTCGTGGTGATCGCCTTCTTCCCGAAGAGCCGGACCAAGGGCTGAACGGTCCAGATGGAGGCGTACCGTGATCAGTACGCCACGCTCTTCAACAACGGCCAGGGCGTCACGGTGCTCGCGGTGAGCACCGATGCCGTCGAGGACCAGCAGTCGTGGGCGGCCGAGGCGCGGTTCCCCGTGACCTTCGTCTCCGACCCCGGCGGCGTCACCGGCCGGCTGTACGACGTGAAGTACCCCGCGATCAACATGTACCGGCGGGTGCTGTTCGTGGTCGGACGCGACGGGCGCGTGGCGCACGTGATGCGGCCGTTCCGCGAGCTCTCCGCCGATGCCTACACCGAACTCGGCGACGCCGTGAAGAAGGCGCTCGCCGCTCCCTGAGGATCCCGATGCACCATCCGTCCGTCGTTCCCGTCCGCGCGATCGCGCGCGGCCTCGCGTGCGTCGCCCTCGCCGCGCTCCCGCTTGCCGCGCAGCAGCCGGCGGGCGCCGCGGCCGCCGCGCCCGCCGGCCCGATCGGGCCGCAGGTCGGCGAGATGGCCCCCGACTTCACCCTCCCCACCGCCACCCGTGGCGGGACCGGCGCCCCGGTCACGCTCTCGAGCCTGCGCGGTCGCACCGTCGTCATCGCCTTCTTCCCGCGCGCCCGCACCTCCGGGTGCACCGCGCAGATGAAGGCCTACCGCGACCGCTACGCCGAGCTCTTCAACGGCGGCAACGGCGTCACGGTCCTCGCGGTGAGCACCGACGCCGACACGACCCTCGCCAACTGGGCGAAGGAGGAGGGTTTCCCCGTCACCTTCGTCAGCGACGTCAACGGCGTGACCGGCACGCCCTACGGCGTCGGCGTCGAGCGCAACGGGCAGAAGCTGATGCGGCGCGTACTCTTCGTGGTCGGCCCGGATGGGCGCATCCAGCACGTGATGCGGCCGTTCGCCGAGCTGTCCGAGGACTCCTACGTCGCGCTCACCGCCGCGGTGAAGAAGGCGCGCGGCGGCTGATGCCCGCCGACGCCGTCGCGACGCTCCGGGCCTGCTACGAGGCGGCGCTGCGCGCCGCCGACCCGGCCCGGGTCGTCCGCGACGGGTTCGCGGCCCACGAGGTCGCGCTCGAACCCGACCGCGACCGGCCGCACTGGATCGTGGCCCTCGGCAAGGCCGCGCCGGCGATGGCTGGCGCGGCCATCGCCTTCCTGGATGCGGAGCGGCGGCCGCTCGCGGGCGGTGTCGTCATCGGGGCCGCGGAGGCCGGCGGCGATCCGCGCCTCGAGTGGCTCGTCGGCGACCACCCGGTGCCCGGCGCCCGCTCGGCGCGGGCGGCCGACCGGCTCGGCGCGCTCGTCGAGCGCATCGGCCGCGACGACGTCGTGCTCGTGCTCGTCTCCGGCGGCACATCGAGCCTGGTCGGTGCCCCCATCGCCGGCGTGCGTGCCGAGGATCTCGCGGCGCTCGGGGCCCTGCTGCTCGGCGCCGGCGTGCCGATCACGCGCATCAATGCGGTGCGGAAGCGCTTCGCGCGCTGGGGGGCCGGCCGTCTCGCGGAGGCGATGCCCGGCGCGCGGATCCTCCCGATCCTGCTCGCCGACGTGCCGAACGAGGACCCGGCGATGATCGGCTCGGGGCCGGTCTCGCCGGACCGGCTCGAGGCCGCGCACGTCGAACGGATCCTGCGCGAGGCCGGCGTCGCGACGCGCATCCCGCTCTCGGTCGCCGCGACCCTCGGCGCGATGCGCGCGGGACAGGTGGCCGAGACGCCGAAGCCCGGGCACGCGGCCTTCGCGAGGGTCGAGCCTCCGTTCGTCGTCGGCAACGCCGCCGCGGTCGAGGCGGTCGCCGCGGAGGCGACGGCGGCCGGCTACGCCCCCGTGCTGCTGTCGCACACGCCGCTGCAGGGGGATGCGACGGCCGCAGGGCGCGTGGTGGCCCACGCGCTCGCCCGCGCGCCCCGCGGGGCGCTCCTCGCGTGGGGGGGCGAGACGACCGTGCATCTCCCCGCGGACCACGGGCTCGGCGGACGGTGCCAGCAGCTCGCCCTGAGCGCGGCGGAGACGCTCGACGACCTCGGGCTCGGCGGCGGGTGGGTGCTGGCGGTCGGCACTGACGGCCAGGATGGCCCGGCGCGCGCCGCCGGCGCGCTCGTCTCGGGCACGACCTGGCGCGCGAGCGAGGCGGCGGGCGGCCAGCCCGGGCGCTCGCTGCGGCGCTGCGACGCCTTCGCCGCGCTCGACGCGGCCGGCGCCATCGTCCCGCCGCGCATCACCGGCACCAACGTGATGGATCTCGTGGTGGCGGTGCGCCCGTGAGGTCGCGAGATTTCGCGCATGCACAATCGGGCCCCTTTCACCGTCGCCATCATCCAGGATGGCGTCGAGCCGACGGCTGCCGCGACGCTGGTCGCCACCGAGCGCCGGATCCGTGACGCCGCCGCCAGGGGCGCGCAGGTCATCTGCCTCAAGGAGCTGTTCAACGCGCCGTACTTCTGCAAGAAGCTCGACGCGTCCCGCTTCGACCTCGCCGAGCCCGTGCCGGGCCCGACCATCGAGCGGCTGCAGACCGTCGCCCGGGAGCTCGCGGTCGTCCTCGTCGTGCCGCTCTACGAGCGGCAGGCGCCCGGCGTCTACCGCAACAGTGCGGCGGTGATCGACGCCGACGGCGCGCTGCTCGGCGTGTACCGCAAGATGCACATCCCGCACGACCCGCTCTTCGAGGAGAAGTACTACTTCGCGCCCGGCGACGCGTCGCACCCGCCGCAGCCGAAGGGCGCGCGCGGGCCGGATGGCGAGGCCGGCGGCTTCATGGTGTGGAAGACCCGCTACGCGACGATCGGCGTGCTGATCTGCTGGGACCAGTGGTACCCGGAGGGCGCGCGCATCACGGCGCTCCTCGGCGCGGACATCCTCTTCTACCCGACCGCGATCGGCTGGCATCCCGCGGAGAAGGCGGAGTGGGGCGCCGCGCAGGTGGACGCCTGGCGCACGGCGCAGCGCGCGCACGCGATCGCGAACGGCGTCTTCGTGGCGTCGCCCAACCGCGCCGGCTTCGAGCCGGAGGCGGGGACCGACGGGATCGAGTTCTTCGGGCACTCGATGATCGTGGACCCGTACGGCCGCTACCTCGCGCAGGCGGAGACGGGCGAGGCGACGCTGATCGCCACCTGCGACCCGGCGCTCATCGAGTACACGCGGCGCAACTGGCCCTTCCTGCGCGACCGCCGCATCGACGCGTACGGCCCGATCACCAACCGGTGGATCGGCTCGTGAGCGGCCGCGGCGCGGGGCCGGCGTGAGCGGCGGCGTCCGCTGGCCCGCCGAGTGGGAGCGGCACGACGCGACCTGGATCGCGTGGCCGCACCACGAGCCCGATTGGCCGGGCAAGTTCGGCCCCCTCCCGTGGGTCTACGCCGAGATCGCGCGCGTGCTCGCCGAGCACGAGCGCGTGCACATCCTCGTCCACGACGACGCCGTGGAGGAGCAGGCGTGGCACTGCCTGCGGATGCACGAGGTACGGCAGTCGCGCATCCACCTGCACCAGTGCCCCACCGACCGCGTGTGGCTCCGCGACTCCGGGCCCACCGGCGTGCACGCGGCCGACGGCAGCGTGCGCCTCGTGCACTGGGGCTTCAACGCGTGGGCCAAGTACGACAACCACGCCCACGACGCCCGCGTCGGCGCGTTCGTCGGGGCGCACACCGGCCTCGCGGTGGACCAGCCGATGCGCCACGACGGCGCGGGCCGCGTGATCCTCGAGGGCGGCGGCATCGAGACCGACGGGCGCGGCACCATCCTCGTGACCGAGGAGTGGCTCCTCACCGACGTGCAGGTGCGGAACCCCGGCTTCACCCGCGCCGACTACGAGCGCACCTTCGCCGAGACGCTGGGCTGCACCCGGACCATCTGGCTCGGCGAGGGGTGCGTCGGCGACGACACGCACGGCCACGTGGACGACATCGCGCGCTTCGTCGCGCCCGGCGTGCTCGTGCTCGCGCACGAGGAGGATCCGGCGGACGAGAACCACGCCCGCTCCGCGGACAACCTCCGCCGCCTCGCCGGGGCGACCGACGCCCGCGGCGAGCCCATCCGGGTCGTCACGCTCCCGTATCCGCGCGCCGTGGTGATGGACGGCACGCGGCTCCCCGCCAGCTACGCGAACTTCTACATCGCGAACGGCGTCGTCCTCGTGCCGACCTTCAACGACCCGAACGACCGCGTCGCGCTGAACACCCTCGCCGAGCTGATGCCCGACCGGCAGGTGGTCGGCATCCACGCGGTGGACCTCGTCTGGGGGCTCGGCACGCTGCACTGCCTCACGCAGCAGCAGCCGGCGGCGAAGGGGCGGCGCGGCGCGGGCGCCGGCCAGGCGCACGGGTGAACGCCCCCACCGGCCCTGACCCGATCCTCGAGGCGCTACAGGCGCGCCTCGGCACGCAGTACGCGTTCGAGGGCGTCCTCGGCCGCGGCGGCATGGGCGCCGTCTACCGCGCCCGCGACCTCACGCTCGACCGTCCCGTGGCGATCAAGGTCGTGCTCGGCGACGTCGCGACCAATCCCGACCTCAAGGCCCGCTTCCTCCAGGAGGCGCGCACCGTCGCCAAGCTGCGGCACCCGAACATCGTCGCCGTCTACACCGCGGGCGACGCCGGGGGACTGCTCTACTTCGTGATGGAGCTCGTGCCCGGCGAGTCGCTCCGCGACCTGCTCACGCGCGAGGGCCGCGTCGGCGCGGTGGCGGGGGAGCGGATCCTGCACGAGCTCGCGCTCGCGCTCGACTACGCGCATGCCAACGGCATCGTGCACCGCGACGTGAAGCCGGAGAACATCCTGCTCGACCGCGAGACCGGCCGGGCGATGCTGACCGACTTCGGTGTCGCCCGCGCGCTCGAGGGCGACGGCCGGATGACCGGCACCGGGATGATCCTCGGCAGCCCGCGCTACATGAGCCCGGAGCAGGCGACCGGCGAGCAGACGATCGACGGCCGCAGCGACCTCTACGCGCTCGCCCTCGTCGGCTACGAGATGTTCTCGGGCAAGCCGGTCGTGGATGCCGGCAACGTCGCGGCGATGCTGGTGAAGCACCTCACCGAGACGCCCCAGCCGATCAGCCAGGCCGTGCCGGCGATCCCCGAGGGCGTGGCCGTCGCGATCGACCGCGCGCTCGCGAAGGACCGGGCGGCGCGCTGGGCCACCGGCCGCGAGATGGCCGACGTCATCGGCATGGGCTGGACGCCGCAGGGCGGCACCACCGGCGCGCGCGCGGCCGCGCCGACCGGCTGGGGCCTGCCCGCGACGAAGGCCGGGCGCTTCCGCGCGTACGTGGTGGTCGCCGCGAGCGTGCTCGCGTTCGCGATCACCGGCGTCGTGCTGCTGGTCGGCCGCGGCGGCCGCCCGCCGCGCGGCGTGGACCCGCGCCGCTCCTACGCCGTCATGCCGTTCGAGGTGCAGTCGGGGAACCGCGAGGTCGCGTGGCTCCGCGACGGCGCCGTGAACATGCTCACGCTCGCGCTCTCGCAGTGGCGCGACCTCACCGTCGCCGACTACGAGCGCACCATGGTGCTCGTGCGCGACGCCGGGCTCGAGGACAAGCGCGTGGACCTCGACCGCGCGCTCGAGATCGCCCGCCGGGCGGGCGCCTGGACGGTCGTGACCGGCACCATCACCACCGCCGGCGACTCGCTCCGCGTGGACGCGCGCCTGTATGACGTGGCGAGCGGGAAGCCGCTCCTCACCGAGACGCGCGCCGGCCGCCTCGCCGACGACCCGCGTCCGCTCTTCGACGGGCTCGCGCGCTACCTGCTCGGCGTCGCCGGCGGCGCCGCGACCGGCAGCGTCGAGCTCGCCGCCGCGACCACGTCGTCCATCACCGCCTACCGCGCGTACCTCGAGGGCACCCGCGCCCTCTTCGGCTGGCGGATGCGCGAGGCCGACTCGCTCTTCCAGCGCGCGATCGCCGCCGATTCGTCGTTCGCGCTCGCCTGGCACAAGCGCGCGCTCGCGATCGGCTGGGCGGACGCCGCCGGCCCGGTCTACCTCGCCGTGACGGCGCGCGCCAACGAGCTCGCCGACCGCCTCCCGCCCCGCGAGCAGGCCCTCGTCCGCGGTCACGGCGCCCTCGCGGCCGGCCTCACGGCGCAGATGGGCGGCAAGGACGGGCGGACCGAGCTCCGGCGCGCGCAGGCGATCTACCGCGAGCTCATCGCCCGCGACACCGCGGTCGCGGAGGCGTGGTACGGCCTCGGCGACGCGCTCTTCCACGAGCAGTTCCAGCGCGACTCCATCGCCGAGAGCACCGCGCGCATCACGGGCGCGCTCCGCGCCTTCCACCATACGCTCGCCCTCGATTCGACCTTCCACCTGGCGTACTCGCACCTGATCCAGCTCTACCAGCAGCTGGCGAGCGCGAACACCGGGCTCGTCCTCGACGGCGACTCGGTCGGCGTGCTCACCGACAGCGCCTCCCTGCGCCGGTTCGGCGGGCGCGCCGGCCTCACGGAGCGGAGCCGGCGCGCGGCGCGCATCGGGCTCGACCTCGCCCGCGGCTGGGCCCGCGCCGACGAGAACGCCATCACGCCCAACACGCAGCTCGTCACGGGCTTCATCGCCGCCGGCGAGGCGGACTCCGCGGGCGCCGCCATCGAGCGCGCGCTCACGCGTCCCGCCTTCCAGGGCCCCGAGCGGCCGTTCTGGGCCGGCGTCTACCGCACGCTCATCGACGACCCGCGCGGTGTCCCCGAGCTCATGGCGGCGGTGCGCGCGGCCCGCCCCGAGACGATCCGCCGGTTCCCGTTGACCGACCGCTTCGGCTGGCTAGCGGTGGGGCTCGACGCCGCTGCAGCCAGCGGCAGCGGCGAGGCGATCGACCGGGTCGCGGCCCTCTGGATGGCCACCGACTCGTCGGGCGCCAACGGCGTGTCCTCCCGCCAGCTCCTCGATCTCGTCGTGCCCGCGCTGCGGGGCACGGTCCGCGGGAGCCTGACCCCCGACGAGCGCCGCGCGCTGCTCGCCGGCATCCGTCCGTCGCTCGCGGCGCCGCCGAACGATCCCATCCGCTTCGGGTCGTCGCCGCTCGCCTACGCGGGCTACTTCGTCACGCGCGACACGGTGTTCTCCGGCCTCGTGCGCGGGCTGGTCCCGCAGCAGCCCTACCCCGAGATCGACGCCGCCGAGGCGCTCGCCCGCGGCGACACCGCGAAGGCGCGCGCGATCGCCGCCGGGTTCAGCCCGGCCGACTCGGTGCGTGTGGCTCGCCTCGGCATGGCCGGCATGCGCACCGCCCTGCGCGCCGAGGTGCTCGCGGCGCTCGGCGACACGCGCGGGGCGATCGCGCAGTACGAGGCCATCCACCCGGTGCGGTTCTCCACCGCGCTCGTGGACCCGGGCTTCGCCGTGTACGTGCGGACCTTCGCCGCGCGCGCGCGCCTCCACGAGCAGCTCGGCGAGCGCGACAAGGCCATCGCGGCGTGGGAGGAGTTCGCGCGCCGGTGGCAGGACGGCGACGCCCTCAGCGATGCACCGCGCCGCGAGGCGCGGGCGGCGCTCCAACGCCTGAAGGACCAACCCGCGACCCCGAGGCCCTGATGCCCCCCCGGCCGCAGCGCCCCAGTCCCGTCCGCGCCGTCCGCCGTCTCGCGGGGCCGAGCGCGCGCCCGCTCGCCCTCGCCCTCCTCGCCGCCGCCCTCGGCTGCGGCGGGGCCGGCGGCCCCGTCCAGTTCGGCATGGCCGGCCCCTTCACGCAGGGCTTCGGCACCGCCAATCGCCGTGGCGCCGAACTCGCGGTGGCCGAGATCAACGCCGCCGGCGGCATCGGCGGCGACTCGCTCTCCCTGCGCTTCGAGGACGACAGCGGCGACGGCACCCGCGCCGCGATGCTCGCCCAGGGCTTCGTGGACGACGCCGCCATCAGCGCGGTGGTCGGGCACGTCACCTCCGGCGCCATGCTCGCCGCCGCGAAGGTCTACGACGGCCACCTCCCCGCCATCGCCACCACCGCCTCCTCGGCCGACCTCACCGGCATCTCGCCTTGGGCCTTCCGCGTCATCTCCAGTGACTCGGCCAATGGCGTGGACCTCGCCCGCTTCGCCGAGCGCCTCGGCAAGAAGCGCGCGGCCATCCTGTACGAGAACGATTCCTACGGCCGCGGCCTCGCCGATGCCTTCCGCCGCAGCTTCGGCGGCGAAGTGATCAGCCTCGACCCGATCGACTACGACGGCGCGCGCAGCGCGCTCCACCTCGAGTGGCTCCAGCCGCGCGCACCGGACCTCATCTTCGTCGCCGGCACCGAGCAGACGGGGATGGCGATCCTGCGCGAGGCCAAGCGCCGCAAGCTCACCGCCGACCTGCTCGGCGGCGACGGCTGGACCGGGGTCGTCGCCGACGCCGCGGCGGCCGAGGGCGCGTATGTGGGCGCCCCCTTCACCGCGCTCGACCCGCGCCCCGAGGCCCAGCGGTTCGTGCAGGCCTACACGGCGCGCTTCGGCGAGGAGCCCGACGGCAACGCCGCCCTCGCCTACGACGCGGTCAAGCTGCTCGCGGCCGCGGTCGAGGCCGTCGGGCGCGACCGCACCCGCATCCGGGACTGGCTCGCCCAGCGCGCCGAACGTGGCGCCTTCCCGGGCGTCACCGGTCCGATCGCGTTCGACGCGAACGGCGATCCGGTCGGCAAGTCGTTCACGATGACCCGCATCGCGGCGGGGCGGCTCACCGTGGCGGAGGGCGGGCGATGAACCTCCTCGGCCTCCTCTCCCTCCGGACGATCCGCAGCCGCCTCATCTTCGGCTTCTCGCTCCTCGTCGGCCTCCTCGTCATCGCCGGTGGCGTCGGCTACGCGACCATCGGCGCGTTCAGCGACGAGATCGGCGCGGCCCTCGGCGGCGTGCAGCGCGAGACCGCCCTCTCCGCCGACCTCCGCACGAGCGTCGCCCGCGCCCTCGGCGCCGGCGTGCGCTATCTCGACCGCGGCGCCGAGGTGGACCGCGCGACCTTCCGCGAGGCCGGCTGGGCCGCCCATGGCGCCCTGCGGCTCCTCAACGAGAGCGACGGGCTCACCTCCACGGAGCTCGGGCTCATCGCCGGCATCGACGCCCGCCTCGCCACGCTCGAGGTCGGCCTCACCGAGGCGATGCTCCTCCGCGACCTCGGCCGCGGCGAGGCCGCCCAGGCGCGCGCCGACTCGGTGCGCGAGCTCGAGGCCCAGCTCACCGCCGATGTCGCCCGCCTCGGCGAGATGCGCAGCGCCCAGGTCGCCCGCGACACGCGCCAGCTCCAGGAGGCCGCGCGGCAGCGCAAGAACTTCCTGCTCGCCGTCATCATCGGCGCGATGATCGCCGGCATCATCACCTTCGCGAGCACGGTGCAGCGCATCCGCGGCCCGCTCGCGATGCTCCTCGCCCACGCGCGGCACCTCAGCGAGGGCCGGCTCGACATCCGCACCGACGGCGAGCTCCCCGAGGAGTTCCAGGAACTCGCCGACGCGATGAACGGCACCGCGGCCTCGCTCTCCCGCGTCGCCGTCGTCGCCTCGTCCACCTCGGAGGAGGTCGCGACCTCGGCCCACCAGCTCACCTCGGCGGCCGAGCAGATCTCGCTCGCCGCCACGCAGACCGCCTCCGCGATGTCCGAGGTCACCGAGGGCGCCGAGCAGCAGGTCTCGGCGCTGCGCGCCGCCGAGGGCACGCTGCAGACCGTCCGCGAGCGCGCCCACGAGGTCCGCGCCGGCGCCGACGAGGTCTCCGACCTCTCGGCCGAGATCGAGCGCGTCGCGCGCGACAAGCGCGCCGAGATCGTGCGGGCCCGCGACCTCCTCATCGAGATCCGCCAGTCGGTGGACCGCGCCGCCGGCGAGGTGCGCGAGCTCACCGCCACGGCCGAGAGCATCAACCGGTTCGTCGGCATCGTGAGCCGGATCGCCGAGCAGACGAACCTCCTCTCGCTCAATGCCGCGATCGAGGCGGCCCGCGCCGGCGTCGCCGGTCGCGGCTTCGCCGTCGTCGCCGACGAGGTCCGCAAGCTCGCCGACCAGGCCCAGCAGGCCGCGGACGACGTCGTGCAGCTCACCGCGGTCGTGACGCGCCGCGTGGGCACCACCACCAGCGCGATGGAGACCGGCGCCAGCCGCGTGGCCGAGATCGAGCAGGTCTCGGCGAACATCGACACCGCGCTCGAGACCATCGGCGGCGCCGCCGAGCAGACGCGCGCCGCCGCCGAGTCGCTCGGCGACATCGCGGGCGCCAATGTCCGCGCCGTCAACGACGCGAGCGCGAACATCTCCTCCGCCGCGCGCACCGCCGAGGGGCACGCCGCGGCCGCCGAGCAGGTCTCGGCCTCCACCGAGGAACAGTCAGCCGCGTGCGAGGAGATGTCGGGCGCGTCCATGGCACTGCTGCAGGGCTCGGTGCGGCTGAAGGAGATCGTCGCCGGGCTGCGGACGGCCTAGCATGCCGCTCGGCACGCTCGCCCCCGTCGCCGCCGGCACGCCGGCGGTCCTGCTGCTCAGCGGCGGCCTCGACTCGGCCACCGTCCTCGCCCTCGCGACGCGGGCCGGGTACGCCGTCAACGCCCTCACCTTCCGATATGGGCAGCGGCACGGCATCGAGATCGAGCGCGCCCGCGCGCTCGCCGCCGACTGGCGCGTCGCGCGGCACGTCGTCGCCGACATCGACCTCCGGCTCTTCGGCGGCTCCGCGCTCACGACCGACCTCGCCGTCCCGAAGGACCGCGACGCCGCCGCGATGGGCGAGGGGATCCCGGTCACCTACGTCCCCGCCCGCAACACGATCTTCCTGAGCTTCGCGCTCGCCTGGGCCGAGGTCCTCGGGGCCGCCGACCTGCTGATCGGCGTCAATGCGCTGGACTACAGCGGGTACCCCGACTGTCGCCCCGAGTACATCGCGGCATTCGAGCGGATGGCCAACCTCGCCACGAAGGCCGGGGTGGAGGGGACCGTGCGGACGCGGATCCTCACGCCGCTCATCGCGCTCTCCAAGGCCGACATCATCCGGACCGGCCTCGCGCTGGGCGTCGACTACGACCGGACGATCAGCTGCTACGACCCGGACGCGGACGGGCGTCCCTGCGGCCACTGCGATGCCTGCGTCCTTCGGGCGAAGGGCTTCGCGGAGCTGGGCCGCTAGATTCCGCCGGGGGGCGCCGGGGTGCCGGCGCCCCCCGTCCCTCTCCCGCCTGACGCCCGCCCGCATCGCCGTGTACACCGTCAAGGAGATCTTCTACACGCTGCAGGGCGAGGGCGTCCACGCCGGCCGCCCGGCCGTCTTCTGCCGCTTCGCGGGCTGCAACCTCTGGTCGGGCCGGGAGCAGGACCGGGCGAGCGCGACCTGCACCTTCTGCGACACGGACTTCGTGGGGGTGGGGCCGGACGGCGGGCGGTTCGCGAGCCCCGAGGCACTCGCCGAGGCCGTGGCGGCCCGCTGGCCCGACGCCGGTGGCGGACGGCGGTTCGTGGTCTGCACCGGCGGGGAGCCCCTGCTCCAGCTCGACGAACCGGCGATCGCGGCGCTCCACGCCCGCGGGTTCGAGGTGGCCGTCGAGACGAACGGGACCCAGCCGCTGCCGCGGGGCCTCGACTGGGTCTGCGTCAGCCCCAAGGCCGACGCCCCGCTCGCCGTTTCCGGCGGGGACGAGCTGAAGCTGGTCTACCCCCAGCCCCAGGCCCCTCCGGAGCGCTTCGCCGGGCTCGACTTCCGCCACCGGCTCCTGCAGCCGATGGACGGGCCGGCGCTGGCGGCCAACACCGCCGCCGCCGTGGCCTACTGCCTCGCCCACCCCGCGTGGCGGCTCTCGGTCCAGACCCACAAGGTCATCGGCGTCCGCTGAGCCGTCCGGGACCCCCGGTCCCCCCCGCCAGGGCAAGGGGTCGCCATCTATTGACGTAGCCCCTGAGGGACGGGACATTTGACGCGGTCCGGGCGTCCGGTGACCAAGGTCACGGACGACCGGAGGGACCGCGCCGACCGCGGCTCCAAACACCCAAGCACACTGAGGTGGCTCTCAATGCGATTCCGTTTCGTCAGCAAGGCGCTCGCGACCTTCGGCTTCCTGGCCGTCGCGGGTGCCGCCGACGCCCAGGGGGGGACCGTCGCCGGCAAGGTGACCCAGGCCGATGGCGGCGCCGCGATCAGCGCGGCGCAGGTCTCGGTGCTGTCGGGTGCCAGCCGCGTCGGGGCGACCCAGACGGGTGAGGACGGCTCCTTCCGCATCGCGAACGTGCCCGCGGGCACCTACACCGTCCTCGTGACCCGCATTGGCTACGCCGCCAAGCGCACCGAGGGAGTCCAGGTGGCGGCCGGCGGCACGGCGACGGTGAACGTCATGCTCAGCGAGCTGGCCGCCCAGCTCAACCAGGTGGTGACGACCGCGACGCGCGGCGCCGAGCCCGAGAAGGTGCTCGACTCGCCGAACGCGATCTCGGTGGTCTCGGCCGACCGCATCGCGGAGCGCCCGGCGGTCTCGGTGACCGACCACATCAAGGCCCAGCCGGGCCTGGCGATCTCGAACGGCGGCATCGTGCAGGCGAACATCGTCTCGCGCGGCTTCAACAACGCCTTCTCGACGTCCATGCTCATGCTGCAGGACTACCGCTTCGCGGGCGTCCCGTCGCTGCGCGTGAACGTGCCCTTCCTCTTCACCGGCACCGGCGAGGACATCGACCGCATCGAGGTCCTCCAGGGCCCGGCCTCGGCGCTCTACGGCCCGAACTCGGGCGCGGGCGTGCTCCACGTGATCACCAAGTCCCCCTTCACCTCCAAGGGGACCTCGATCACCCTCGACGGCGGAGAGCGCTCGCTCGCGCGCGTCGGCCTCCGCCACGCCGGCACCTTCGGCAACGAGAAGTTCGGCTACAAGCTCTCCGGCGAGTACTTCACGGCGCATGACTGGGAGTACACCGACCCGAACGAGATCGCCCTCGGCACGACGGCGACCCCCGAGCAGCGCGCCCGCTACGCGGTCTGGGGCGTCACCTCGACCGGCGCCGTCGACCCGCGCGTCCCGGCGTCCCGCCAGTTCGTCCCGAAGACCCGCAACTACGACCTGACGAAGACCTCGGCCGAGGCCCGCCTCGACTACCGCCCGAGCGAGAACACCGAGGCCATCACGACGATCGGCTACTCCCAGATCGGCTCGGCGCTCGAGATCACGACGACCTTCGGCGCGGCGCAGGTGAAGAACTGGAGCTACACCAACCTCCAGCAGCGCTTCCGCCACAAGAAGTTCTTCGCGCAGGTCTTCTACAACGCGTCGGACGCCGGCAACTCGACGGCCCTCGACGACAACGGCACCTTCTACCTCCGCACCGGCATCCCCGTGGTCGACCAGTCCACGGTGCTCGTCGGGCAGCTGCAGCAGGGCTTCGACTGGCGCGGCGGCAAGTACACCGCCGGCCTCGACTACATCCAGACGACCCCGCAGACGGCCGGCACGATCATGGGCCGCAACGAGGACGACGACCAGATCGTCGAGACGGGCGCCTACCTGCAGATGACGCACCCCATCACCGACCGCGTGGACTTCACCGGCGCCGTCCGCGGCGACCAGAACTCCCGCATCGAGGGCGCGCAGTTCTCGCCCCGCTTCGCCTTCGTCTTCAAGCAGACCGACACGCAGAACTGGCGCCTGACGTACAACCGCGCCTTCAACTCGCCGGCGTCGTTCTCGTTCTTCCTCGACCAGTTCTCGGGCCAGCGCGTCGCCCTCGGCCCGGCGATCGGCAACACCGACGTGCAGATCTTCGGCAACCGCCCGAAGGAAGGCTGGCGCTATGACCGCAGCTGCGACGCCGCCGTCAACGGCGGCCTCTGCATGCGGTCGCCGTTCACCGGCGCCAACCCGGTCTCGGCCCAGGGTGCCTCGATGGTCCCGGGCATCATGGCGACCTTCGCCCCGGCGCTCGCCGGCGGTCTCTCGGCCCTCGGCCTCAACTCGACGCAGATCGCCGCCGTGCGGGCGGCGCTCCAGGGCCTGACGCCGACCAACGCCCAGGTCCGCGGCGTCCTCCGCAACCTCGGCGCGGCCGGCAACCCGATCGTGCCGTGGACCAACCCGGTGGACCTCTCGCCGCTCGGCGCGAACTTCTCCAACACCTGGGAGATCGGCTACAAGGGCGTCTTCTCCAACAAGCTCCGCCTCGCGGTGGACTTCTGGTACCAGATCCGCCCGGCCGACCCGACCACCCAGGTCGTCAACCTCGATGACGCGGTCTTCCTCGACCCGACGACCCTCGGCTCGTACCTCGGCACCGCGATGGGCCCGACCCTCGTCGCCAACGGCGTCCCGGCGCCCGCCGTCAACACCGTCATCACCGGCTGGGTCACGCAGCTCGCCCAGCTCCCCGGCGGCCTGCTGAACTTCGACAGCCCGCTGTACGACAAGAACTACCTCGTCTTCACCTACCAGAACGCGGTGGGTCAGGTGGACGTCCGCGGCATCGACCTCGCCGCCGACTACCTCCTGAACGACATGTTCACGATCTCGGCGACCTACTCGAACCTGAACCGCAACGTCTTCGAGAAGGCGGCGGGCGCGAGCATCACCAACCCGCTGACGGCGAACGCCGCGAAGAACCGCGCGTCGCTCACCTTCCGCTGGGAGGACCAGGCCAACAGCCGCTCGGCCGAGTTCCGCACCCGCTACGCCGATGCCTTCCCGGTCAACTCGGGCGTCTACAACAGCTACAACCAGAGCACGCCGCTCCGGTACGACTCGGTGCCGGTGAACTGGTTCGTCGATGCCGGCTACTCGATGAAGCTGCCGCTCGCCCAGAACGTCCGCTGGTCGGTCAACGTCCAGAACCTCCTCGACAACCGCGTCGCGTCGTTCATCGGCGTGCCGGAGGTCGGGCGCCTGCTCACGACCCGCCTGCAGTACACCTTCTAAGGCGGACGGACGGACGGTCGCGGCGGGGTGGGCCTTCGGGCCCATCCCGCCGCGTTAGTTTTCCCGGGGTGTTGCCGCTCCTCGATCCCTCCCGTCGCCCGGTCATCGGCCACCGCGGCAACCGGGCGCACGCCCCCGAGGACACGCTCGTCTCGTTCGCGCAGGCCGCCGCCCTCGGGGTGGACGCCCTCGAGTTCGACCTGCACCTCTCGCGCGACGGGGTCCCGGTGGTCATCCACGACCCGACCCTCGACCGGACGACCGATGCGCGCGGCCCGGTCCGCGAGCGCACCGCGGACGCGCTCGCCCGCGTGGACGCCGGGGCGCGCTTCTCGCGCGACGGCGGGCGCACGACGCCATATCGCGGCCAGGGGATCGGCGTGCCGACGCTCGAGGAGGTCCTCCGCGCCCATCCGGCCCTGCCCTGCATCCTCGAGATCAAGACCGTCGAGACGGCCGGCCCCACCCTCCGGCTGCTCGACCGCCTGGGCGCGACCGGACGCGTCCTCATCGGCTCCTTCCACGACGACGCCCTCCGCCCCTTCGCCGAGGCGGGGATCCCCGTCGCCGGCGCCACCACGGCCCTCTCGCGCCTCTACCTGCCCGCGGTCCTCGGCCTGCGGCACGCGCCCCTGCCCTTCCAAGCCATGTGCATCCCTCGCGCCTTCCGCGGCCTCCCGCTCCCCGTCACGCGGTTCGCGCGCATGATGCGCGCCGCCGGCGGCCCCACCCACGTCTGGACCGTCAATGACCGCGCCACCGCCCGCGCGCTCTGGGCGGCGGGCGTGGCGGGCATCATCAGCGACGACCCCGGCGCGATCCTCCTCGAGCGCGGGAGCCTCCTGTGACCGGTCCCGCCCGTCCGGCGCCCGGCGCCGCCGCGGCGGCCGCGGCCCCCAAGAAGAAGACCGACTACAAGGCCGCGTGGGCCGAGACGCGGAAGCTGATGTGGGCCCACCGCCGCTCGCTCGCGATCGGCCTCGCCCTGATGCTGGTCAACCGCTTCGCCGGCCTCGTGCTCCCCGGCTCGACCAAGTACATCATCGACGAGGTCCTCGGGAAGCAGCGCCTCGACCTGCTCACGCCGATCGCGATCGCCGTCGGGGTCGCCACGCTGCTGCAGGCGGCGAGCTCGTTCACGCTCTCCCAGGTGATCTCGGTCGCCGCCCAGCGCGCGATCACCGAGCTCCGCCGCCGCGTGCAGGCCCGCGTGCTGCGCCTCCCGGTGAGCTTCTTCGACGCCACCCAGAGCGGCGTGCTGATCAACCGCGTGATGAACGACGCCGAGGGCATCCGCAACCTCATCGGCACCGGCATCATCCAGCTCCTCGGCGGCGTGCTCACCGCGACGCTCGCCCTCGGCTACCTCTTCTTCCTGAACTGGCTCCTCACCGCACTCACGCTCGTGCTGCTCGCCGTGTTCGGCGGCATCATGGCGTACGCGTTCGCCAAGCTGCGCCCGGTCTTCCGCGACCGCTCGAAGATCCAGGCCGAGGTCTCCGGCCGGCTGGGGCAGGCGATGGGCGGCGCCCGCGTGGTCAAGGTCTACACGGCCGAGAAGCGCGAGGAGATCGTCTTCACCAAGGGCGCGCACCGCCTCTTCCGGAACATCGCGAGCACCATCACCGGCACCAGCGCCGTCACCGCCGTGAGCACGGTCATCATCGGCGCGGTGGGCGTCCTGATCCTCACCGTCGGCGGGAAGGCCGTCGCCGAGGGGCGGATGACCCTCGGCGACCTCGTCAGCTACATCTTCTTCGTCGGTCTCGTCTCGTTCCCCGTCGTGCAGATGGCGAGCATCGGCACGCAGATCACCGAGGCCTTCGCCGGGCTCGACCGCATCCGCGAGATCTTCGCGACCCCCACCGAGGACGAGGACGACGCCGCCCGCCACCTCCTCGAGCGCGCCGACGGCGACGTGGCGTTCGAGCACGTCTGGTTCGAGTACCGCGAGGGGATCCCGGTGCTGAAGGACGTCACCTTCACCGCGAAGGCGGGCACCACCACCGCGCTCGTCGGGTCGTCGGGCTCGGGGAAGAGCACCCTGATCTCGCTCATCCTGGCCTTCAACCGCCCGCAGCGCGGCCGCGTCACCATCGGCGGCCAGGACCTCGCCGCGCTCAAGCTGCGCGACTACCGCGCCACCCTCGGCGTCGTGCTGCAGGACAACTTCCTCTTCGACGGCACCATCGCCGACAACATCGCCTTCTCCAAGCCGGGCGCGTCGTTCGCCGAGGTGCGCGAGGCGGCCCGCATCGCCAACTGCGACGAGTTCGTCACCGGCTTCCCCGACGGCTACGACACCATCGTCGGCGAGCGCGGCGTGAAGCTCTCCGGCGGCCAGCGCCAGCGTGTCGCCATCGCCCGCGCGATCCTCGCCGACCCGCAGGTCCTCCTCCTCGACGAGGCCACGAGCTCGCTCGACTCCGAGAGCGAGCGCGAGATCCGCGAGGCACTGAAGGCCCTCCGCACCGGGCGCACCACCTTCGTCATCGCCCACCGCCTCTCCACCATCCGCTCCGCCGACCAGATCCTCGTGCTCGAGGGCGGCGAGATCCGCGAGCGCGGCACCCACCGCGAGCTGATGGCGCTCGGGGGCCGGTACAGGGAGCTGCACGACACCCAGCACGAGATCGAGAAGGACCTGTTCATCAACCCCGGCGAGGAGCCCGTCACGGCGTGACGGCCACCGCGACGGGATGGCACCCCGATTGCCACCTTCCGGGGACATGACCGCGCGCCTCCGCCGCCTCGCCGCCCTGGCCGTCACGGCCGCCGCCGCCCTCACGGCGGCGTGCGGCGGCGCGGACGCGCCCGCCGGTCCGGTGGACGCCGACCCGACCCTCGCCGGCTTCGCCTTCCAGCGCGCCCACGACCCCTCGCTCGCCGAGGACCTCGTCGGCACCGTCAGCGGCGACACCATCCGGGTCATCGTGCCGCCCGGCACCGCCGTGGACTCCCTCGTCCCCAGCTTCACCGTGCCAGACGGGGTGACCGTGACCCTCGACGGCGTACCACAGCGCAGCGGCGTGGACGCGGCCGACTTCACCCGGGACCGCACGTACGTCGTCACCGCCCCCGACGGCACGCGCCGGACCTACGTCGTCTCGGTCACCGTCTTCACCGGGCTGCCGGTGCTCTGGCTCTCGACGGTGGACAACGCCCCGATCCTCGATCGCGAGAACTACGTCCAGGGCTCGCTGCGCGTGGACGGCGGCAAGGCGCATCCCGAGTGGTCGTTCGCCGTCGCGACGCAGGTCCGCGGGCGCGGCAACTCCACCTGGTCGGCGCCCAAGAAGCCCTACCGCCTCAAGCTCGCGTCCGCCCGCACCGTCCTCGGCTTCCCCGCCGAGCGCGACTGGGTGCTGCTCGCGAACTACTGGGACCAGTCCCTCGCTCGCAACGCGCTCGCCCTGCAGTTCTCCGCCGCGCTCGGGATGGCGTTCACGCCGCGCTGCGCGCCGGTGGAGCTGTTCCTCAACGGTGTGCACCAGGGCGCCTACCAGCTCTGCGACCAGGTGGAGACGGGGACGTTCCGCGTGCCGATGGCGCCGGGCGGCTGGTTCCTCGAGCTCAATGACATCCGCCGCGTGGATCCGGACGAGACCTGGTTCGAGACGCCCGCGATCCACGAGTACACCACCGTCGGCCACGGCGACACCATCCCGTCCGTCTGGACGTTCAAGGCGCCCGACCCGCCGACGCCGGCGCAGGTGGACGCGGTGCGGCAGGAGCTCGTCGCGTTCGAGGATGCGCTCTACGGCCCCGACTTCGCCGATCCCGACCTCGGCTACGCGCGCCGGCTCGACGCCCGCTCGCTCGTGGACTGGTGGCTCGTGATGGAGCTGACCAAGAACAACGACGCCGCGTTCTCGTTCGGCGTGTACGCGTACAAGGGCGCGTCCGGCCGCATCACCTTCGGGCCGGTGTGGGACTTCGACCTCGCGTTCGGCAACTATCCGTATGACGGCGGCCCCGAGGGCTTCAAGATCCTCGTCAGCGGGTACCTGCCGCGGCTGCTCGAGGACCGCGCGTTCGTCGCGTTGATGCAGGAGCGCTGGGCGGTGCTGCGGTCGCACCGGGCGGAGTTCGACGCCTTCCTCACCGCGTACACCGCGCAGCTGCAGCTCTCGCAGCGGCGCACGCACGCGCTCTGGGCGCCGTACGGCCCGGCGCCGCAGCTGCGCGCGGAGCCGTTCGCCGGGGCCGCGCTCTGGCGGGCCCCGGCGCTGCGCGCCGCGCCCGCCCAGCCGACCTTCACCGACGCCGACTACGCGGCGGAGGTGGCCCGCCTGCGCAGCTGGCTCGACGCGCGCTGGGCCTGGCTCGACGCGCGCATCGGCGCGCTCTAGCCCCGCACGCCGGTCACGCCATCCGCACGAACGGCCGAGGCCCCGGGATCCGCGGATCCCGGGGCCTCGCCACATCCACGGTGCGCGTCAGCGGTTGCGCTTGCCGCTCACCTTCGAGCCGTCGCCCGGCATGGACCACTCGCCCTCGGCGTTGTCGCCGGTGAAGGTGAGGGTCATCGAGCCCATGTCGCCGGTCGGGACCGGGAAGGTCGCGGTCATCTTGGTGCCCTCGACGGTGACCTTCGAGAGCGGGATGGTCCCGAACTGCGAGGTGCCGATCGAGCCGGCCCACGTGCCGTCGCCGAGCTTCACGAGCTCGAGGGTGACCTCCATCATCTGGCCCTGGGCGGTGAGGCCGACGGTCCACTTGCCGGCCGGCGACGTGGCCGCGGGCGCGGGGGCCGGCGCGGGCGCAGCGGCCGCCGGCGCCGGCTCGAGGCGCGGCGTGCCGGTGATCTGCGTGGAGGTGCTGCTGGTGGTCTTGCAGGCCCCGGCCACGAGGGCGAGGGCGACGGCGGCGGTGCGCAGGCGCATCGGTGGGGACTCCGGTCAGGGGTTGAGGCCAGGGGTCGGCTGGCGACGGCTCTACGATATCCCGACCCCGGGGGATTCGACAGGGCGGGTGCGCCCGGGGTTCGAAGGGCCGGCCCGCTCCGACGGCGGAACGGACCGTCTCAGTCCGCCGGGACGGTGCGGTCGGCCGCCCACGACCGGAGTTCGGCGATCCGCTCACGCATCGTCCCCGAGAGCGGGCGCGTGGCCTGCAGCTCATGCCGGAGCATCGCCGTGTCGAGCGGGAGCCGCGTCGCGAACGCGCCGTAGAGCGCCGCCACCACCGCCTGCTCCAGCTCCGCGCCGCTGAACCCCTCGCTCTCCCGCGCGAGGAGCTCCACGTCGATCGCCGCCGGGTCCTGCCGGCGCTTGCGCAGGTGGATCCGCAGCACCTCCGCGCGCGCCGCCACGTCGGGGAGGTCCACGAAGAACACCTCGTCGAACCGGCCCTTCCGGATGAACTCGGGCGGCAGCGCCGCGATCTCGTTCGCCGTCGCCGTCACGAAGACGTCGCCGGTGCGCTCCTGCAGCCACGAGAGGAAGGTCCCGAACACGCGGCGCGAGACGCCGCCGTCCTCCTCGCTGCCGCGCGCGAACGCCTTCTCGAGCTCGTCGATCCAGAGCACGATCGGCGCCAGCCGCTCGGCGGTGCGCATCGCGCGCTTGAAGTTCTTCTCGGAGTCGCCGACGTACTTGTCGAACAGGTTCGCGGGATCGAGCTTGAGCAGCGGCAGCCCCCACTCGCCGGCCACCGCCTTCGCCGCCAGCGACTTGCCGCAGCCGGGGACGCCCAGGAGCAGCACCCCGCGCGGGAAGCCGAGCCCGAACTCATGCGCGCGCACGGGATCGGCGACCACGGCGCGCCGGCGCGCGAGCCACCCCTTGAGCCCGGCCAGGCCCGCGACGTCGCGCAGCCCGCTGTCCGCCGGATGGTACTCGAGCAGGCCGCCTTGCTCGACCGCCTGCCGCTTCGCCGTCGCGGCGCGCACCACGTCGGCCGTGCGCAGCGCCCCGTCCTCGATGATGAGCCGCGTCACGACGCGTTCGGCCTCGGCGAGGGTCAGGCCCACGAGGTTGTTCACGAGCCGCGTGCGCTCCTCCGGCGTGAGCTCGACCTTGAGCGGCATCCGCGCCGCGTGCTCGCGGATGAGCCGCTCGAGCAGCGCCCGCATCTCGGCGAAGCCCGGCGCCGGCAGGCGCACGGTCACGGCGACGTGGCGCAGCGCATCCGGGACCTGGAGATCGGTGCCCGTGATCACGATCGCGCCGCGGCGCGCGCCGACGAAGGCGCAGGCGTCGAGCAGGTGGCTCACCACCGCGTGGTCCTCGAGCCAGGCGTCGAGGTCGCGGAAGTGGTACAGCCCGGCGCCGAGGTCCGGGATGGCCGCGAGTGCCCTCGCCGGCTCGTCCGTGCGCTCCACGTACGGGTCGCCCGCCTGCACGCCGCGCCGCACGCCGCGCGAGCGCGTCCACGCGAACACGAAGGTGGAGAGCCGCGCCGCGATGCCCGCGAGCAGCTGCTCGGCGCGCTCGGGTTCGTTCGTCTCGAGGAGCACCAGCGCGTGCCGGCTGCGGATGAGCAGCTCCAGCTCGGCTTCCGTATCTTTCACCCGATGACCCCTCGTGCGGCGGACGGGAGCGAAGATACGCGCGCGGCCGCGGCGCCGCAGGGGGACGGCGGCCCGGCGTGGCGGATGCTCGCGCTGCTCGCCGCGGCCGAGCTGCTGGGGATGTCGCCCTGGTTCACCGGGAGCGCGGCCGCGCCCGAGCTCGTCGCCCGCTGGGCGCTCACCGAGGCGCAGGTCGGCGGCCTCTCGACGGCAGTGCAGCTCGGGTTCGTCGCCGGCACCGCCGTCGCGGCACTGCTCAACCTCGCCGACGTACTGCCGGCGCGCCGCTTCTTCGCGTGGGCCGCGGTGGCCGCCGCGCTCGCGAACGGCGCGCTCCTCCGGGCGCCCGACTACCGCACGGCGCTGCTCACGCGCGCGCTCACCGGCCTCTGCCTCGCCGGCGTGTACCCGCCGGCGATGAAGATGGCGGCGACCTGGTTCCGCGCCCGGCGCGGGCTCGCGGTCGGCGCCGTGGTCGGGGCACTCACCATCGGCAAGGCCGCACCGTACCTCTGGCGCGCGATCCCCGGCGCCGGCCTCGCGACCATCGTCGCCGCCTCGAGCTGGGCCGCGGTCGTCGCCGCGCTCGCCATCGCGCTCGCGTGGCACGACGGGCCGTTCGCGTTCCCGTCGCGGCGCTTCGCGTGGGGCCGCGTCGGCGAGGTCGTGCGCAGCCCGCGCTGGCGCCTCGCCACCGGCGGCTACCTCGGCCACATGTTCGAGCTCTACGCCTACTGGACCTGGATCCCCGCGTTCGTCGCGGCGAGCGCCGTGGCCTGGCGCGGCGATCCGGCGGCGGCGCACGCGCCGTGGGTCGGGGTGCTCGCGTTCGGCACCATCGCCGTCGGCGGGCTCGGCTGCCTCTGGGGTGGGCTCGAGAGCGACAAGCTCGGCCGCGAGCGCCTCGTGATGCTCGCGATGGCCGCCAGCGGCGCGTGCGCCCTCTGCATCGGCCTCGCCTTCGGCCGCTCCCCGCTGCTGCTCGCGCCGCTCGCGCTCGCCTGGGGCTTCTTCGTCATCGCCGACTCGGCGCAGTTCTCCGTGCTCGTCACCGAGTCAGTGGAGCCGCACGCGGTCGGCACCGCGCTCACCGTGCAGGTGTGCCTCGGCTTCCTGCTCACCACGCTCACCATCCAGGCGATCCCGCCGCTGGTGGCGATCGCCGGGTGGCGCACCGCATTCGCGCTGCTCGCCGTCGGGCCGCTCGCCGGGATCGCGTCCATCCGGCGCCTGCAGGCGCGGCGCGCGGCGTGAGGCCGTCGTGAGGCCGTCGTGAGGGCGCCGTGAGCGCGGGGCCACGCCGATGAGCGATGCGCTCCACGAGCTCCGCCGCGCCTTCGACGACGGGCGCGGCCGCGCCGAGCTCTACCGGATGTGGCGGATGGGGCTGCACGCGGGCTTCGCGCACCCGCGCAGCCTCGGCGCGATCGGTCCGCTCCGGGGGGCCGCCGCCGCGCTCCACGCGCACCTGCGCGCGGGCACCGCCGCCGGCCGCTCGCTCGCCGCGCTCGCCGCCGAGCGGCCGGTGCTCTTCGAGCCGTTCGAGGCGGCGCTGCTCACGATGGGCGAGGAGAGCGGACGGCTGGAGCCCGTGCTCACCGAGCTCGGCGCGTTCTTCGAGCGCCAGCACCGGATGATGCTCGCGCTGCGGAAGCACCTGGCGTACCCGATGTTCGTGTCGCTGATGGCGGCGGTGCTGCTGCCGCTGCCGCTGCTCGCCGCGGGGCGCACCGGCGCGTGGGCCGGCGCGACGGTCCTCGGCCTCGCGACGTGGGCGTCGGCGGGCATCGCGGCCTTCGCCCGCCGCGCACAGGCGTACCAGCGGCGCCCGGCGTTCGTCCGGGCGCGGCTCGCGCGCACGCTGGCGCTGACGGTGGGCGCAGGACTCCCGCTCGACCGCGCCCTGTCCCTCGCCGCGGAGGCGAGCGGAGCGCCGGCCCTCGTCGCCCGCGTGCGCGCCCTCGGGCTGCGCCGCATCGCCACCCAGCCGCTCTCGGCATCGCTCGCGGGGGCGCCCGACCTCCCGCCCGAGTTCCACGCGATGCTCCGGGTGGCCGAGGAGACGGGCGACGTGGACGCGACGCTCGCGCGGCTGGCGGCGCTCTACGAGGACGGCTTCCGCTAGGCCGGCGCGGACGCACGCGCGGACGCACGCGCGGCCCGGTTAGATTGCGGGGTGCTCGCCCCGGACCGTCCTGCGCTGCGCGCGATCGCGCTCGCGACCTTCCTGACGCTCGTCCCCATCACGCTGCTCGTCCCCGGCCTCGACGAGCTCGTGGTGGACGCGCACGGCGGCACGCGCTTCCAGGCGCACCTCTTCGTCTCGCTCAACCAGCTCGCCGGCGTCTTCGCCGTGCCGTTCGTGATGCGCGCACACCGGCGGGCGCACGACACGCGCCGCTGGATCGTCGCCCTGCTCGCGCTCGACGCGGTGAGCTTCGTCGGCATGGGCGCCGCGGATTCGCTCGGCGCGCTCTTCGCCTGGCGCGCGCTCGACGGCATGGCGCACCTGCCCGCGGTGACGCTGCTGATGATCGCCGCCAACCGCGGCGGCGGCGCGCGGCGCGGTGCCTCCCTCGGCATCGTCGCGTCGGCGCTGATGGTCGGCGTCGGCGTCGGCGCGCCCGTCGGTGGCGTGCTGATCGACCGGGCGCCGGCGCTCGTCTATCCGGTCGGCGCCGCGCTGCTCGGCGCCGCGGCGCTCGCGGCCGCGCTGATCCCGCGCACCGCGGTCGCCGCGGCCGACGCGGCCGCCACCCCGGACGCACCTGCCCGTTCGCGCTATGCGTGGGACCGCCGCCGCCCCGCGAGCTGGATGCCGCTCGCGTACGGGTTCGCCGACCGCTTAGAT
>JAIBBJ010000181.1 GCA_019694735.1 Gemmatimonadaceae bacterium | reverse complement strand
CTCCGCCGCGCGGTCGAGCAGCGCGCCGGCGCGTTGCGCGAGCGACGGCGCCGCGTCGCGCGCGCCGAGCATGGCCGATGCGAGCAACGCCGCGAGGCCCGCGGGCACCGCGTACTTGAGCCGCGCGCGCACCGTCCCGCCGAGATCGGCCTCCTGCGTGCCGCTCGAGGCGATCGTCGTGTCGGAGACGGGGGACATGGAGTCCCCCCACGTGGCGCCCGCGAGGATGGCGCCGGCGAGCGCGGCCGGGTGGGCGCCCGCCGCGGCGCCGGCGGGATACAGCAGCGGGCCGGCGACGAGGATCGTGCCGAAGCTGGTGCCGGTCGCGGTCGAGACGACCGTGCAGGCGAGGAACGCGGCGGCGATGTACGCCGCGCCGCCGAGCTCGAGCGCGCGCGCGCCCCACGCGATGGCGCGCACGAGGCCGGCCTGCGCGAGCACCGCCCCGAGCACGCCCGCGAAGAGCCAGGCACAGAGCATCACGGCCACCAACCGCTGGCTCATCCCGTCGAGCATCGCCTCGGCGTAGCGCGCGCGGTCGCGGGTGAGGAGGAGCCCCGCGACGAGGGCGGCCAGCAGCACGGGCCAGAACCCGCGCTCATCGGGCGCGCCGGCGAGCGCGAGCGCGCAGACGCCGGCGAGGAACACCGCGAACGGCGCGAGCGCCCCGGCCGCGCCGCCGTGGAACGCGAGCGGGACGCGCATCGGGGTAGGCGCAGGGTCGCGGCGGTCGGCGGGGGGCGCCTCGTGCGGCAGGAGGCCGTCGGTCATGGTGGACGAAGATACGCGGCCGCCGCTATCGTTCGCACCATGACCGCGCCGCCGCCGGATGATGCGTTCACGCTCTTCGACCTGCGGATCGAGGTCGTCGCCACCGACCGCCCGATGGTCTGCAACCATCGCGCAGGCGACTGGTTCGAGCTCGTCGGCGAGAACCTCCGCTTCCCGCCCGGGCAGTCCTTCCCGCTCTACCCGCTCGCGGCGCTGCTGCCGCTGCTGCCGGCCAAGCAGCGGCCCACGCACGCGAACGACTGGATGACGACCGACGCCGAGGTCGCCTGCCCGGACCCGCACTGCGGCGCGCGCTTCCGCATCACGCGCACCGGGACCAGCACGTGGCGGCACGGCGCGGTGACGCGGGTGCCGCTGCGCCCGACCGCGCCGTGACCGACGCGCTCCCGCCCATCCCGCGGCTCATCAAGGGAGGGTGGCAGCTGGCGGGCGGGCACGGGGCGGTCGCCGAGCGCGCCGCGCTCGACGACATGCACGCCTTCGCCGAGGCGGGCATCACCGCGTTCGACTGCGCCGACATCTACACGGGAGTCGAGGCGCTCATCGGGCGCTTCCTCCGCGAATGGCGCGGCCGGCACGGCGCCGGCGCACCGCCCATCCGGGTGCACACCAAGTGCGTGCCCGACCTGGACCTGCTCCCGCGGCTGACGCGCGCGGACCTCGAGCGGACCGTCGACCGCTCGCTGCGCCGGCTGGGCGTGGACCGGCTCGACCTCGTGCAGTTCCATTGGTGGGACTACGGGGCCGGACGGATGGTCGAGGCGGCACGCCACCTCGAGGCGATGCGCCGCGCGGGCAAGATCGCCGAGCTGGGGGCGACCAACTGCGACACCGCGCACCTCGCCGCGATGCTCGACGCCGGCGTCCCGATCCGGGCGCACCAGGTGCAGTGCTCCCTGCTCGACCGACGGGCGCTCGGCGCGATGCGGGCGCTGTGCGAACCGCGGGGGATCCCCCTGCTGGCCTACGGGTCGCTCGCGGGCGGCTTCCTGCACGAACGGTGGCTGGGGGCGCCGGCGCCGGCGGAACCGCTGGAGAACCGCTCGCTCGTGAAGTACCGGCTCATCATCGAGGAGTGGGGCGGCTGGGACGCGCTGCAGTCGCTGCTGCGGGCGCTGCACGCGGTGGCCGCCCGGCACGCGACCACGATCGGCGCGGTGGCCGTGCGGTGGACGCTCGACCAGCCGGGAGTCGGCGCCGTGATCGTCGGGGCGCGCAACCTGCATCACCTTGCGCCCACCCGCGCCGCGCTCGGACTGGCGCTCACCGCGGCGGACCGGGCCGAGCTGGAGGCGGCGCTGCCCGCCGGCTGCGGGCCGGCAGGGGACGTCTACGCGCTGGAGCGCGAGCCGGGGGGGCGCCACGCGGTGATCATGCGCTACGGCCTCAACGCGGCCGCCCCCGACTGACCGCACCTCAGCGGCGGGACGGGATCAGGTAGAACGCCTCCTGCCGCGGCCGGAAGAAGCGGTAGCCGTCGGCGGTGAGATAGGCGCAGTCCTCCATCATCACGAAGACCTTCTTGCCACCCCACTCGGGCACGGCGGTACCCGTGTTGAGCTCGATGGACTGGTAGCTGCCGATCCTCAGGCGAGTGCCGGTGGCGGTGGTGTCGGTGCGCAGGGCGGAGCGGAAGTCGATCGAGGTGCCGAGCCCGTGGCCCTGGTTCCCGAGCGGGTGCGAGTACACCATCGCCTCGATGCCGCGCTCGCGCATCTCGGCCATCGTGGCGTTGAACACCTCGCCGCCGGTGCGGCCCGGGCGCGCGGCGCGCAGCATCAGCGCGTCCTGCAGCGTGTTCGTGTTGCGGAGTGCGGCCTTTAGGCCATCGGGCGCGTCGCGCTCCCCGGGCCGGAGCACGTAGGCCATCTTCTGCCAGTCGGTGTCGAAGCCCATGTAGCTGATGCCGAAGTCCACGTGCACGAGGTCGCCGGCGCGGATCACGGTGGACTCGGGCGCGACCGCGACGAACCCGCGCGAGGTGGCGACCTCACCGTCGGCGCGCTGGACGCGCAGGTCCGGCTGGAACCAGGTGCGGACGCCGGCGGCCCAGAGCAGGTCGTACAGCGCGCGCCGCACATCCCCGACGGTGGTGGTGCCGGGCGTGATGAACTCGCTCGAGAGCGCCCGGCGCACGATCTCCTCCGTCACCTCGACGGCGGTGCGGTAGTACTCCAGTTCGTCCGGGAGGCGGGTGTCGAGGTAGTCGATGGTGAGCCGCGCCGCGCTCGTGAAGCGCGCCTCCGCCTCGGGCCCCATCGCCTCGGCGATGAACCGGTAGGCGTCGTGGCCGAGGGCGCGGGTCTGGCCCCGGCCGCCGCCGATGGACAGCCCGATCGAGATTGGCCGGTACTCCTCCCAGAGCCGTTTGAGCGTGGCCGCGGGCGGGAGGGGCTCGGTGAAGGGGGCCTCGAAGAAGCGGCCGAGGTTCTCCTCCGTGTAGCCCGTGATGGCGAACCGGCGGAGGCCGCGCTCACCGGCGTCCACGAAGACGAAGAGGTCCCGGTTGCCGGTGTACGGCCGCGGCGGGGCGAGGCTCGCGACCACCGGGTCGTCATGGAACTCCTCGTTGACGACGATCCACATCGCGATGCCGTGCTGGCGCATCATCGGCAGCAGGAGCGCGTGCTTCTCGGCGAGCCAGCGCTCGCGGACCGCGAGCTGCTCGCTCCAGGTGAGCAGCTTGCGCGCGGAGGTGACGACCGGGCGCCGGCCCGCCGGCGCGGCCGTGGGCGCGGGAACCTGCTGGGCGGGCGCGGGCGCCGCCGCGAAGGCGGCGGCGAGGACGAGGAGGAGGCCGACGACGCGCATGAGGAGGGACGGGACCGGGGTGCGGGGCAGGGGATCGTGGCGGCGAATCTAGGGGTCGGCCGGTCTCTTGACAGTTCAGGACAGGGGGCAGGAGGGGCCGGGCGGACCTGCCGGGTCAGGTCGGGGCGGGGAGGCCGTTCGGGGGACGGCCTCCCGGCCCCGCTGGTTCCTGCCCGGCGATGCACGCACCTTTCGCGCGTGCTGACCCTGCTCTCGTCTAAGCCGCGCCCCCAGTGAGCCGCGCCCTCCGCACCATCGTCGCCGTCGCCGGCGGGCTACTCCTCTTGCTGCTGCCGCTGGCCATCCCGCCTGCGGACCCGGTGGTCCCGTCGGCGCCCCAGACCGGACGCCCGTTCGTGTGGGGCCGGGACTCGCTCTGGCAGGCGCTCGAGCGCGGCTTCGTCGCGGCCCGTCCGGCCGGATGCGGCGCGCCGGGGGAGCTCGACGCCGAGCTGTCGGCCTTCGAGGCCCGCGTGGTGCAGCTCGACGTGCTGGGCGCTTCGTTGACACCCGAGGCGTCCGCGCTCGATTCGCTGGAGCACCTCGGCTTCGCGATCGCGCCGCGGGTCGCCGCATGCCCGGAGGTCGTCGCCCGCTACGTGGCGGCGCAGGCCAGGGCGCGGGCGGCGGTCAAGCGCGCGTCGCTGCGGTGGGACGCGAATGCGCCGTCGGTGCGCGACCGCCTGTACCGCGTGCTCTACGGGGGACGTGCGGCGGTCGAGGAGGTGCTCCTGCAGCAGCCGGGGGCCGCCCCGGCGCTCATGGCCGGCACGGACGAACCCTCGGCCACGCCCGGCGCCGTGGTCCAAGGGGTCCGCATCCATTCCGGCGACATCCTCGTCTCGCGCGGCGGATACCCGACCTCCGCGCTGATCGCGCGCGGCAACGACCACCCGGGGAACTTCTCCCACATCGCGCTCGTGCATGTGGACGCGGCCTCGGGGGTGGTCTCGGTGATCGAGGCCCACATCGAGCTGGGCGTGGCGATCACCACGGCCGAGGGATACCTCGCCGACAAGAAGCTGCGCGTGATGGTCCTCCGGCCGCGCGCCGACCTCCCCGCGCTCGTCGCCGACCCGCAGCTGCCGCACAAGGCGGCGCAGGCGATGCTCGATCGCGCGCGCCGCGAGCACATCCCGTACGACTTCGCGATGGCCTACGACGACCCGTCACGACTCTTCTGTTCCGAGGTCGCGTCCGCGGGCTACCGGCAGCAGGGGATGACCCTCTGGATGGGGCGGTCGACGATCTCGCGGCCGGGGCTGCGGGGGTGGCTGGCGTCGTTCGGCGTGCAACGCTTCGAGACGCAGGAGCCGAGCGACCTCGAGTACGACCCGCAGCTCGTGGTGGTGGCGGAATGGCGGGATCCGGCGGCCCTGTTCGCGGACCACGTGGACAATGCGGTCACCGACGCGATGCTGGAGGGGGCCGAGCGCGGCGACCGGCTCACCTATGATTGGTGGGCACTCCCGCCGGCGCGCCTCCTGAAGGGCGTGAGCTGGGTGCAGCAGCGATTCGGGGCGCCGGGGACGATCCCGGAAGGGATGGCGCCGGCGGCCGCTCTGCGGAACCGCACCTACGGTGCGCGGCACGACGCCTACGCGAGCCGCGTCACGGAGCGGGCCGAGGCGTGGCGGTCGCAACAGGGGTACGTGCCGCCGTACTGGGCGCTGGTGGCGCTGGCGCGCGAGGTCGTCGCCGCCCCCTGACGGCCGGACGACCGGTCAGCGGCAGGTCCTCCGCAGTACCGGGGTGGACGGCGCGTCGTGCGCGTCCCGCCACCTCCAGGAGACCCTGATGATCCGTCGTGCCCGCCTCCGGCCCGCCCTGTTCCTGGCCCTCGCCGCGTCAGCGGCGTGCGCACCCGCCACCCTCGCCAGCCGCGCGTGGGCACCTGCCGCCGCACCCGGAGCGGCTGCGGCCCCGCGCACGGCCTCCGATCCGCACGAAGGGCACGGCGCCGCCGCCACCTGGATCGGCGTGCCGATCGACGACCAGCTGGCGGCGCTCCGCCGCGCGACCGAGCCCTTCCGGGACCTCGAGCGCGCCAAGGCCGCCAAGTGGGACACGGCGATCACGCCGTGCTGGTATCATGCCACGCAGGGAGCGATGGGCTACCACTATGCCGAGGTCGCGCGCCTCGACGGTGTCGTGGACTCGCTGCGTCCCGAGGCCCTGATGTACGAGCCACAGGCCGACGGATCGTTCGCCCTGGTCGGGGTCGAGTACATCGTGCCGATCCAGCACTGGGATCGCGCGGACCGGCCGCGGCTCTTCGGCCGCGACTTCGATCGGAACGACGCGTTGGGTCTCTACGTGCTCCACGTGTGGGCGTGGCGTGACAACCCGTCGGGGATCTTCGCGGGCTGGAACCCGGCCGTGACCTGTGCCCACGCGGCGGCGGCCGAGGAACGCGGCTGAGTGGGCACGTGCCGGGCCCCGCGCGACGGCGCGGGGCCCGGCGACCGGTCAGAAGCTGACCACCTGCTCCCGCGGGTCGCCGGACTGGAAGTAGAGCGCGCGACGCTGGTCCTCGGGGGCCTTGATCACGGTCACGAGATTCTGCTGGTCACGGAACCGCTCGAACAGCAGCGTGTTCGTGAGTCCGAGGGTGCGGACGTCCGAGGCGGCGTCGCACTGGATGATGGCCCACCAGACGGCCTCGCCCCCCGGATCGACGTCCGCCGCATCATCCTCGATGCGGCACACGAGGATGACGCCGTCCGCGCGGACGCGGAAATGCGACGTGAGGTATGCTGCGAGCGCGGCCCGGGACGCGGCGACCTCGCCCACCGGACGGCCGAGTGCGCGCTCGAGGTCGTCCCGGAACCACCGGATCCGTGCGACCACGTGGGCCCCATCGAGGATGAGGCGCGTGTGCGTCACGTGGATGTCGTGCCGGCGGCGGGCGGCGTCCGCCGGGTGCACGGGCGCCGCCGCCGTGAGCACGGCGAGGGCGGCGACCGTGGCGGCCCGGCGGACCGGCCTCACGGGATCGGCGCCGGCGGCGGCGCCTTCCACGTGTTGTTCTCGCGGTTGATGTCCACGAACGCCTCGAGCGGGTCGAGCACGACCTGCTGGATCCGCTTGTCGGAGAAGAAGCCGTAGACGAACTCGCGCTCGTTGTTCCGCCACACGTCCGCCGGGAGCCGGACCATCTCCTTCGAGCCGTCGTCGAACGTGATCTCGAGGTGGATCGGCATCACGAGCCCCGCCTGCTGCTGGACGGTGATGCGATGGTAGTTGGCGCCGCGCGCGTCGGTGCCGATCAGCGCCTTGGCGTCCTGCGCCTCCACCCCCGTGAGCGCCTGGTCGTTGGCGTACGTCGTGTAGAACATCCCGCGCCAGAACCAGTTGAGCTCCTCGCCCGCGCCGGCGACGAGCGAGCGGTAGAAGTCCTGCGGCTGCGGGTGCTTGAACATCCACTTCTGCGCGTACTCGCGGAACGCGCGGTCGAAGGGCTCGGGGCCGAGGATGTGCTCGCGCAGCATCACGAGCGCCGTCGCAGGCTTCGAGTAGCCGTTGTTCCCGAAGTTGGCATAGATCGCGTCGGACTCGGTCATGAGCGGTACCTGGTTCGGCGCGCGCATGTAGTTCGTCAGGTTCCGCGCCGGCCCGCGCATCGACTGGCGCGGCCAGGCCGCGTCGTAGTCGAGCGACCCGTAGTACTCGAGGAAGGAGTTGAGCCCCTCGTCCATCCAGGTCCACCGGCGCTCGTCGCTCGCGACGATCATCGGGAACCAGTTGTGGCCCACCTCATGGATGGTCACCGAGGCGAGGGCGTACTCCAGCGACTTCTCGTAGGTCCCGTCGGCCCGGGGACGGGCGCCGCAGAACGCGATCATCGGGTACTCCATCCCGAACACCGGCCCGTGCACGTTGCTGGCCTGCGGGTAGGGGTACTCGAACGCCATCCGGCCGTACGTGATCATCGTCTGGCGGATCGCCTTGGTGCTCACCTGGTTCCACAGCGGCATCGCGTCGCGCGGGTACACCGAGTGCAGCTCGATCAGGCGGCCGCCCGGCCGGTAGCGGAAGCCGGCGGCGTCCCAGACGTAGGTCTTCGAGCTCGCGAAGGCGAAGTCGCGGACGTTCTGCGCGGTGAAGCGCCACGTCACCGGGCCGGTGCCCGCCGGGCGCGCCGCCGCCGTGCCCACCTCCTCCGGGCGCACGATGAACACCGCCGTGTCGCCGGCCAGGGCCGACTGGAGCCGCGCGCGCTGGGCGGCCGTCAGCACCTGCAGCGGGTTCGCGAGCGCCCCCGTGGCGCGCACGATGTGGTCGTGCGGCACCGTGATGCTGACGTCGAAATCGCCGAACTCGAGGTAGAACTCGCCCTGGCCGTAGAACTGCACGTTCTGCCAGCCGTTGACGTCATCATAGACCGCGGCGCGCGGGTACCACTGCGCCACCTCGTAGAGCCAGCCATCCTTGACCTTCTCGCGCACGCCGCGGCCGTTGCGCCCGGCCTCGGGGACGATGAACGACCAGTCGATCTCGATCTGCGCCGCCTGGCCGGTCGCGATCGGCGCCGCGAGGTCGACGCGCATCTGCGTGCCGTTGCGGGACCACCGGGCATCGGTCCTCGCGCCCGCGGCGTTCACGAGCTGGACGCGGGTGATCGTGTAGCCGCCGTTCGTGACCGGCTCCGGCGCGAGGAACGCCCGCGCCTGCGCCGGGATGGTGCGCGGCAGCGCCCGCTGCGAGAGCGCCGCGCGCGAGTCGGTGCGCTCGATGTCCTGGTCGAGCTGGATCCAGACGTAGCCGAGCCGGTCGGGCGAGTTGTTGCGGTAGGTCATCCGTTCGCTGCCCGTGACCTTGTGCGCGACGGTATCGAGCGTCACGCGGATCACGTAGTCGACCTTCTGCTGCCAGTAGCGCGGGCCGGGGCCGCCCGTGGCATTGCGCATGTCGTTCGGCGCCGGCCACTCCTCGAGCGCGCGGAAGTTCGACTGGTTGACCCTCTTCGACGTGTCGGCGTTGAGCCACTGCGGGCCGCGGGGGCCGGCGGGCTGCTGGGCCTGGAGCGCCAGCGGGCCGGCCACCAGCAGCACGGTGGCGAGGCGGCGGACGGTGGGGCGGGACATGGGGACTCGGGGATGAGGTTGGGGACCAGCGAAGTCTACCCCGACCAGGGGCGAGGGTGGAGATGGCGGGACGCCGACCGGTCGGTCGGGGCTTCCCTGAGGTCTCAGGCGCCCGCCAGGCGGTCGAGGAGGAGCACCGCCCCGATGCCGGCGGCGGCGCCCGAGACCACGAGCACCCAGTCGCGACGCGCCCAGCCCAGGAGGCGTTCCGCGCCGACGCCGAGGGTGAAGACGACCGCCACGATCAGCAGCTGGCCGGCCTCGAGTCCGAGGTTGAAGGCGAGGAGCGGGAGCGCGATGGATTCCTCGCCGCCGAGCAGCGACCGCAGGTAGCCGCTGAACCCGAGACCGTGCACGAGGCCGAAGGCACCGGCCGCCGCGTATCGCCCCCGCCACGCCGGTTCGCCCGGCGCGGCCTCGACGCGGCGCTGGCCATGGATGCCCGCGAGCGCGGTGAGGATGATCGTCCCCGCGATCAGCGGCTCGACGATGCGGCCGGGCACGCGCAGGAGGTCGAACGTCGCGATCGCGAGCGTGAGCGAATGCCCGAGCGTGAAGGCCGTGACCAGCCACAGGATGCGGCGCCAGCCGCGCCGGTCGTACGCGGCGGTGAGCGCCGCGACGAACAGGATGTGGTCGTAGGCGCGCCAGTCGGCGATGTGCCCCACGCCCAGCCGCAGGTAGAGCGCGAACTCCTCCACGTCAGTCCTCGGCGATGCGCGAATGCCGCTTGGTGTCCGGCATCCACGCGTAGACCAGCAACGACCCGAACACCACGGCCGTGGCGTACCAGTAGAACCACCGCTCGTGCCCCGCGTCCTTGAGGGCGAGCGCCACGTACTCCGCGGTGCCGCCGAACAGCGACACGGCGAGCGCGTACGGCAACGCCACGCCGAGGGCGCGCACCTCGGTGGGGAAGAGCTCCGCCTTCACCACCGCGTTGATGCTCGTGTAGCAGGAGACGCCGAGCAGCGCCACGGTGAGCAGCGCGAACGCCCGCCCCGGGGTCGCCGCGGTCTCGAGCGCCGTGAGGAGCGGCACGATGCCGAGCGTGCCGAGGATGCCGAACGCGAGCAGGAGCGGCCGCCGCCCGATGCGGTCCGACAGCGCGCCGAAGAGCGGCTGGACGCACATGAACACGACGAGCGTGGCGGCGTTCACCTGCGACGCGGCCGCCTTCGTGAAGCCGGAGGTGTTGACGAGGAACTTCTGCGCGTAGGTCGTGAACACGTAGAACGCGAGCGCGCCGCCCGCGGTGAGGCCGAACGTCGCGAACACCGCGCGCGGGTGCCCGAGCAGCTGGCGCAGCGGCGCCTCGGCCGGCCGCGCCGCCTGGAACGAGGCGGTCTCGTCGAGCGAGCGGCGCAGCCACACGGCGACCACCGCGGCGGCCGCGCCGATCCCGAAGGGGATGCGCCACCCCCACGCCGCGAGCTGCCCCTCGCTCAGGGTCGCCTGGAGCGCCAGCAGCACCGCCAGCGCGAGCAGCTGGCCCAGGATGAGCGTCACGTACTGGAAACTCGAATAGAAGCCGCGGGCCTCGCGGCCGGCGCGCTCGCTCAGGTAGGTCGCGCTCGCGCCGTACTCGCCGCCCACGCTGATCCCCTGCAGCAGCCGCGCGAGGACGAGCAGGGCGGGGGCCGCCACGCCGATCGCCGCATACGGCGGCGTGAGCGCGATGAGGAGCGAGCCGCCGCACATCAGGAGCACCGAGAGCGTCAGCGCCGCGCGGCGCCCGTGCCGGTCGGCGTAGCGGCCGAGCAGCCAGCCGCCGACCGGGCGCATGAAGAACCCCACCGCGAAGACGGCCGCCGAGTTCAGCAGCTGGGCCGTGGCGTCCCCGCGGGGGAAGAAGCTCGCCGAGAAGTAGAGGGCGAAGGCCGAGTAGGTGTACCAATCGTACCACTCGACGAGGTTGCCGACGGACCCGCCGAAGATGGCGCGCAGCCGCGCCCGCGCGTCGGCGCCGCTCATGGACGGGCGGACGCACGGGGACGGCGACCCCGCCGCCGCCGGCGGCCCGCGCCCGGCGTCACCGCAGTTTCACCTGGTACACGGTCGGCCAGTACTTGCCCGTGACGAGGAGCTCGCCCGGCACGGGGGCGCGGCTGATGCCGTTCAGCACGTCCACCTCGGGTGGCCGGTCGGGATAGAGCGCGCTGAAGTCGTACACACGCGTCACCGCCCCGGTGGCCGGGTCGATCCGCACGATCCGGTCCGTCTCGTAGACGTTCGCGAGCAGCACGCCGTCCACCCACTCGAGCTCGTTGATCCTCACCACCGGCTGGCCATCGAGCCGGACGTGCACGATGCGCTCGGCGCGGAAGGTGCGCGGGTCGAGCACCCGGAGGGAATCGCTGCCGTCGCTCATCCAGAGCTTCCGGCCGTCGGTCGCGAGGCCCCACCCCTCGCCCACGTAGGTGAACGAGTCGCGCGGGGCGAAGGTCCGCGCATCCCAGCTGTAGGCGACCCCGGACTCCCAGGTGAGCTGGTAGAGGACGCCATCGAGGAGGGCGAGCCCCTCGCCGAAGCGGTCGTTCGGCAACGCCTGTCGCTGCAGCACGCGGCCCGTGGCGAGGTCCACCCGGCGCAGCTCGCTGTGCGCGTAACGCCCGGTGCTCTCGTAGAGGACGCCGTCCTGCCAGAGGAGGCCCTGCGTGTAGGCCTCCACGTCGTGCGGGTACTGCCTGGTGACCACGAAATCCTGCGGGGTGCCCGCCTCACCGGCCGGGCAGCCGATCAGGGCGAGGAGCGGGAGGAGGAGGGCGGCGCGCGTCACGGGCAGAGGGGAAGGGACGCCGGAACCTCGCCACGGCGCGGGCGGGCGGCAATGGGCGCCGGACGCCGCGGACGGCGCGCGCTCACGCCGTGGCCGCGGACTCCGTCGGCGCTTCCCACGCGAAGTCCTCGTGGGTGCCGGGATTGAGGTGCAGGCGCAGCGGGTCGTACCCGGCCGCGCGGAGCTGGATGCGGATCGCACGCGCCCGGGCGTCGGGCGTGCGGAGCCCGCTCGCGCCCGGGGCCGAGTTCGCCGCGACGAGCAGCTGCGCGCGGTGCTGGCCGAAGCTCGACCCGTCGCCTGGATCCTCGGCGACCGCGACCCCGGCCTCGAGCCGTCGCGCGATGAGCGACGTCTCCGCGCCCAGGTGCGGCCGCACCGACGCCGTGATCGCGCCCAGCAGCGGGACGGCCTCCGTCCAATGCTCGCGCGGAAGGTAGAGCACGGCGGCGTCGGCGCGCCCATAGTCGCGCGGGTCGATCGGCACCTTGAACCGGAACGGTAGCCGTGCGCGATTGAGCGTCGAGGTCACGCGCTCGAGCAGGGCGAACACGCCGGTCGCGCTGATGGTCCAGTAGAGCCGGGCGGTGGGCGCGTCGCCGCGGTCGATCGCGTCGCCGGTCGCCATGTAGAAGCCCGGCGCGAGCACGCGGTGCTCGCGCGGCACGCGGGCGAGCACCGGGGCGCCGGGCACGAGGAGGTCGCGCTCGGTGCGATACTCGCCGCGGCCGAGCCAGAGCCGCACGCCACGGCTCTCGGCGACGATGCCGCCGTCGTCGCGCACCGCGTGCACCGTCCAGCCGGCCTGCCAGCTGCCCGTGCCGCGGTCCGCCTGGGCGAGGCGGAGGAGGAACTCCCGCGGGTCGCCGCGCGGCGCCGCGCGTTCGCGTTCGAGCGGGTCCGCCGGGAGCCGACAGTGGAGTTGCCAGTACACCTCCGCCGCCTGCTCGCGCCGCGCCTCCGCCGTGGATTCCGGCGCGAGCGGGGCGAACCGCGCGACGAGCGCGTCGATGGCGGCGAGGCTCATGGCGCGGGGGTCAGCCGGGGAAGGCGACTCGTGCGGCCGGCACCGGCACGGCCCGCGGCCCGAAGCTCGAGATGTTGGCGAGGACGTGGTTGTGGTGCTGCACGGTGCCCTCGCCGCTCAGCCCCGGGTGCCCGGCGGACGAATGGCCGTCCGCGACGAGCGTCACGGGGAAGCCGAGCGCGAGGGCGCGTCGCGTGGTGGTATCCACGCAGAACTCCGTGTGGATGCCGCAGATCACGAGCTCGGTGACGCCACGGGCGCGCAGCAGCGCCTCGAGCTCGGTGCGGTGGAACGAATCCGTCGCCGTCTTGCGGAGCCGGAGGTCCGCGGGCGCGACGACGAGCCGCCGCTCGAGCGCCCAGCCGGGCGACCCGTGCGTGAGGTAGCCGTCCTGCCCTTCGTGCTGGATGAGGACCACCGGGACGCCGGCGGCGCGCGCGCGCGCCGTCACGGCGTTGATGTTCGCGATCGTGCGGTCGATCGCCCACGGGGCATCCGGGCCCTCGCAGAGCTCCTGCTGCACGTCGATGACGAGGACCGCGGACGCCATCGGGTCAGCGGCTCCAGGGCGGCACGACGCCGTTGGTGCGCGCGTAGGCGATGAGCTGGCCCAGGTGCTCGTGCAGGTGCGTGACGAGCAGCAACGACGCACGCCGCCGCGTGAAGTCCTGGCCGAACATCTTGATCGTCTCGCCCATGTTGGCGTCGGTCACGGTGCTGCCGAGCGCCTGATGCACGTGCGCGAAGGAGGCCTCGAGGTCGGCGACGACCTGGTCCTTGCCCACGGCGCGCTTCTCGAAGGCGACCGCCGTGTTGAAGTCGCTGGTGACGCCGCTGGCCGCAGGGGCCGGCGCACCGAGGCCGATGGGGATCAGGTAGTTGTCCGACGCGAGATGGAGGAACACCTCGCGCACCGAGCGCACGCCGGGCCCTGGCCGCCAGTCGAGCTTGTCCTCGGGCATCGCGCGCGCGAGCGCGATGATCTTCTTCTGCGTGTCGAGGATGTCGTAGTGGATGTCGGTGTTCAGGCTCTGCGGTTGCGCCGCCTGCTGCGCCGCGACGTCGCGGGAGGGCAGGACGAACGCGGCAGCGAGGAGGGCGAGCAGGACCACGGGACGGCGCATGGGGACTCCGGGATGAGAGGGGGGCACCGGTCGGTGCCGCGAACGGTCGAGCGTACTACCTGCGCCGCGCGATGGGTGTGACGGGCCTCACCGGGTGCGGATCTCCACGAGGCGGCGACCGTCCACTTGCACGCGCCACTTCTTGGTCACGCGCCGGTCACCCGCGGCCGGCCAGGTCACCTCGAGGTCCACCTTGCCGCCCTCGGGGAGCCCGAGGTGCACGGGCAGGTCTGATTGTGCATCGTACCCCGACCCGGCGTCCACGATCGCGGTGGCGAGGAGACGCCGCGTGCCCGCCGCATACGCGCGCACCTCGGCACCCGCACGCACGCGGCGACGCTGCGCGTCGACCACCAGCACCCGCACCGCGCGGCGCGCGCGCGACGCCTCGAGCGCATTGCGCAGCACCGCCTGCGGCCCCTGCCCGGCGAGGGCGAGGTCGACGTCGCCGTCCCGGTCGAGGTCCGCCGCGACGGCGCCGTGGTCCACCGCGAGTGCCGTGAGCGCGCTCGGCGTCGCCGCCTCGAAGCGGTCCCCGCGATTGCGATAGACGTGGTCCGGCCAGTTCCGGCCCTGCGTGATGGTGCCGTTGAGGAACAGGTCCACGCGCCCGTCATGGTCGAGGTCGTCGAGCACGCAGGTGTCGTAGCGGCCGTCCACGGCGATGCCCCAGGCGGCACCGGCGTCGCGGAAGGTCCCGTCGCGCTGCTGGAGGAAGAGGCCGGGAGGACCGTAGTTCGCGAACACGACATCGAGCCGCTCGTCGCCGTCCACGTCCGCGACGCAGGGGCGGACGGTGCCGTTCGCCGGGTCGCGCGGCGCGCGGCCGCCCCAGGCGAGGCCCCACGCCTCGGCGACGTCGGTGAAGTGGCCGCCGTCGTTGCGGAACACCCCGTTCGCATCGCCATCCATGTTCGCGACGACGAGGTCGAGATCCCCATCGGCGTCGAGGTCCGCCCAGGTCGCCCCGACGGAGCGGCGGGGGTCGGCCAGACCGACGGCGGCCGCGACATCCGTCAGCCGGCCGCCGTCGTTCCGGTACATCGCGTTCGGCCGGTCGCGGAAGGCGACGAAGAGGTCGAGGTCGCCATCGGCGTCGTAGTCCAGCCACGCCGGCTGGCGCACGGCGCCGGAGTCCACCACCAGGCCGGCCTCCGCGGTCGCGTCCACGAAGCGCGTGCCCTCGTTGCGGTACAGCCTGAGCACCGGACCGCTGCCCGGCGCGAACCCCACGAGCAGGTCCGTGTCGCCGTCACCGTTCCAGTCGCCGAAGGCGGCCGCGCGCGTGGGACGCGCGTCGGCGACACCGTACGCCGCCCCGACCTCGACGAACGCGCCGCCGTCGTTCCGGTACAGCCGGTTGGGCGCCCCGTTGAACCCGACGAAGAGGTCGGGGTCACCGCCGCCGTCCACGTCCGCGAGGGCGACGACGAGCGCGTTCGGTGCGGTGAACAGCTCCGGCTGGACCGGCTCGAACGCGAACGGCTCCTGGAGGCGCGCCGGCACAAGGAGGGCGAGCACGGCGTTGGCCAGCGGACGGGGGAGTACCATCCGCGAACGTTGCGCCCGTGCGGACCGCTCGGCAACTTCGCAGGAGGCGCGGCGGCCTCCGGGGCGTCGCATTCCCCGGAGACCGCGATGCCTGCTCCCCGGCACGATCCCCCCCGACGGCGCTGGCGCCTCCGCGCCGCGGGTGCCGCGGTGCTCGGGCTCGCGCTCCTCGCGGCGGCCCGACCGACTGCGTCGCCGGGTCGCGCGGCGACCGTCCGTGGCACGGTCTTCGACAGCCTCGCACATGCCCCGTTGGCGGGTGCCGCCGTCCAGCTCGCGAGCGCGGACCCGGCGCGGGCCTTCGGGGCGAGCGTCATCGCCGATGCACGCGGGCGGTTCAGCTTCGCCGACGTGCCGGACGGCGAGTACCTGCTCGGCTTCCAGCATCCGCAGCTCGATTCGCTCGGCGTGGAGCTGCCGCCGCGCGGCATCCAGGTGCGCCGCGGCCGCAGCGTCCGCGCGGACCTGGCGCTGCCCTCCGCGCAGCGGCTGCGCGCGGCCATCTGCACCGCGTCCGGCGCGGTGGGGGCGCCGGTACTGAGCGGGCTGGTGCGCCACGCGGACGGTCGCGCGCCGATCGCCGATGCGGAGGTCATCGCGGAGTGGCTGGAGGTCTCGCTCGCGCGGGGCAGTGCCCCGGTGACGACGCGACCGCGCCTCGCCGTGCGGACCAATGCGCAGGGCTTCTTCGCGCTCTGCGGCGTCCCGAGCCCGGGGATGATGCGCGTGGTCGCCACGACCGGGGCCGACAGCACGGACGTCGTCGAGGTCGTCATGTCGGCCGATGGCTACCAGCGGCGCGAGCTCTACGTGGGCTCGGCGACGACGCGCTTCCTCGACGCCGCAGCCCCGCCCGGCGACTCGGCCCCGTGGCGCATCCGCGAGCGCCGCGGCGACGGGCGGCTGACCGGCACCGTCGTGTTCGGCGATGCGGAGATGCCGCTCGCCGGTGCCCAGGTGCGCATCATCGACGGGCCGCACGTGCGGGCGAGCGCGCGGGGCGAGTTCACGCTCACCGACGTGCCCGCCGGCACCCGGATGCTGGAGGTGCGCGCGGTCGGATACTATCCCGTGCGCATGCCGGTCGACGTGGTCTCTGCCGGGGCTCCGGTGCGCGTCGCGATGTCGCGCGTCCGCTCGGTGCTCGATACCGTGCTGGTGATCGCGGCCTACCCGGATGACAAGCTCCGCAGCGGATTCGCCGACCGCCGACGGCTGGCGCTCGGCCGCTTCATGACGTCCGATGAGATCGCGCGTCGGCGCCCGGTCGCCACGACCGACCTGTTCCGGAACATGGCGGGGGTGCAGCTGGAGCGCGGACCCGACGGGGACCTCTCGCTCTACGTGCGCGGGATCTTCGCGGACCGCTGCCTGCCCAACATCTACGTGAACGGCGGACAGATGAACAACCTCGACGCCGAGACGCTCGACGTGCTGCTGCCGCCGGACCGCATCGCGGCAGTCGAGGTGTACTCGGGCGCGATGGTGCCGGCCCAGTTCCAGCCCGGCCTGAACGGCTGCGGGAGCATCGTGTTCTGGCTGAAGTGACCCGCGCCGCGGGGTCAGGGGCCGCACGCCGGGCGGTCCGCCCCGTCGGGCCGGACGACGATGCGACACCGGCCGCCGCGCGGCCCCGGCGCCGCCATCTCGATCGTGACCTCGGTGCCGCTGATCCGGATCCGCACCGGCGTCACGCCGTCGCGAAGCCGCGCCGCGGTCTCCGACAGCACGGCGGTGAACCGGCCGTGCTGCGCGAAGTACGCCTGCTGGGCGGCGGCCACGTCGCGCAGGTCGCCCCGCAGTCGCGCGAGGTCGGGGCCCGCGATCGCGCGCCACGCGACCGTGGCGAGCGCGGCGGCCAGGAACAGCGCCGCCGCCCCCGGGACCGCGAGACGACCGGCTGCGGCGGCCACGGTCAGCAGCCGATGCGCTGCGTGCTCACCACGAAGTTGTCCATGTAGCGCTCCTGCGCGACCGGGGAGCCGGCGTTCCAGTAGTTCTCGAGGAACACCGCGTTGAGGCCGTAGGCGCTGTACGAGCCCACGAAGTTGAGCCCGGTGCGCGTCGCCTCCGGCGTGCCGTTGATCCACAGCTCCATCAGGCCGTTCGCCTGGCCGGCGTCGTTCAGCCGGACATGCGCCTCGATGCAGCGCCAGACGCCCGCGTTGGCGGTCGCGAAGATCGGCGTCGTGCCGTGCACCGCGCCGATCCAGGTGAGGTGCGCGAAGTCGTTGTAGCCGGTGGTGACGAGGTTCCCCGCCGCATCGGTCCCGCGCGCCGGGTCGATCATGAGCATGTCGCGCGAGGCGGTGTTGTCGCCCGACCAGACATGCGCGATCATCGCCTGGGCCCAGCTCGTGGACGAGGCGTAGATGAACGCGCGTGAGAGCTTGTCGCCGCCGCCGCCCGTCCAGCCCGGCTGGTTGCGCAGGTAGACGCGCCAGTAGAGCTCGCGGTAGTTGGCCGTGCCCGCATCGGCGGGGCGGAAATAGCTCTGCGGCGTGCGCCCGATCGCGAGGTGCAGCGCCCCGGCGCTCACCTGGCCCGCCGACCACCGCGCGCGCATGCCGAAGGAGCCGTCGTTGCCGACACCCCCCACCCGGGCGAACGCGCCGTTGGCCTGCTCGAACTCGAAGTACGAGGCGAGCCGGTCCTGGTCGAAGTCGTCGCACCAGATCCAGCCGGCGCGCGGCGTGGCGCACTCGTTCACGAGCGCCGATCCGCTGGGCGGGGGCGGCACGGTGATGGTGACGGCGGATGTGTCGGCACGGCCGCTGGCCTCGTGGCGCGCGATGACACGGAAGGTCCCGGCCGCGGCACCCGCGCGGTACAGCCCGCCGCTGGTGATGGTGCCGCCGGTCGCCGTGTAGACGACCGTCGGCGGCGTGGTGGCGCCATCGCTCCAGGTCCCCGTCACGCTGAACTGGCGCGTCGCACCGGAATCGAGCGAGACGCTGGCCGGCGCGAGCACGAGGCCGGTGAGCGTCGGCGCGGCCGGAGGCGGCACCGTGATGGTGACGGCCGACGTATCGGCGCGGCCGCTGGCCTCGTGGCGCGCGATGACACGGAAGGTCCCGGCGGCGGCACCCGCGCGGTAGAGCCCGCCGGTGGTGATGGTGCCGCCGGTCGCCGTGTAGACGACCGTCGGCGGCGTGGTGGCGCCATCGCTCCAGGTCCCCGTCACGCTGAACTGGCGCGTCGCACCGGAATCGAGCGAGACGCTGGCCGGTGCGAGCACGAGGCCGGTGAGCGTCGGCGCGGCCGGAGGCGGCACCGAGATGGTGACGGCCGACGTGTCGGCGCGGCCGCTGGCCTCGTGGCGCGCGATGACACGGAAGGTCCCGGCCGCGGCACCGGCGCGGTAGAGCCCGCCGGTGGTGATGGTGCCGCCGGTCGCCGTGAAGACGACCGGCGGCGTCGCCGTGGATCCGTCGCTCCAGGTCCCGGCCACCGCGAACTGCTGCGTCGCGCCGGAGTCGAGGGTCGCGGCGGTGGGCGTGAGGACCAGCGACTGCAGCGTGGGCGGCCGGACCGTCACCCGACCGCGGCCGCTCCGGCCGCGGGCCGCCGCGGTGATCTCGCTCGTGCCGGCGCTCAGGAACGTCACGCGCCCGAGCGAATCGACGCTGGCCACCGACGGCGTGCTGCTCGTCCACGAGACGCGCTCGCCGCCGATCGCCTGACCGTTCGCGTCGCGGGCGGATGCGCTCAGCTGCAGCGAGCCCCCGATGTCGCCCACCGCCGAGTCGGGTGCGACGACGACGGAGGCGACCTCCACCGCGCCCGGGGCGGTCGTGGTATCGGTCGGCGTGCAGGCCGCGAGGACGGCGAGCAACGTGGCCGGGAGGCGGAGGCTGGGGTGCATCGGGACGGCTCCTTCGGGAGAGCGTCCCACGCCCGGACACGACGCGAGCCGCCGGCCGGGTGACCGCGGGACGCGGTCAGGAAGGCTGGCGGCTCGGCTGGCATGGTGAGCGGCGACTCACCGAAGCCCCGCGGCTCTGCGTCCCCGCCTTTCGACGGGTTTGCTCTGGGCAGCGCATGGATTGTCCGTGATGCCGTTCAGTAGCACCACGCGAGGAGGCTACGAGGCGGCAGGGGCCGGGGCAACCGGCCACTGTCACATTGTATGCCCGACCGGCGCATCCAGTTCCGCCCGCACCCGGGCCGCCAGCGCGCGCAGCGTGAACGGCTTCGCGATGTAGGGGCGCCGCGCCGCCTCCGCGCCGGCCGCTCCCTCCTCCTGGTGCCCCGTCATCAGCAGGACGCGGATGCTCGGGTGCTCGTGGCCGATCCACGTCGCCAGCGACGTGCCCAGTCCGCCCGGCATCATCACGTCCGAGAGCACGAGGGCGATGTCGGGGTTCCCGGAGATGAGCGCGCGGGCCTCGGCCACCGCGCTCGCCTCGAGGACACGGTAGCCGAGGTCGCGCAACGTGCGCACCACCAGCGCGCGCAGGGCGGGCTCGTCCTCGACCACGAGCAGGCGCTCGCTCCCGCGCGCGGATCCCGCGGCGGCGCCGGTGCCGCTCGCGGCACTGCGGGCCGCCACCGCACGGGGGAGGTGCACGGTGAAGCGGGTGCCGTGCCCGAGCGCGCTCTCCACCGTCACGAACCCGTGCATCTGCCGGGCGAGACCGTACACCATCGCGAGCCCGAGGCCGGTGCCGCGCCCCTTGTCCTTGGTGGTGAAGAACGGCTCGAACATGTGTGCGAGGACGGCCTCGTCCATCCCGGTCCCGGTGTCCACCACGTCGAGGGCCACGTAGCCGCCCGGCGTGGGCGCGAGCGGGGCCGGCGGCCGCACGGCGTCCGCGGCGGCACGGGTCCGCAGCGTCAGCGTGCCCCCGTCGGGCATCGCGTCGCGCGCGTTGACGGCCAGGTTCATCAGGATCTGTTCGATCGCCCCCGTATCGAAGTCGGCCACCGGGAGGCCCGGCTCGAGCTCGAGCCGGACGGGCACCGCGGGGCCGATCACGCGGCTGAGCATCCGGTGCGCACGCGTCACCGCATCGTTGAGGTCCCCGGCGTGCACCGCCAGGATCTGCTGGCGGCTGAAGGAGAGCAACTGCCGGGTGAGCTCGCCGGCGCGCTGGGAGGCCTCCAGCACCTCGCGGATGTCGGCCCGTTGCTCGTCGTCGAGTCGCGGGTCGCCGAGGAGCATCTCCGCGCCGCCGCCGATGACCGTGAGCAGGTTGTTGAAGTCGTGCGCCACGCCGCCGGCGAGCCGGCCGATCGCCTCCATCTTCTGGGCCTGCCGCAGCTGCGCCTCGAGGGACTGCCGCTCGGTCACGTCCTCGACCGTCCCGATCCCGCCGACGATGCGGCCCTCGGGATCGTGGAGGAAGACGAAGTCCACGACCAGCTGCCGGCGCACCCCGTCGCTCGCGCGGCGGATCCGGAGTTCGAACCGTTCGCGGTCGGTCCCGCGCCGCCGCAGCAGGGACCGGAGTTCCTCGATCCGGCGCCGCTCCGCCGGGTCCAGCAGCGTGCGCCAGCCCTGGCCGAGCAGCGCGCGCTCCCCGGAGCCGGTGATCTCGGTGAGCCGCGTGTTCGCGAAGGCGAGGCCGCCGTCGGCGTCGGTGCGGAGCACACCGAGGGGGAGCCGCTCGGCCATCAGGCGGAAGCGGGCCTCCGACTGCTCCAGCGCCTCGGTCGTGCGGTACAGGGCCGAGACGTCCGCGACCGTGCCGACGGCGACGCGGCCCGTCTCGCCGGGGATCTCGATCGGCAACGCGCTGATCGTGAGCAGCGATTCGCTGCCGTCGGCGTGCCGGTACCGCGTGACCTCCTGCTCCACGCGCTCGCCGTCGCGGACCGCGCGCACGATCGGGTACTCGTGCGGCGCGTACGCGGTGCCGTCCGCGTGCACCGGGCCCTCGACGCCGCGGACGATCCCGGAGCCGCTGGCGGTCGCGGGCGCGCGGTGCATCAGCTCCGCGAACCGCGAGTTCCGGTGGCGCAGCCGCTCCTCGCCGTCCACCAGGATCACCCCGACCGGGAGCTGCTCCAGCACCGCGACCAGCCGCGCGCGTTCGGTCACCGCGTCGGCGCGCGCCCGGCCCTCCGCCTGGGCGGCGAGGGCGCGCGCGAGCGCCTGCGCGGCCACATGCGCGATCGCCGCCAGGAACTCGCGTTCCTCGAGCTCGAGCGTCCGGGACTCGCGGAACTCGAACGTCATCGCCCCGACCGGATGGGTGCCGCCGGCATCGGACACGAGGAAGGGGAGCGCGACCACGGTGTGCACGCCGAGCGCCGCGACCACCGCGTCCACCTCCGGCGTGTCGTGCGCCGGCACTGCCACGTCCCGCACGTCCACGACGCCGGTCGCGAGGGCGCGTGCGACCGGCGCCCGCGGGTCGTTCGCCACGCGCGTTCCCGCCTGCGGGGCCGGCGGGTGGTACCCGAACGTCTCGATGAAGCACAGGGCGCGGCCCTCGTCCTCGAGGAGCACCGTCGCCCCCAAGGGCGCGCCGAGCGCGCTGCCCGCCACGCGCCGCACCGCGAGCGCGATCGCGGCCGGGTCGCGCGCACCCACGAGCGCTTCGGCGAGCTCGCGCAGCACGTGCGTGCGTTCGGCCGCGGCCTGCTGACGCGCGGCCGTGGTCCACAGCACGCCGGCGGTGCCGAGGATCCCGATCACCAGCAGCAGCACGACGACCACGTGGGCGCGGTCGCTGCCGCGGAGGGTCCGCACGACGCCCATCTCCGCGAGCGCGAGCACGCTGTCGGCCCGCGCCGCGGCGGTGGCGTACGCGGTCCGGACCGCCACGGAGTGGCTCGCGGACTCGCGCGTGTGCAGGATCGCCTCGAAGCGCACCAGGTCGGCATCGAGTGCGCGCACCAGGGCCCGGAGCGCAGGGTCCTCGAGTCGCGGCACCCCGCGCACACCCACCGAGCCCTCGCGCCCCCACAACCAGTCGCGGAGCCCGAGCCGCGCGAGGCCGATCGCATCGTCGGCGGCGACGAGGTCGAACGTCGGGTCCCCGGCTGACGCCCGCGCGTGGAACAGGTACGCCCGCGCCATCTCCCGGCGGGTGCTGTTGGCCACGTCGAGCGCGGCCGCCGCCGCCTCGATGTCCCGCCGTGCGGCACGATAGCGAGCGTCGAGCAGCAGCACGCCCGCGGACGCCACGATCAGCGCGGCGACGATCGCCTGCCGCCGCGTCATCATGGATCGGCTCCGGAGGATGCGATCGTGGCGTCGAGCCCGAGGCCCGTCAGGAGCCGCCGGTGCGCGGGCGACCCCAGGTAGTGCCCGAGCACGTCGTCCACCGCATTGCGGAGGCTGCGGTCGGTGCGGCGAAACGCGAATGCGGGGTGGCCGACGAGCCCGGGGCGGCGCGTCGTATCGAGCGGCACGACGGCGAGGGCCGCGGCCTCTCCCGGCCGCGCGCGCTGGATCGCGAGGATCGAGGGCGCGGAGAGCAGGAGCGCATCCACCTCACCGGCGTCGAGCGCGGCGACGCCGGTCAGGATGTCCGGGACCTCCAGACGGCGCGTGGAGTCGAGCCCCGCGTCCGCGGCGAGCGTCCCCTCCACGGCACCGGCGAGGACCGCGACCCGGCCATCGGTCCGCGCCGCGAGCGCCTCGAGCGTGGGCGTCCGCGCCGAGTCCGGGCCTCGCACCAGCATGACCGTCGCGACGGTGAGCGTGGGGCGCGTGAAGAGGACGCGGGCCGCGCGCTCGTCCGTGCGGTAGAGGCCGGCCGCGATCACGTCGAACGTCCCGGCGTCGAGTTCGAGGAGCAACGAGCCGAACCACGTGGGCACCCATTCGATGCTGTCCACCCCCAGCGCGTGCATCGCGGCCTGCAGGACCTCCGGCGCCTCGCCCGCCACGCGCCCGTTCGGCAGGCGGTAGACCCAGGGGGGCTCGAAGGCGATGCCGGCCCGCACCACCCCCTTGCGGCGGATCCGGTCGAGCGTCGAAGGCGGGCGGACACCGGCGTAGGCCCACGCCGATGCGGCGATGGCGAGGGCGACCGTCGTGAACGCGATGCGCTTCATCACCTGCCCCCCGGACGTAGGCTCGGCCGATCCCGCGCCGATGCTCCGCGAACGGTGCGTCGCACGGGCAGGGAAGTCCGTAGGGTGATGGCGGGAACTTCGGTCGGGGCGCCCCTCGATGTCCCGCGCAGGGAATCCCTGACGCGACGGACTAGGACGCCCGCAGCGCCTCGCTCGGGGCGATCCGACTCGCGCGGGCGGCCGGCACCCAGCAGGCGGCCACGCCGATGACGAGCATCACCACCGCGACGGCGCCGAGCGAGACCGGATCGCGCGGGGCGATCCCGTACAGGAACCCGCTGATGCTGCGCGCCAGCGCGAGCGAACCCGCCACCCCGCCGAGCAGCCCGAGTCCGACGAGCAGGCCGCCCTCGCCGAGGATCATCCGCTGCACCCGCCCCGGCGCCGCGCCGAGGGCCATCCGGATGCCGATCTCGTTGGTGCGCGCGCTCACCGAGAACGCGAGCACCGCGGCGATGCCGATCGCCGCGATGACGAGGGCGAGGAGCCCGAAGCTTCCGACGAGGAGCGCGTTCAGGCGCCGCGGACCGACGCTCTCGTCGCGCACCGCGGTCAGCGGCATCACGTGCTCGATCGGCTGGTCGGGCGCGATGGAGCGGACGATCGCGCGCGCCGCCGTCGCGATCCCCTCCGGCGCGACGGTGCTGCGGATGACGACGCCGCCCGAAGGGAAGTCGCCCTGCGCGAACGGCAGGAAGGTCGCCGGCGTGGGCGCGGCGTCGAGCCCGCCGTCCTTCGTGTCGCCGACCACGCCCACCACCGTGCGCCAGTCGCCCGAGACGCCGATGAAGCGCAGCACGTCACCCGTCCACGCCACGCGGCGGCCGATCGGGTCGAGGCCGGGGAAGAGGCGGTCGGCCAGCGTCTTGTTGAGGATCACCACCATGCCTGCGCCCTTCGCGTCGGTCGCCGCGAACTCGCGTCCCGCGAGCAGCGGGATGCCCGACGCCTTGAAGTAGTCGGGGTCCGCGGTGCGGTACTCCGAGACCGGCTGCGGCTGCCCCGGCACCACGGGCTGCCCCTCCGCCTTGATGTCGAGCATGATCTGCGACTTGCGGAGCGGGATCGTGTTGCCGATGCCCACGACCTCGACGCCGGGGAGCGTCGCGAGCTCGCGCTGCATCTCCTCGTACCGGCGGCCGGCGCGCTGGAAGTCGGTGATGGCGGTGAAGTCGGCGGGGACCTCCATCGTGAGCACGCGCTCCGGGTCGAGGCCGGGGTCCACGGCCGCGAGACGCTGCATCGAGCGCACGAGCAGCGCCGCCCCGGAGAGCAGCACCACCGACACCGCGACCTGCGTCACCACCAGCGCCTGCTGCAGCCGGCGCCGCCGCACGCCGCCCGAGGCGCGCGTGGCCCCGGCCGTGAGGCCGGCGCCGAGCGCTCCCTCGCGCCCGACCCGCGGGGCGAAGCTGAGCAGCACCGCGACGAGCACCGCGAGCAGCGCCGTGAAGCCCAGCACCATCCCGTCCACGGCGATCTCATCGGCGCGCGGGCTGTACCGGGCGATGAACGCCGAGAGCGTGCCGGTGCCGGCCACCGCGATCCCGAGTCCGAGCAGCGCCCCCGCGCCGGCGAGCACGAGGTTCTCCACGAGGAGGAGTCGGCGCAGCCGGCCGGTGCCCGCGCCGAGGGCGGCGCGCACGGTCATCTCGTGCTCGCGGCGCACGCCGCGCATCAGCGTGAGGTTCGCGACGTTCGCGCACGCGATCACCAGCACCAGCGTCGCGACGCCCATCAGCAGCCACAGCGTCAGCCGCGCGTCGGCCCCGAGCACCTCCTGGAAGGGGATCACGCTGACCGTGTAGCCCGAGGCCGCGTCGTACGCCTCCGGGTACTGCGCGTGCACGCGGTCCGTGAGGGCCTTCACCTCCTGGCGCGCCTGCTCGATCGTCGCCCCGGGCGCGAGGCGAGCGATCGCCTCCGTCATCCGGTGCGTACGCCCCTGGACCATCATCGCGCTCACGTGGTGCTCGCTGATCGACATGTTCATCAGCGCATCGATGCGGCCGGGGAAGAACGGCGCGGGCTGCAGCACCCCGATGACCTGCACCGGGCGGTTGCCGATCCGCATCGTCGTGCCGATCACCGCGGAGTCGCCGCCGAAGTGCTCGCGCCAGTAGGCGTGCCCGAGCAGGATCACCGGCGCCGCCCCGGCGCCGTCGTCGGCGCTCGTGAAGCCGCGGCCGAGCACCGGGGCGAGGCCCATCACGTCCAGGTAGTTTCCCGTCACGAGCCCCACGTCGATCTGCGACGCGTCCTGCTGCTCGATGAGCGTCAGTGTGAGCGGCGAGTATTCGGCCACCTGCCCGAGCGTGCGCGCGCCTTCGCGGAAATCGTTGATCTCGGGGACCGAGAAGGCGACGCTCGTGTTGCCCTGGGCCGCGACCGTCTGCCGCAGGTACATCAGCCGGTCGCCGTCGGCATGCGGCAGTGGGCGCAGCAGCACGCCGCGCACGGCCGAGAAGATCGCGGTGTTGGCCCCGATCCCGAGGCCGAGCGTGAGGATGACCGCGAGCGCGAAGATCGGCGCGCGCGCGAGCGAGCGGAGGACGTACCGGAGATCGAGCGACATCGGGGGCCTCGGGGGGAGGATGCTGCAAGGTCATCTGCGGACCGGCCGGCGGCCAGCCCGGGGCGTCGTCAGTCGCCGGCGACGAGGAACACGATCCACCAGCGGCCGTCGTGCTTCTCGAGACGCAGGCGCCACCCGATCGGGCTGCGCACCTGCGCCGACCGGACGTAGCCTACGCGCGCGCTGTCGAGCGTCAGCGCCGTCCAGCCGGCCGGCGCCGCGGCGTCGGCGCCGCGCACCACCACGAGGCCGAGCGTCCCGAGCGGCGCGGCCGTGCTGTCGGGGGCGTCCCGGACGACCGTCGCGGAGTCGATCACCACGAGCGCCTCGAACGGGTCGGCCGCCTCCGGCAGCCGGCCGGTGAACCAGTACGGCGCCGTGAACTGCGTCGAGTCGCCCTCGCCGCCGTGCGTGAGGAGGTCGGTGAGCGTGTGCCACACGTCGGGGTCGCGGTCCGCGGCGAACCAGGCCGCCCGCGCGTTGGCGATGCCGTCGTCGCCGCCGAACCCGAGCTTCACGTCGGGCGCCACCATCGCGAGGAGCGCGGCGGAGTCGCGGCGCGCCACGATCGCGAGCAGCGAGTCGCGGATCACCCGCACCTCCGGCAGCGAGGCGGCATCGTCGCGGGGGAGGAACGGACCGAGCGACGGGAGCGTCGCGACCGGGATCGGTCCCACGTGGGCCGCCCCCGTTGCCGCGACCGGCGCCGGGCGCTGCAGTTCCTGCGCGTCCTCGGCGACCCCGCAGGCGGCGAGCGCCGCGAGCAGCCCGAGACAGCCGGCGCGCGCGGCCGTACGCGGTGGACGGTGCGCCCCGCGGGGCCCCCTAGGCATCGAGCGCCTCCAGCTCCGTGCGCGTCAGGACCGAGGCCCCGGCCCGTGCCGTCGTCACGTAGAGCGCCGGCGTACGGCCCGCCGCGGCGGCATACGCGCGCGCGACCTCGTCCACGAAGGCCTCGGCCTGTGCCGCCTCCACGAGTGCGACCGCGCACCCGCCGAACCCGGCGCCCGTCATCCGCGCACCGACGCACCCGGGCGCGTGGCGCGCGAGGCGCACCATCAGGTCGAGCGCCTCGCTCGAGACGGCGAAGTCGTCCCGCAGCGATTCGTGGCTGAGGTCCATCAGGCGCCCCACGGCCCGCGCGTCGCCACGCCGCAGCGCCTCGGCGGCGGCGACGGTGCGCTGGTTCTCGCTCACCACGTGCCGCGCCCGGCGGCGCGTGACCGGCTCGAGTGCCTCGGCCTCGTGCGCGAGGCGCGCGGGGGAGACGTCGCGCAGGGCGTCCACCTTGAAGTGCGCGGCCGCGGCCTCGCACTGCGCGCGCCGCTCGTTGTAGGCCGAGTCCACCAGTCCCCGCCGCGTCGCGGTGTCGAGCACCACCACCACGTGGTCGGCCGGTAGCGGCACCGCCGCGAGCGCGAGCGTGCGACAGTCGATCAGCACCGCGTGCCCCGCCTGCCCGGTCGCCGAGATCATCTGGTCCATGATGCCGCAGTTCACGCCCACCCACGCGTTCTCGGCGCGCTGCGCGAGCCCGGCCATGCGCGGCGCGTCCCACGGGAACCCGCCGACCGCGGCGAAGGCCCGCAGCGTCGCGAGCTCGAGCGCGGCGCTGGAGGAGAGGCCGGCGCCGAGCGGGACGTCGCCGGCGACGCTCCCCGTCCAGCCGGCGAGCGGATAGCCGGCCTCCTGCAGCGCCCACGCCGACCCGCGCAGGTACTCCGTCCAGCCGTGGCCGCCCTTCGCGAAGTGGCCGAGCGGCAGGGTCGCCTCCTCGCCCTGGTCGAGCGCGTGCACCGCGATCTCCGGTGCGAGGATCGGGGCCGCGGCGATCCACACGGCGCGGTCGATGGCCAGCGGCAGCACGAAGCCGTCGTTGTAGTCGGTGTGCTCGCCGATCAGGTTCACGCGGCCCGGCGCGCGCACGAGGACCTCGGGGAGCGTGCCGTGGCGCGCCCGGAAGTCGGCGAGCACGCGCTGCGCCGGCGCCGGCAGCGCGGCCGTCATCGCGTGCCTCCACGCACGAGCCGCACCGACTCCACCACGATCCGCATCGGGGCGTCGTCGGGGGTGCGCGGCGCGCGCGCGAAGCCGAACTGCAGGCCTTCGAACGCGCGGACGTCGGGGGCGGCGGCGGCCGAGGAGGCCATCAGATCGTACGGCAGGAAGGTCGGATAGGGGCGGGGGATGAGCACGAGCGGCACACGCGTGAGGCCGGCGAGCGGGATCGTGAACTCGTTCGTCGGGCCGTTGCTGGCCTCGAGCGTCGTACCCCACGCGGTGCCGTCCGATTGCACGATCGCGAATTGCACCGCGTGCAGCCGTCCGGTCTCCGCGCGGAGGCGCACCACGAGGGCGAGCCCCGTGTCGGCCGCCGCGAAGGCGAGGCGGGCGCGCGTGGCGGGCGAGAACATCGCGCGGAACGCCGCGTGCTGCGCGCTGGGCCCGAAGTGCGCGACGCCCACCTGCCAGGCGGAGCGCTCGGGCGTTCCGGAGGCGACGAGGGTCGAGACGGTGGCGGCACCGGGGATGTATCCCGGCGCGACGATCAGCGCGGCGTCGCGGTCGGGCTCGAACAGCGTGATCGCCGAGCCCGCGGCCTCGAGATGCGTGCGCCACGGCGTCTGCCCGGAGAAGTCCCACGCCGCGGGCGATCCCTCCACCGCTCCCGGGTACGTGATGGCCCGGCCGCCGTCGAAGACGGTGAGCACGTACTCGAGCACGTGCGTTCCCTCGCCGCGCACGCCGAGGGTGGTGCCATAGGTGTACGCGCCGGTGGGGGCGAGGCGCAGCGGCGTGCCGTAGCCGCTCCAGCCGTGCTCGCGGATGAAGAGCAGCACCGAGTCCGGCGGCGTGGGCTGCACGACGTCGAACGCGAGCCCCGCGTCCTGGCCGACGGTCACGCTCGACGGCGCCTCGTGCCGCACCACCCGCGGCGCATCGGGCGGCGTCGGGGCGGGGGCGTGGTGCTCCGCGAGGCGCACGCCGCGCGGCAGGTGCTCGGCGAGCGTCGGATCCGGCGGGCGCGTCACACCCTCGCGGCGCAGGAGGTAGGTGCCGGGCAGCACCGTGAGCGTCGCGCCCACGACCTCCGCCCGGCCGGATCCCGGCTGGGCGCCGACCGGTGCCCGGTCCCCGGCGATCGCGCGCGGCAGCGCGCGCTGCTCGCCGGCCGGCTGGTCGAGCCGCTCGGCCACGAACGCGCTGCCGAGGTCGGGGAGGTCGATCGTCATCCGCTGTGCCCGCGCGTACGTCCGCGTGACGGTGCGGCGGAGATTGCCCTTGGAGAAGGGATCCTCGACGGGCACCGCGTCGGGCATCACCTCGAGCCGCCAGAGTCCGTCGCCGAGCCGGTCGAGGAAGTACGCACCCGAGCCCGTGTAGCCCACCGTGGCCGACGCGCCCGCGCCCGCGACGTGCCGGAGGCGCTCCGGCGCCGGCGGCCGCGTGGCGGTGGAGCCGGCGTACGCGAACACCGTGTCGCGCACCAGCTCGCTCGTCCGCCGCTCGTGGCTGACCTCCACGTCGGCGAAGCGCGCGCTCGCCGGGTAGGGGCCGACGGCCTGCCCGCGCGCGAGCGAGCGGAACGCCTCGCCCGCGATGAGGAAGCTGATCGCCTTCGCCGGCGTGTACACGAGGTTGAGGTAGTGCGTCTGGTACTCGGTGTTGGTGTGTGCGATCGCCACCGGGTCGTAGGCGAACTGCGTCGCCCACTGGAACCCCGCGGCGCGGAACGCGCGCGCCATCGCCGGATACATCACCGGCTCGGCGACGTCGGCGCCGTCGAACTCATACACCATGCGCGCCTTGTTCCGGCAGTCCGGATAGTCGGCCCACGGGACGGTGTATCGGTCCACGTTGGGCAGCGGGTTCCCGGGGAGCGTCGCGCCGCGCACCAGGCCGGTCGGATACCACTGCGCCGTGATGCCCTGGATGTCGGCCGCGCAGACGGCGCGGCCGTGCTCGGGCGTGAAGTGCTCGGAGATGTTGTAGAAGATCGGCTTCCGGAGCCCGGTGCCGCGCATCGCCGCGACGAGCGTGTTGATGTAGCGGGTCGTCTCCTGCGGCGGCGAGAGGTCGTGCCACGGTTCGTTGAAGATCTCGAACGCGAGGATATCCGGGTCGTCGCGGTAGCTGCGGCCGGTGTAGGGGTTCACGTGTGCGACGAACTGCGCGAGATACCGGGCCTGCGCCGCCCGGAGCACCGTGTCCACCGCCATCCGCACCTTGGGATGGTCGCCGGCGAATCCGGGGAAGGGAGGGTCGAGCTCGGGATATCCGGGGCCCCACCATGCGATGGGCGTGAGGATCGCCTTGATGCCGCGCGCGGCCAGCTGCGCCAGCAGGTAGTCGAAGTGGTCGAGCTGGGTGTTCGCGAGGAGGTTGCCGTCGCGGTCGCTGACCTCCTTGTCCCACACGTGGATGCGATAGGCGTCCACGCCGAGCCGCGCGAGGTGCGCGACGTCGGCGTCGATGGTGCGCTTGACGTCCCCGCCGACGGCGCGGATCGCGCGGAAGTCGTACGCGAAGGGCGCGGCGTAGTTCACGCCGAAGA
>JAIBBJ010000003.1 GCA_019694735.1 Gemmatimonadaceae bacterium | reverse complement strand
CGGCAGGTGATGGCCCTGCACCGCGACGCGCAGCGGAAGGCGATCGCGAAGCAGATCGTGGATGCCTGTCCGTGACGTGAATCACCGACCCTGCCCGCCGAATCTCTCGCGCCCTTCGCTCGTCCTATATAGAATGCCAGTGTCCGCTGCCCTCCCTCCTCTCTCTCGCACCCTGTGACGGGACCCTCGACGCCCCACGGTGACGTCATCGTTCACGTCTTCGGACGCACGGACGTCGGTCGCACGCGCGAGCACAACGAGGACACGTTCATCGTCGCCGACCTGACGACGATGAACGCATCGCTGCAGCCCGAGGTGCGGACGCACAAGGCGGGCACGCGCGGCACGCTGTTCATGGTCGCCGACGGGATGGGCGGCGCGGCCGCGGGCGAGGTCGCCTCGGCGATGGCGACCGAGGTCGTGCTCGCCGAGATGGACAAGCGCTGGCGCACGACGCCGGAGCACGACCCCGAGCTCTTCGCCCACGCGCTGCGCATCGCGACCGAGGTCGCCAACACGCGCATCCACGCGTACGCGCAGGCGCACCCCGAGAACCGCGGGATGGGGACCACCGCCACCATCGCGGGCTTCCTGCACGACACGCTCTACGTCTGCCAGGTCGGCGACAGCCGCGCCTACCTCGTCCGCGACGGCGTCTGCTCGCAGATCACCAAGGACCAGTCGCTGATGCAGAAGCTCGTCGAGGCCGGCGAGCTCACCGCCGAGGAGGCCGAGGTCTCCGAGCGGCGCAACATCATCCTGCAGGCGCTCGGCCCCGAGCCGATCGTGAAGGTGGACCTCACGTCGCAGCAGGTGAAGCAGGGCGACGTGCTCGTGCTCTGCTCGGACGGCCTCTCCGGCCAGGTCCGGGCGCGCGAGATCGCCGACGTGGTGCGCGCCGAGTCGGACCTGGTGCAGGTCTGCAAGAAGCTGATCGACCTCGCCAACGAGGCGGGCGGGCCGGACAACATCACGGTCGTCGCCGCGCGCTTCGAGGGCGGGGGGCTCCCGCCGCAGGCCGAGCAGCCGGCGCACCGCGTGTACCGCGGCTCGCAGCAGCAGCGCAGCACGATCCCGCTCGACCGGAGCTCGGTCCCCGCGCTGGCCGCGATGGACCCCTCCGAGATGCCGACGCTGGAGACCGAGGTGGTCACGCCGCGCTCGACGCCGGCGGTGGACCCCGGGGCGGCGACGCTCGAGGTGACGCCGCGCGACAAGGCGCCGGCGGTGGACCCGTCGGCCGAGACGGTCGAGGTGTCGCCGCGCGACGTCGCGGCGGGCCCGGTGAAGGTCGGCGTGGGCGGCCCGGCGGGCGAGGGCCCGGGCAAGGGCACCGTCGAGATCGCCCCCGCGCGCGGGCGCGCGCCGCAGCCGGCCAAGCCGGCGGCCAAGGTGGACACGAACTACCTCCGCTTCATCTTCGGCGGCATCGCCGTCCTCGTCCTCGTCGTCTACCTGATCCTCTACCGGAAGGGCTGATGGCCGTCGAGTTCCGCATCACCAGCGGCGCCCGGTCGGGCGCGCGGGAGCGGTTCGAGAAGTCCGTGGTCACGATCGGGCGGCACCCGATGAACGACCTCCGGTTCGACGCCAACAAGGACATCGACGTCTCGAGCCGCCACGCGGAGCTCCGCTCCGTGGACGGCACGCACGTGCTGCACGACCTCGGCAGCACCAACGGCACCTTCGTGAACGGGTCGCGGATCACCGAGCAGGCGCTGCACGAGGGCGACCTCGTGACGTTCGGCGCCGGGGGCCCGCAGGCGAGCTTCCACCTGGTGGCCGCGGCAGCGCAGGCGGCGACGCCGGCGACGCGCGTCGAGGCCGACCCCGCGCCGCCGCGCGCGACCAAGCGCAGCGGCGACGGCGGGGCGGGCGCCGATGCGCCCGCGGGGGCGAAGGCGGGGGCGGCGGCCACCGCGCTCCCCAAGACCCCGCCCAAGGCGAGCACCGAGGTGCGGATCGCCGCGGCGGTGCGGCAGCAGACGAACTCGCTGCGCAATGCGCTCATCGGCCTCGCGGCGTTCGTCGTCGTGGCGGGCGGCGGCGCGGCCTGGGTGATGGTGCGGCAGGCGAAGCTCGCGGGCGAGCAGGTGGCGGCGCTCATCGCCACCAACGATTCGCTGGCGAAGGCGTTCGAGACGCGGCTCCGGCAGACGGGCGTCGCCGAGGAGGCGCTGCAGGCGGCGCGCGCGGAGACCGAGCGGCTCTCCCGGGAGCTGCGCGACCGGCAGGCGTCGGGCGGCGACGTCGCCGCGCTCACGACGCGGATGCGCGAGACCCAGGCCCGCACGGCCTCGCTCGCGGGGACCGACTACCCGGCGATCGCCGCGGCCAACAAGCCGGCGATCGTCTTCATCGCGGTGAAGATGGCCGACGGCTCGCTCTCCAGCGGCACGGGGTTCAACGTGCTGCCGAGCGGGCTGATCGTGACCAACCGGCATGTGGTGCAGGCGCCGGACGGGACGCGCGCCGCCGAGGTCGCGGTGATCTTCGAGGGGCGGCGCGGCGAGTGGCAGCAGGCCGACATCGAGGTGGTGAGCCCCAACGAGGAGCTCGCGCTGCTGCGGCTGCGGCGGCCGGGGAACTTCCCGATCGTGAACGGCGTCGCGCGCGACGTGCGCGGCGTGCAGGTGGGCTCGCCGATCGCGCTCCTCGGCTTCCCGCTCGGGACCGGCACCGCGGGGATGGACGGCGACATCGACCAGTTGAAGCCGGTGGCGTCGATGAACATCGGCACGGTGAGCAAGGTGCTCGACGACAACCTGCAGCTCGACGTGTTCGCGGCGCAGGGGTCGAGCGGCTCGCCGGTGCTCGACGCGCGCGGGCTGGTGATCGGGGTGCTCTACGGCGCGGCGCGCGAGAGCGGCGGGCGCATCATCTACTCGGTGCCCGCGGCGCGGCTGGCCGCGCTGCTCCCCGCCGATGCGGCGGGCGTGATCCGCTAGGGCGCTAGGGTTCCGGCCGCGCCGCGCGCGTGCGCGGATCGCGCGGGTCCCGGAAGCGCGCGTTGCGCTCCATCTCCAGGAGCGACTGCACGACCTTGGGTACGAGGTCGGCGATCCCCTGCTGCGGGTCGCCGGCGGGGACGGTGCTCACGATGCTGCGGACGTTGGCGCCCGGCGGCGCCGAGAGGTCGCGCGCGGTGATGATGCGCACGACGCTGTCCTTGGCGGGGGCGAGCGAGATCGAGATGATGAGGTCGCTCTCGAGGCGCTCCTGCACGCCGTTGACGGTGCGCACCTCGCGGAGCACGGCGGCGACGGAGTCGGCGGGGACGATCACGTAGCGCGGGTGCGCGTCGATGCGGGTGCGCAGCGAGTCGGCGATGAGGCCGGCGAGGGTGTCCATGTCGGGGCGCGTCCGCGACGGTCGCGGCGGCGCGACGACGACACGGCGCGGGCCGGTGGGCCGCATCACCATCGTCACCGCGCGGGCATCCGGCGCCGCCCCCTTCCCGACCCCGGTGCCGGTGGACATCGCCTCGGGCGACAGGCCGGCCGGCATGCCGGAGGGCATCCCCGGCGGCGGCTCCGGCGGCGCGCCGTCGCGGCGGGGGCCGAAGCGCGCGAAGCGCATCACGGAGTCGAGCACGAGGCGCTGCACCTCGGTGCGGATCGAGTCCGCCATCCGCTCCAGCGCCGCCGCCTCGGCCGCGGTGATCGGGCCGCGGTCGGCCGCGCGCGCCGGCTCGGCCGACGCCGCGCCGCCGCCGGCGCTGACGGTGCCGGCGGGCGGGGCCGCGGCGGGGACGCCGCCCACGGTGCGCCCCTTCTTGCGCTCGGTCACCGCGCGGGCGATCGCGATCGAGTCCTCGCGCGTCAGGAGCGCCGGCGCGGCAGTGACGAGCTCGAGCGAATCATGCTGCGCGAGCGAGTCGCGCACCGCGGCGGTCACCGTCTCGGTGGCGTTGTGCTCGCCCATCATCCAGGCGGCGGCGACCATCGCCACGCCGGCGACGCCGACCGCGAGGGTGCGCGCGACCGAGGGCTTCCGCGCCGGGCGTGCCGAGGCGGGGTGCTGGCCGGAGGTGAGCGCGATCTCGTCAAGCGCGGCGACGACGAGGCTCGCCCGCTGCGGGCGGTCCTCGGGCTGCTTGGCGAGGAGCTGCCGGATGAGGGCGGCGAGCGGCGCGGGCACGTCGCCGCGCGCGTGCTCCACCGGCTCGGGGTCGCGCGTGAGCTGCGCCGCCATGGTCTTCTGCGGCGAGTCCTCCTTGAACGGCACCTTGCCCGTCAGCATCTCGTAGCCGAGGAGGCCGAGGGCGTAGAGGTCCATCCGGTGGTCCGCGGCGGGGTCGGCGGCGATCTGCTCGGGCGCCATGTAGGCCGGCGTGCCGATGGCCATCCCCGCGCTCGTGAAGCCGGAGGTGGGCATCGAGGCGCTGATGGCCTTCGCGACGCCGAAGTCGGTGACGAGCGCGTGGCTGCCCATCAGCAGGACGTTGCCGGGCTTGATGTCGCGGTGGATGACGCCGAGCCCGTGGGCGTAGTCGAGCGCGTCGGCGACGTCGCGCAGGACGTGCACGACCTCCTTCACGCTGTACGCCTGCCCCCTGGCGAGCGTCTCGCGCAGCGAGCTGCCGTGGATGAACGGCATCGTGTACCAGATCAGCGCGCCCTGCTCGCCCGCGCTGAGGAGCGGGACGACGTGCGGGTGCTGCAGCTGCGCCGCGACCTGGATCTCGCGGCGGAAGCGCTCGTGGTTCACGCCCGCGGCGAGCTCGGGCGGGAGCACCTTGATCACGACCTTGCGGCCGAGCGCGACGTCGCTGGCGACGAAGACACGCGACATCCCGCCGCCGGTGAGTTCACGCTCGAGCGTGTACCCGGGGGCGAGGGCCTGCTGCAGGATGGTCGCGAAGGAGTCGGACATCACGGGATTGGACGCGCGGGAGCCTGCTTAAGGTTGCACTCCGGCGCGTGGGGACGGCAGAGGGCGATCGTGCTTCCCTACGCGAGGCGCCGCGCGAGGGATTCCTGCATCGCCCGGCTGCCGGACCAGGCGCACACCACATTCGTTGCCTCCGGGATCGCGGCCGCGAGGCGCGGCGGCCCGAACAGCGCCACCACCACGCTCCGCCGCGCGAGCCGCGCCTCGGCGATCACCTGCGCGACGCGGCGCTGCGTTCCCTCGTCGTACCCCGCCCGCCCCGCGCCGGCCCGCGGCCCGCCGTGCAGCGCGAGGAGGACGGCACCCTCGCCGTCGGCCGTGGGCCCCGCGACGGACCGGGGCTTGAGGCCGAGCGCCGCCAGCGCCCGCACCAGCGCGTCGCGCACCGGGCCCGCCGGGGCGCCGGCGGCGCCGTCCTCCACCTGTATGACGTCCACCACCGGCCCGATGTTCGCGAGGACCCCCCGGACCGGGTGGACCAGCGTGTCGGCGCACTGCCGCGCCCAGAGCACGTCCTCGAGCGTGGGCTCGCGGCCGGCACCGGGCGCGGCCCACCCGGCCCAGAAGTCGCGGCGCCGCCGGCTCGCGGCGAGCTCGGCGGGCGCGAGCAGGCCGCCGTCGGCGGCGGCCTCGACGGCCTCGAGCACGCCGTGCAGGTCGTACGGCGCGAGGAGGAGGTCGCAACCGGCGGCGAGCGCCGCGATGGCGGCGGTGGCCTCGTCGCCGCCCTGCCGGAGCCCGGGCGCATCGAGCGCCTCGCTCACGACGAGCCCCTCGAACCCCAGCTCGCCGCGGAGCAGCTCGGTGAGCATCGGACGGGACCGGGAGGCGGCGTGGCCGGCGCGGTCGAGCCCAGGGTACGCCGCGCCCGCCGCCTGGATGCTGGCGACGCCCGCATCGGCCGCGGCGCGGAAGGTGAGGAGGTCATCCCCCCAGAGCGTGGCCGCGTCCGCCGTGACGACCGCCGACGCGAGCGCCGGATCGGCGGTCGCGCGGCCGAGCCCCGGGAAGCGGCGCACGCAGGTGAGCACGCCCTCCGCCTGCGCGGTGTCGCACCACTCCACCACGTGCTCGGCGGCGCGTTGCGCGTCGCTCCCGAACGTGTCGGCGCCGACGCAGGGATTGGCGGGGTCTCGCTCGAGGTCGCCCGCGGGGCCGAGCGCCCAGTTGAGGCCGAGCGCGCGGAGCTCGCGCGCGGTGAGGCGCGCGGCGCGGCGGATGACGTCGCGGTCGCGCAGCGCGGCGAGCGCCGCGAGGGGCGGGAGTCCGGTCGCGTCGGCGAAGGCACTGCCGGGA
>JAIBBJ010000131.1 GCA_019694735.1 Gemmatimonadaceae bacterium | reverse complement strand
CTCTGGATCATCATCGGCGTCGTGCTCGGCGGCGCGGTGCAGGACTGCGTCATCCTCTGCGCCTCGGTGCGCCGCAACGGCAAGTCGCTCGGACAGATGGCGAAGGAGGAGATCGGCCCGGTCGCCGGCTTCACCGCGCTCGTCGCGGTGCTCGGGATCATGATCATCCTGATCTCGGTGCTGGCGCTGATCGTCGTCAACGCGCTCAAGTCGTCGCCCTGGGGCACCGTCACCATCGGGCTCACGATCCCGATCGCGATGTTCATGGGGCTCTACCTGAAGTACCTCCGCCCCGGCCGCGTGCTCGAGGTCAGCGCGATCGGCATCGTGCTGCTCATCGTCGCGCTCTACGTCGGGCGCTGGGTGGGCGAGCACCCGGCGTGGGCGCCGGTGTTCACGCTCGACGGCGTGACGCTCGCCTACGCGCTCATGGCCTACGGCTTCGCCGCGTCGGTCGTGCCGGTCTGGCTCCTCCTCGCCCCGCGCGACTACCTCTCGGCGTTCGTGAAGATCGGCGTCGTCGTCGCGCTCGGGGTCGGCATCGTGCTCGTGCTGCCGCCGCTGCAGATGCCCGCGGTCACGCAGTTCATCGACGGCTCGGGCCCGGTCTTCGCCGGCAAGGTCTTCCCGTTCGTCTTCATCACGATCGCCTGCGGCGCCATCTCCGGCTTCCACGCCCTCATCTCGTCGGGCACCACGCCCAAGATCCTCGAGAACGAGGCCGACGCCCGCTTCATCGGCTACGGCGCGATGCTCACCGAGTCGCTCGTCGCGATCATGGCGCTCATCGCCGCCTGCGTGCTGACGCCGGGGACCTACTTCGCGATCAACTCGCCGGCGGGCGTCATCGGCACGACGGCCGAGTCGGCGGCGCAGGCCGTCGCCGCGTGGGGCTTCACCCTCGCCCCGGCCGACCTCACCGCGCTCGCGCAGCAGGTGCAGGAGAGCACGCTCCTCTCGCGCACCGGCGGCGCTCCCTCGCTCGCGGTGGGCATGGCGAAGATCTTCGCCGACGTGCTCGGCGGCGACGGCGCGATGGCGCTCTGGTACCACTTCGCGCTGATGTTCGAGGCGCTGTTCATCCTCACGACCCTCGACGCCGGCACCCGCGTCGGCCGCTTCATGCTGCAGGACCTCGGCAAGCACGTTTGGGAGCCGTTCGGCCGCGTCTCGTGGTACCCGGCGGTCGTCCTCTCCAGCGCAATCTTCGTCGCGTGCTGGGGCTACTTCCTCTACCAGGGCGTCACCGACCCGCTCGGCGGCATCAACTCGCTCTGGCCGCTCTTCGGCATCGCCAACCAGCTCCTCGCCACGGTCGCGCTCTGCGTGGGCACCACGGTGATCATCAAGATGGGCCGGGCGCGGTACGCCTGGATGACGATGCTGCCGATGGCTTGGCTCGTGGTCGTCACGATGACGGGCGGCTGGATGAAGCTCTTCGCCGCCGACCCGAAGGTCGGGTTCCTGAGCCATGCCCGCTGGGTCGCGACGAAGCTCGCGGCCGGCGAGCTGCCGCCCGGCGTCAAGGACGCCGCCTCGGCCGGCCGCCTGATCTTCAATGACCGGCTCGACGCCGCCGTCTGCGCGTTCTTCATGGTCTCGGTGCTCGTCATCCTCCTCGACTCCGCCCGCGAATGGGTGGCGGTGCTCGGCGGGCGCAAGGCGATGGTCTCGTCGGAGCACCCGTACACGGCACGCGCGGCGGCGTGAGGGCGCGGAAGCAGCCCCCCGCCCCCGACACGCGGAACCGGCTCGTCTCGGTCGCGATCCGCGTCGGCGAGGACGAGACCGCCTACCCGTATGGCGTCCCCGCCGTGCGGCAGACGCCCGCCCTCACCTTCGCGACGCCGGTGGTGTTCTTCGTCGGCGAGAACGGCTCGGGCAAGAGCACGCTGCTGGAGGGCCTCGCGGCCAAGGTGCACCTCCCGACCATCGGTTCCAAGAGCGTCGAGTACGACGAGACGCTGGCGCACGCGCGACGGCTCGCGGCCCGCATGACGCTCACCTGGAGCCGCCAGGGCCGTGCCCACCGCGGGTTCTTCCTGCGGGCGGAGGACTTCTTCGGGTTCACGAAGGCGCTCGCCCGCCAGCGCGCCGAGCTGCAGCGGGAGCTGGAGGAGGTGGACCGCGAGTACGTGGGCCGCTCCGACATGGCGCGCGCCCTCCGCCGCGGCCCCGCCACCGGCTCGCTCCGGCAGCTCGAGGACCGGTACGGTGCCGACTTCGATGCGCAGTCCCACGGCGAGGGATTCCTCTCGCTCTTCCGCTCGCGGTTCGTGCCCGACGGGCTCTACCTCCTCGACGAACCCGAGGCCGCGCTCTCGCCCACGTCGCAGATCGCGCTGCTGGCGATGATGCAGGACATGGTACACGACGGCGGCCAGTTCATCGTCGCGACGCACTCGCCGATCCTGCTCGCGTTGCCGGGGGCGACCATCTGGTCGTTCGACGAGCGGCCGCCGCGGGCGATCGCGTACGAGGAGTCCGAGCACGTCCGTGTCACCCGCGAGTTCCTCGCGGCACCGGAGCGGTTCCTGCGCCACCTCTGAGCGAACCCGGCCCGCGGCACGTAGCTTCTCCGCACCCTCCTCCCGCCTTCCGATGCGCCGTCTCCTCCCCGTCCTCGCCCTCGCGGCCGTCGCGCCGCTCGCCACGCCGCTCGCGGCGCAGCAGCCCGCCTTCGACCTCTCCGTCCGCAACATCATGCGCGGCCCGGAGCTGTACGGCCGCGACCCGGTCGGCGTCACCTGGTCGGCCGACGGCCAGTGGCTCTACTTCCGCTGGCTCGAGCCCGGCGCGAAGTGGAACGCCGAGCTCAAGTGGTACCGCGTCGCCGCCCGCGCCGGGGCCGTGCCGGAGGTCGTGACCGACGCCCAGCGCGACTCCATGGCCCCGATGCTCGGCACCGGCGCCCGCTCGCGCGACGGCCGCCGCGAGGTCGTCTCCACCCTCGGCGACCTCTTCCTCCGCACCACCACCCCGGCCCGCGGCCGCATCCCCGCGAGCGTCGGCGTCCGGCGCCTCACGCAGACCAACGACGCCGAGTCGGACGGCCGCTGGTCGCTCGACGAGCGCGAGATCCTCTTCGTCCGCGAGAACAACGTCTTCGCCTTCGAGATCGCCACCGGCCTCACGAGGCAGCTCACCGACATCCGCAGCGGCAGCGCGCCCCGCGACCCGGAGCGGCCCACCGGCCAGCGCGCCGCGCTCGCCGAGCAGGAGCGCCTGCTCCTCGAGGTGATCCGCGACGAACTCGCCCAGGACTCCCTGCAGCGGGCCCGCCGCCGCGAGGCCGCCGCGCGCGCGCTCCCCACCATCTGGATCCCGCAGGCGGACCGCATCACGCGCGTCTCGGTGTCCCCCGACGGGAAGAGCGCGCTCATCGCCACGAGCACGCCGCCGCGCGAGCAGCGCGGCTCCGATGTCCCCGACTACGTGAACCCCGACGGCTACCCGCGCATGATCCCCGGCCGCACCAAGGTCGGCGACGCGCAGGCCACCGTGAAGGTCGGGCACATCGACCTCGCCACGGGCAAGGTCACCTGGCTCAAGCTCACCCCCGACGATGCGCCGGCCGGCGGCGCGCAGGTCGGCGACTGGAGCGACGACGGGCGGTACGCATTGCTCTTCGTCACCTCGGCCGACTTCAAGCACCGCTACCTCTGGTCCGTCGCCTCGGCCGGCGGCGCGACCGCGATGGTGGACGCGCTGCGCGACGAGGCGTGGGTCAACGGCCCCTGCTTCGGCTGCATCGGCTGGACGCCGCAGGGGAAGGCCTGGTTCGTGAGCGAGGAGACCGGCTACGCGCAGCTCTACGCCGCGAACCCTGACGGCAGCGGCAAGGTCGCGCTCACCAGCGGCGCGTGGGAGGTGCTCGAGGCCGACCGCTCGCCCGACGGCCAGTCGTTCGAGCTCGTGACGAGCGAGCCGTCGCCGTTCACGCGGCAGGCGTACCGGATGCCGATCACCGGCGGCGCGCGCACGCGGCTCACCACCGGCGACGGCGGGCATGCGCCGGTGATCAGCCCGGTGGACCGTGACCTCATCGCCACCGTGTACTCCACGCCGAACACGCCGCCGGAGCTCTACCTCGCGCGCGCCGGCCGGGCGGAGATGTCGCGGCTCACGCTGAGCACGACGGCCGAGTTCCGCTCGTACGCATGGCAGGTGCCGCCGATCGTGATGCTCGACGGCGAGGACGGGACCAAGGTCCCGGCGCGGCTCTACGACCCCAAGGCCTTCGGCAAGGCATCGAACGGCGCGGCCGTGATCTTCGTGCACGGCGCGGGCTACCTGCACAACGTCCATAACTGGTGGTCCACGTACTCCCGCGAGTACATGTTCCACCACCTGCTCGCCGAGCGCGGCTACACCGTGCTCGACATCGACTACCGCGGCTCGGCCGGCTACGGCCGCGACTGGCGCACGGCGATCTACCGCTGGATGGGCGGCAAGGACCTCGACGACCAGGTCTCCGGCTCGAAGTACCTGACGGCGCGGTTCGGCATCGCGCCGGAGCGGATCGGCATCTACGGCGGCTCCTACGGCGGCTTCATGACGCTGATGGCGCTCTTCACCAAGCCGCAGTACTTCGGTGCCGGCGCCGGCCTGCGCTCGGTGACGGACTGGGCGAGCTACAACCACGGCTACACCGGCCGCATCCTCAACCTGCCGCAGGACGACACGCTCTCGTACCGGCGGTCGTCGCCGATCTTCTTCGCGCAGGGGCTCGAGGACCCGCTGCTCATCGCGCACGGCATGGTGGACACCAACGTGCAGTTCCAGGACGTCGTGCAGCTGGCGCAGCGGCTGATCGAGCTGGAGAAGACCGGCTGGGAGATGGCGGTGTACCCGGTGGAGGACCACGGCTTCGTGCGGCCGAGCTCGTGGAACGACGAGTACCGCCGGATCCTCGAGCTCTTCGACCGCACGATCGGCCCGAACGGGACGAAGGCGCGGCGGTGAGCAACGCCGCGCCCCCCGGCGCCTGCCCGCCGACCGCGCCCACAGCGACGGCCGGCTGGTGGGCGCGTGCGGCCGCGGTCGTGCGGCGCATCATCGGCGCGCCGGACTATGCGGCCTACGTGGCGCACGTCCGCGCGCACCATCCGGGGCGCGAGCCGCTCGGCGAGCGCGAGTTCGAGCGCGAGCGGCTCACCGCGCGGTACGAGAAGCCCGGATCGCGCTGCTGCTGAGCGGGCGCGCGACGCTCAGCGCCGTGCGCCCGTCCACAGCGCGACGATCCCGCACGAACCGCGCCCGCTGCCGCGGACGAGCTCCTGCGGCGCGTTCGCCATGCTGGGATACACCTCGATCGCCGAGACCGCGCGCCCATCGATGACATCGTCGATCGTCGGCGGCTGGAAGGCATCGGTCGTCGCGGCGCGCGACTGCCGGGTCCCCGCCGGTGCGAGCGACTGCGGCGTCTCCGAGACCGCGATGTCCTGCGCCGTCCCGATCACCGGCTGCCCGTCGAGCAGGATCGTCATCGGGCACCCGCCGCGGCTCACGATGACGAGCAGTCGGCGGTTGTTGTTGAAGGCGATCGACCCCACCCGCGCATACCGTGACCCCGCGATCATCTGCGAGATCTTCGTGAACGGCCGCTCGTCGAGCTGCTCCGGCGTGAAGAAGTCGGCGAGGATCGCGCCCTTCTGCACGCGGTCCACGCGGTCGTAGAACCCGCGCTGCGCGAGCGGCGTGTTCACGGACGCTCCGGCGGCCGTGACCTGCACCGCCTGCAGCGTCGCCGCCAGGCGCTCCAGCCGCACCGCATAGGTGCCCACGTCGGTGCGCGGCACCCAGCCCTGGAACTCCCGATAGCCGATCCGCCGCACGCGCAGGTGCAGCGAGTCCGCCGCGCGCAGCCGGAACTCCGCGACGCCGGCATCGCTCGCCACCCGCGAGGCGCCGCCCACCGGCGCGACGAGGGCGAACCCGACCGTCGCGCCGGCGTCGTCGCGCACCTCCACCCGCACCGCCTGCTGCGCTGCGGCCGCACGCACACCCGGTGCCCCGGGCGCCGCCAGCGCGGCGAGTCCCACGAGCGCCGCGAGCGCGTGCCGCCGGCTCCACGCGCCGCATCCCGCCCGGCACTGCCGTCCCGGTCCGTTCACGTGCCCTCCCGTGCCCGCGCGGGCACCAGCACGACGAGCAGCACGGTCGCCAGCGCGGCGAGCCCGGCCCCCATC
>JAIBBJ010000215.1 GCA_019694735.1 Gemmatimonadaceae bacterium | reverse complement strand
CGCGCGCGCCCGGCGGGCGGCGCGGCACCGCGCCCCGTCCGGGGGCGCGCCGTCAGGCCGCGGGCGGACCTCGGGAGACCGCGAAGCCGCGGAGCCCGTCGTCGCACCGGGCGGTGCCCGGGTCGCCAGGGAACCGGGTGCCCTGCCGCACCACCGCCGCCGGCGCGTCCGGCTCCGCGGACGCGACGACCAGCGCCGTCGTCAGCTGCTGGCAGAGCTGGCAGGTCTCGGGGTCGTGCTGCGGCGGGCAGGAGGTGTCCTGCGCGTCCTCCCAGTGCGCCACCATCGGCCGGCCGTGGCCCGCGAGGGCATCCGCGACCGGCACGCCGGCGACCACGACGGCATGGACCGCCAGCCAGGTACCGAGCACGAGGCGGGCGACGTCCACCCGGCCGAGGCGGCGGGGACGGCGGAGGAGGGCGCGAAGGGACTTCAGCATTCCGATGGCAGAATGAGTAAGCGATACCGGCGACCGGAATCAAGCGCCGGGCCCCCGGCGCTGTTCCCACAACCCCCTGCCCCCACTAGCTTTAGCCCATGAAACGCGAGGACGCGCTCGACTACCATTCCCGCGGTCGGCCGGGCAAGATCGCGGTGGTCCCGACCAAGCCGCTGACGAACCAGCGCGACCTCGCGCTCGCCTACTCCCCGGGCGTCGCGGAGCCCTGCCTCGAGATCAAGGCCAACCCGGACGACGTCTACAAGTACACCGCCAAGGGCAACCTGGTCGCGGTGGTGACCAACGGGACGGCGGTCCTCGGCCTCGGCAACATCGGCGCGGCCGCGGGCAAGCCGGTGATGGAGGGGAAGGGCAATCTCTTCAAGCAGTTCGCCGACCTGGACGTGTTCGACATCGAGGTCGGGTCGGAGGACCCGGAGGACGTCATCCGGTTCTGCCAGCTCCTCGAGCCCACGGTGGGCGGCATCAACCTCGAGGACATCAAGGCGCCCGAGTGCTTCCACATCGAGGAGACGCTCCGGGCGACCATGAAGATCCCGGTCTTCCACGATGACCAGCACGGCACGGCGATCATCTCCGGCGCCGCCCTGCTCAACGCGCTCGAGGTCGTCGGGAAGGACATCGGCCAGGTGCGGGTCGTCTTCTCCGGCGCCGGCGCCGCGGCCATCTCCACCGCCGAGCACTACATCCGGCTCGGGGTCAAGCGCGAGCACGTCATCCTGTGCGACCGCAAGGGCGTCATCTGGAAGGGCCGCCCCGACGACATGGACAAGTACAAGGCGCGCCTGCAGAACGACACGACGGCGCGCGACCTCACCGAGGCGCTGGTCGGGGCCGACGTCTTCGTCGGCCTCTCGGTCGCCGGGGCCGTCACCGGCCCGATGATCGCGAAGATGGCCAAGGACCCGATCATCTTCGCCCTCGCCAACCCCGTGCCGGAGATCCTCCCGCACGAGGTGAAGGCGGTCCGCGACGACGCGATCATCGCCACCGGTCGCTCCGACTATCCCAACCAGGTCAACAACGTGCTCGGCTTCCCGTTCATCTTCCGCGGGGCGCTCGACGCCCGCGCGACGGAGATCAACGAGGAGATGAAGATGGCGGCGACGCGCGCCCTCGCGCAGCTCGCGAAGGAGGACGTGCCGGAGAGCGTGGCCGCCCTCTACGGCCTCACGAACGTGAAGTTCGGGCCGGAGTACCTGATCCCCTTCCCGTTCGACCCGCGCGCGCTGCTGCGCGTGGCGCCGGCGGTGGCCTGGGCCGCGGTGGCGAGCGGCGTCGCGAAGGAGTTCATCGACCTCGACGAGTACCGCGACCGCCTCGAGGCGCGGCTCGGCCGCGCGCGCGGCATCATGCGCGGGCTCATCTCGCGGGCCCAGCAGGACCCGAAGCGCGTCGTCTTCCCCGAGGGGGAGGACGCCAAGGTCCTCCGCGCCGCGCAGATCCTCGTGGACGAGCAGATCGCCCAGCCGATCCTCCTCGGCCGCCTCGACCGCGTGCGCCAGCTGGCCGACGAGCTCGGCATCCCGCTCGACGGCATCGTGCTCGAGGAGCCCGGCGCGTCGAAGCGGCGCGACAAGTACGCGCAGTTCCTCTGGCAGAAGCGCCAGCGCAAGGGGCTCTCGCTCGTCGAGGCCAACCAGCGCATCACCCGCGCGACCGTGTTCGGCGCGGTGATGGTCGCGACCGGCGACGCCGACGCCCTCGTCGGCGGCATCGGCAAGCATTATCCCGAGACGGTGCGGCCGGCGCTCGAGGTGATCGGCGCCCACCGCGACGTCGGGCTGGCCTCGGGCCTCTACATGCTCGTCTTCGAGAAGCACGTCGTCTTCTTCGGCGACACGACGGTCAACATCGAGCCCTCGGCCGAGCAGCTGGCGACGATCGCCCGCTCGGCGGCCGGGCTCGCCCGGACCTTCGGCATCGAGCCGCGCATCGCGATGCTCTCGTTCTCGAACTTCGGCTCGGTCAAGCACCCCGAGGCGGCGAAGGTCGCCGAGGCGGTGCGGCTGGTGCGGCAGCGCGACCCGTCGCTCGTCGTGGACGGCGAGATGCAGGCCGACACCGCGTTCAGCGAGGAGGTGCTGGCGGGACGCTACCCGTTCAGCGCCCTCAAGCAGGCCGCCAACGTGCTCATCTTCCCGAACCTGAGCGCGGGCAACATCGCGTACAAGCTGCTCACGCAGCTGGGCGGGGCCACGGCGATCGGCCCCATCCTCGTCGGCATGCAGCATCCCGTCCACGTGCTGGAGCAGGGCGCCGACGTGCAGGAGATCGTCAACATGACGGCCGTCGCGGTGATCGATGCGCAGCAGCGCAGCCGCGGCGCCATCCCGGTGCGCACCTGACGTCCGGCGCGCCCGCCCACACTCCCCCGACTTCCGACCGATGACCACCGCTGCCGCTCCCGTCCGCGAGAGCTCGACCGGACTCTCCGCCCAGGGGCTCGCCCCCACGGGCACCGTGCGCTGGAACCTCGAGGCCCCCGAGCTCGTGCAGGCCGCCATCCGCAAGGGCGAGGGCGAGCTCGCCCACATGGGGCCGTTCGTCGCCGTCACCAAGCCGCACACCGGCCGCTCGCCCAACGACAAGTTCGTGGTGCGCGAGCCGGGCTCCGAGGCCGACGTGGACTGGGGCAAGGTCAACCAGCCGCTCAGCGAGGCGCACTTCGCGACGCTCCTCGCCGACGTCCAGGCGTACCTCGACGGCATGGGCGAGCTGTTCGTGCAGGACCTCTACTGCGGCGCCGACCCGGCCCACCGGCTCTCCTGCCGCTACGTCACGCCCAACGCGTGGCACGCGAACTTCGTCCGCAACATGTTCATCCGGCCCGACGTCGCCGCGCTCGCGGCCTTCGTGCCCAACTTCTCGATCCTGCACGCCCCCGAGTTCCAGGCCGACCCCGCCCGCCACGGCACGCGCACCGGGACGTTCATCGTCCTCAACCTCGCCCGGCGCACGATCCTCATCGGCGGCACGCGCTACGCCGGCGAGCTCAAGAAGTCGATGTTCACGGTGATGAACTACCTGCTCCCCAAGCAGGGCGTCCTCTCGATGCACTGCTCGGCGAACATCGGCCCGGCCGGCGACACCGCGCTCTTCTTCGGCCTCTCCGGCACCGGCAAGACCACGCTCTCGGCCGACCCCGAGCGCGGCCTCATCGGCGACGACGAGCACGGCTGGAGCGAGAACGGCACCTTCAACTTCGAGGGCGGCTGCTACGCCAAGGTGATCAACCTCTCGCGGGAGCAGGAGCCCGACATCTTCGCGACCACCGAGATGTTCGGCACCATCCTCGAGAACGTCGTGCTCGAGCCGGGCACGCGGAAGGTGCGGTTCGAGGACCAGTCCATCACCGAGAACACCCGCGCCTCGTACCCGCTCCACTACATCCGCAACCACGTCCCGTCGGGGCGCGGCGGGCACCCGAAGCACGTCGTCTTCCTCACCGCCGACGCCTTCGGCGTGCTGCCCCCCATCGCCAAGCTCACCAAGGAGCAGGCGATGTACTACTTCCTCTCCGGCTACACGGCCAAGCTCGCCGGCACGGAGCGCGGCGTCACCGAGCCGCAGGCGACCTTCTCGGCCTGCTTCGGCGCGGTGTTCCTCGTCTGGCACCCGACCAAGTACGCCGAGATGCTCGGCGCACTGCTCGACCGGCACGGCGCGCAGGTGTGGCTCGTCAACACCGGCTGGAGCGGCGGCCCCTACGGCGTCGGCTCGCGCATGAAGCTCGCCTACACCCGCGCCATGGTGCGCGCCGCGATCGCGGGCAAGCTCGACACCGTCGCCGTCACCCCCGACCCGATCTTCGGCCTGCCGCTCCCGGCCGCGATCGAGGGCGTGCCGACCGAGGTCCTCAACCCGCGCAACACCTGGAAGGACGGCGCGGCGTACGACGCGCAGGCACGGAAGCTCGCCGCGATGTTCCAGGAGAACATCCGGAAGTTCGGCAGCGCGGTGAGCCCGGCGATCCTCGGCGCGGGCCCGAAGGGCTGAGCGCGCGGGATGGCCCGCAGCAGGTCCGGGGGGCGAGGCCGCACGGTCTCGCCCCCTTCCCGTTGACGGCGGTGCCGTTCGCTTCCCTCCCCCATCCTCCCGCCGCCATCTTCCAGCATGCCCACCCTCCGCGACCCGCTCTGGAACAACATCCGCGTCGACGGCCCCTACGTGGCCCTCCTCGACTCGGCCCCCTTCCAGCGGCTCCGCTACGTGCGGCAGCTGGGGCTCGCGCACCTCGTGTATCCCGGCGCGACCCACTCGCGCTTCGAGCACGCGCTCGGCGCCTACCATCTCGCGCGGCTCACCGTGCGGGTGCTCGCCGACCACGGGGAGCTGGAGGGCGTACCCGAGGCGGACCGCGCGCTCGTGGTCGCCGCCGCGCTGCTGCACGACATCGGGCACTACCCCTTCTCGCACGCGCTCGAGGAGATCGGCGTGCCGCACCACGAGGCCGTCGCCGGGCCCCTCATCGCCGACGGACCGGTGGGCGACGTGCTGCGGGCGACCTGGGGCGCCGACGCCCCCGAACGCGTGCTCGCCCTGATCCGCGGCACCAGCGACTCGCCGCTGCAGGGGCTCATCTCCGGCTCGATCGACCTCGACAAGACCGACTACCTCAAGCGCGACGCGATGATGTGCGGCGTCGCCTACGGCGAGATCGACGTGGACCGGCTGCGGCACGCGCTCACCGTCGTCACCGATCCCGTGAGCGGCCGGCGGACCGTCGGCCTCCGCGAGAAGGGGCTCTCGGCGCTCGAGTCGCTGCTCTTCGCCAAGTACCAGATGTACCGCAACGTGTACTGGCAGCACGCGGTGCGCAGCGCGACGGCGATGTACAAGCGGCTGGTCGAGGACGCGCTGCAGGACGGACTGCTCGCGGTCGGCGCGCTCGCCGGGCACACCGACGAGGGGCTGCTGCACGCCATCCAGGAGGCGACCGCGCGCGCCGGGCGCCCCACCCCCGCCCTGCTCGGCGCCATCACGGAGCGGCGGCTCTACAAGCGCGCGCTCGAGGTCTCGGCCGCGGAGCTCACGGGCGTCGCGTTGGAGTGGATCGCCGAGGACCGCGCGCGGACGCGCCGCGCCGAGGCGGCGCTCGCGCGGGCGCATGGCCTCGGCGACGGCGAGCTGCTGCTCGACTACCCGCGGAAGGAGCGGATGCTCGGGCTCGACCTGCCGCTCCTGGCGCGCGACGGCACGGTCCGGCGCATCACGGACTCGGGGATCGCCGGGGCGCTCAACCTGCCGGTGCTCGGCGAGCAGCTCTACCACTCCGCGCGGTGGCTCCGCGTGTTCACGGCGCGGCGGCTCGAGCTGCCGCGCGCGGCGGTGCTCGAGGCGCTCGCCGCGGGCTGAGCGGCCGACGTCCCGGAACGGCGCGCGGACGCGCGGGACGGACTGCGGCGGTCGCGGGCGCGCGTGCGGCTGGTCGGGGACGGACTGCGGCAGTCGCGGGCGTGTGTGCGGCTGGTCGGGGACGGACTGCGGCAGTCGCGGGCGTGTGTGCGGCTGGTCGGGGAGGCGCTGCGGCGGTCGCGGGCGTGTGTGCGGCTGGTCGGGGACGGACTGCGGCAGTCGCGGGCGTGTGTGCGGCTGGTCGGGGACGCGCTGCGGCAGTCGCGGGCGCGTGTGCGGCTGGTCGGGGACGCGCTGCGGCAGTCGCGGGCGCGTGTGCGGCTGGTCGGGGACGCGCTGCGGCAGTCGCGGGCGCGCGTGCGGCTCACGGGGGACGCGCTGCGGCAG
>JAIBBJ010000046.1 GCA_019694735.1 Gemmatimonadaceae bacterium | reverse complement strand
ACCTCACGCTCGCGACCTGGCACCTCCCGCCGCTCTACAACTCGGCGATGTACCACCACGAGGTCCACATCGCGCAGCACCTGATGTTCCTCGTCACCGCCGTCATCGCCTGGTGGCCGCTCACGGGACAGCTCCCCGAGCTCCCACGGCTCAGCTACCCCGGGCAGATGCTGTACAGCTTCCTGATGACGCTCCCGATGACGATGATCTCGATCTTCATCGTCTATGCGGACCACGTGCTGTATCCCGCGTACGCGACCGCCCCGCGGCTCTGGGGCCTGTCACCGATCGAGGACCAGCGCCTCGGCGGCCTCGTGATGTGGATCCCCGGCGGGCTGTTCTTCTACCTCCTGACCGCGGTCATCTTCTTCAAGTGGGCCGCGAGCCAGCGGGACGACGCGGCGGGGGCGCAGGCGCGAGGCTGAACGTCGGCTGACGGATGGCCGCGGCCACGGCACTGCGGTGCCGAGCCGGTCCCGTACAAGCCCCGAACCCATGGTCACCTTCAGGGACCGGTGATCGTCCTTGCCTTGCTGTCCGTTACTGAAAGGCACGGGTGCGCCCGCGCCCTCCCGGCGGGGTATGGCACCGTACCGCCCGTTCCGCGCTCGCCCCGATCCCCGACGCCCCGTAGGTTCCCCGGAATGCCCCTGCGCCATCGCCTCCTGACCCTCACGATGCTGGCGACCGTCCTCGCCCCGGACGGCCGCGCCCAGGCGTCCGGGACGGCGACCAGGAAGCCGGCGACAGCGACTCGGCCGGCCGCGACCGGCACCAGCAGCCCGTCCACGAGGAGCGGTACGGCGGCGGGGAGCGCCACCGGCCGCTCGACGACGCGCGCCGGCAGCAGCACCGCAAAGCCCGCCGTGGCGAGCGCCGCCAAGCGCCCCGCCCCGCGCGCGACCAGCGGCGCGACCCGCGTCGCGATCAAGGCGGCCGCCCCGGCATCGCGCGACGGCCTGCAGGACTACCTCAACGAGCTGATGCGCACGGCGACCAACGCCGGGCACTGGGGCGTGATGGTCGTGTCGCTCTCCCGCGGCGACACGCTGTACGCGTACAACGCGGACGAGCTGCTGCTCCCCGCGTCCACGATGAAGCTCTACACCTCGGCGATCGCGCTGGAGCGCTACGGTCCGGCACACCAGTTCCGCACCGAGGTCCTCCGCGACGGCGCCCTGCTCGAGAGCGGCACGGTCCGCGGCAACCTCGTGCTCAAGGGCGCGGGCGACCCGTCGTTCGCGCCGCGCTACGCCGACTGGAATCGCGGCGCCCGTCCCCTCGACTCCCTCGCCGACCTCGTCGCGCGGGCCGGGGTCCGGCGCGTCACGGGCGACATCGTGGGTGATGCGAGCGCGTTCGACGGCGAGCGCGTGCCGGCCGGCTGGCGCACCCGCTACCTGCAGGCGAGCTACGCCGCGCGCGTCTCGGCGCTCTCCTTCAACGAGAACCTCGCCCACATCACCGTGCGGCCGTCCACCCGTGGCGCGGTGGTCGCGTTCGCGCAGCCGGTGAGCGGGCTCACGCTCCGCTCCACCGTGACGGTCCGCCCCAACAGCCGCAGCGCGTCCATCCGCGTCTGGCAGGACACGCTCACGCAGCAGTTCAAGGTGAGCGGGTGGATCGGCTCGCGCAGCGCGGTGCGCACCTACCAGGTCGTGGTCGAGCAGCCGGAGCGGTACGTCGCGGCGGCGTTCCGCGCCGCCCTCGAGGCGCGCGGCATCGTGGTGGACGGCGACGTGCGGGTCGGCGCGGCCACGCCGGGCGCGCAGCGGATCACCGCGTGGGCCTCGCCGACGCTCGGGCAGCTCGTCACCAAGATGAACGGCGAGAGCAACAACCATTTCGCCGAGTTGCTGTTCCGGAACGCCGCGCGCGCGGGCGGCGCGGTGGGATCGGCGCAGATCGCGAACGAGTCGCTCCGCACCTTCCTCTCCGACCGCGTGGGGGTGGACCCGGCGGCCGTCTACGCCGCCGACGGCAGCGGACTCTCCACGCTCGACCGCGTGACGCCGCGCTCGATGGTGCTGCTGCTCGCCTACAGCGCCAAGGCGCCGTGGGGCGATGTGCTGCGCGCGTCCCTCCCGGTCGCCGGCCGCACCGAGACGCTGCGCGGCCGCATGCGCTACACCGCCGCCCAGGGGAACCTGCGCGCCAAGACCGGCACGACCGGCGAGGTCACCTCGCTCGGCGGCTTCGTGCGCGCCCGCAATGGCGAGGAGCTCGCCTTCTCGTTCCTCTACAACGGCCGTGAGCTCTGGCGCGCCCGCGCCGCGATCGATGCGATGGGCGTGACGCTCGCGAACTTCTCGCGCTGAGCGCCCCGCCCGCCGCGGTCAGCTGACGAGCGGCGGCCCCTCGCGGGGATCGGTCGCCGCCGTCGCATCCAGCAACCGGACGGCGGTGTCCACGTCCGTGCGGCGCACCACGAGCCGCACCGGGTGGAGCACGTCGAGGAACGGGAGCATGCCCGCCGCGCTGTCGCGCAGCAGCATGGACTCGATCCCGTTCGACTCGAGGACGGCACGGGCGAACTCGGCTTCCACGCTGGTCGGGAAGGACCGGACGACGAACGCATGCTCGGGCATCGGGCCTCCTGCGGTGGTGAGGGTTCGGCGGGTGCTGCGGACTCCCTGATTCTACGCCCCGGGAGGCGCCGGCGTTCCCGCCATGCCGGGCGGTCGCCCGGACGTGACCGTGGAAGCGCGAACGGCGGCGGGGCCAAGACCCCGCCGCCGTCGGACGCCCGGGCTGCCCGGGTTACGAGACCGTCTGCCGGATCAGGATGCCGCGCTTCCCGAGCTCGGTGACGTACCGCTCGCCCGGCATGCACTCGTCCGGCGTGTGCACGCCGGCGGGCTTCACCAGGCCCTCGGCCTGCAGCTGTCCGGTGATCGAGAGCGAGTAGCCCGTCGTCCGCATCATCGCCGAGATCCCGTGCGCGGCATCGTAGCGGTCCACGAGCTCGAAGCTGTGCGTCTGCGGCGTGCCGCCCTTCGTGCCGCTCACGACCACGCGCAGCGCGACCAGGTCGGGCGAGTTCCGCTTGGTCAACCGCGGCTGCATCTGCGCGATCGCGACGTCGCGCGGCACGACCGTCGTGCCCTTCACGTCGGTCGGCGTGAGCTCCAGCAGGCCGAGCTCGCGGATCGCCTCCATGATGCGCGCATGGCCCGGGTAGCGCAGCGTCTTGTACTCCATCGTGGGGATCCTCCCCTCGTAGCGGTGCGCCATCGTCGAGAGGCCGCCCGCGGTGTGGAACGCCTCGAGCTCGCCCACCGGCGCGTCGAACCGCACCGGCTCGATCTCGCTCAGCGCCTTCACCTGCACCCGCTTGCCGTCACGCACCACCCACGAGAGGGTCGTGTAGTAGTCGAGCACCCCCTCGATCGAGTACACGATCTGGTACTTGAGCGGGCCCTCCGGGTTCTGCGGCAGTCCGCCGACGTAGATCCGCACCGTGTCGGTGGTGTCGAGCCGGTCGATGCCCAGCTGGGCGAGGATGTTGACCATGCCCGGCGCGAGGCCGCAGTCCGGGATCACCGTGACGCCCTTCGCCGCCGCCGCACCATCGAGCTGCTTCTGGTGCTCGACGATCTCCGTGTTGCCGCCGAGGTCGCAGAAGTGCGCGCCGGCCGCGATCGCGGCCTCCGTCATCGGGAGGTTGAAGTAGTACGGGATGGCGCACATCACGCTCCGGACGCCCTGCATCGCCGCGGCGACCGCCGCCGGGTCCTTCACGTCGAGCGTGATCAGCTTGAGCCGCTCGCCCCCCACGTAGGGCTGGAGGAAGGCGGGGAGGTGGTCGACCGACTTGTCGGCCAGGCGGACCTCGGTGCAGGCGGGGTTCTGCAGGAGGTCATATGCGCACGCCGAGCCCTGGAGGCCGGCGCCGAGGACGAGCATCTTCATCGAAGGGTTCTCCGGGTGGAGCGGGGGTGGACAGCCCTTGAATTTAGCCCCGCCGGGCCGTGATTTCACCCGGGTGAACTCCGATTGGCGCCGGCACCTCCTCGAGTCCGACTCGGCCGTCTCGGCCCTGCTGGAGCGCGTCCGGACGGTCGCGGTCCTCGGGATCAAGACCGCGGACTCCGGCGCACCGGCCCACTTCGTCCCCGCCTATGCCAAGGGGGCAGGACTCCGGGTCATCCCGGTACCGGTCTACTATCCGGAGCTGACCGAGCTGCTGGGGGAGCCGGTGCACCGGACCGTCGCCGGGATCGCGGAGCCGGTGGACCTCGTCACCGTCTTCCGGCGTCCCAAGGACATCCCGTCACACCTGGACGACCTGCTCGCCGCGCGGCCCGGGGCGGTCTGGTTCCAGTCGGGGATCCGGCACGACGAGGTGGCCGAGACGCTCGCCCGCGCGGGCATCGACGTCGTGCAGGACCGGTGCCTGATGATCGAACTCCAGGACCGCGGGCGCTGACCGTCCAGGGGCGCCGGACGCCGTGAGATGCTCGCGAGCGCCGCTCAGCCGATCCGGCGTGCGAAGTACGACGCGACCGCCTTCACCGCGAGCCGCGACTCCGGCGTCAGCGGGACGGTCTGGTGCCAATCGTGCATCATCGCGTGGTAGACGGTGAACTCGACCGCGACGCCTGCCGCACGCGCGCGCTCGGCGAGCCGGCGCGCATCGTCGAACAGGATCTCGCCGTCGCTCGCGTGGATGAGCAGCGACGGCAGCCCCGTGAGATCGGCGTACAGCGGTGACAGCAGCGGATGCTCGAGCGCGACCGCCCCGGCGTAGAGCCGCCCGATCTCGTGACTGTGCCGCGCCGAGAGCATCGCGTCGGTGGCAGCGTTGGTGCGCATGGACTCGCCGGTCGCCGCCATGTCGGTGGCGGGCGACAGGAGCCCGGCCGCCGCCGGCAGCGGTTCACCGGCCTCGCGCAACGAGAGCAGCGTGCCGAGCGCGAGTGCGCCGCCCGCCGAGTCGCCGGCGATGCCGAGCGCCTTGGGGTCCGTGCCGAGGGCGTAGAGCGCGCGGACCGCGGCCACCGCGTCCTCGAGCGCCGCGGGGAAGAGGTGCTCGGGCGCGAGGCGGTAGTCGAGCGTCAGCACGCGGGCACGGGCCTGCGTCGCGAGCCAGGCGGCGAACGGCCGGAAGGCGGGTGGTGAGCCCGCGATGAACGCGCCGCCGTGCAGGTAGAGGATCGTGCGCCGCGGCGCGACGTCGGCGGGGATCACCCACTCGCCGCGGAGCCCGGGGTCGCGCGACGGCTCGATGCGCGTGCCGCGCGGGAGCAGCGGCGGCAGCCAGCGGCGTGCGTCGATCACGCGGCGCACCCGCGGCACGCTGAGCGTCGGCGCATCGAATGCGGGCCGCACGATGAGCCGGGTCACCAGTTCGAGCAGCTTCGCTTCGATGCTCGGCATCCGCAGGGGGATCGAGGGGACTCAGCGCTGGACCACGATGGTAGCGCTCGACGCGTCCCACCACCAGCGGGCGCCGCCGAGCAGGGCGCGCCCCTCGACCGACGCGATGGGGACCGGCGGACGGCCGACCGCCGGGACGAGCCAGATCCCCGGGAACCCGAGGGCCATCGGCACCTGCGTCGCGGCGCCGGGGACGCGTCGCGCCCGCTCGGCCGGGAGCGTCATCGTGCCGGCCCGTTCGTCGAACACGGGGGCGAGCGCCCAGAGCACGTCGAACCCGAGACGCACCTCGTCGGGAGGGAGGTCCGGGTCCACGCGCGCCTCGACCGCCTCGAGCGTGCGCGCGCCGATCTCGAGTTGCGGCAGGAGCAGCGGCGCGCCGCGCCCGGTGGCCCCGAAGCTCCGTGGCGCGAGCGCCGCGTCGTCCGCGCGCGCGAGGCGGACCCCCTGCACCGCCGGGTCGAGCACGGCACGCCGCGCGCCACCCGGCCCGCGCACCTCGAAGCTCCCGATCCCACGTCCGTCCGTGAGGAAGATCATCGGCACCGTGACCGGCACCCCGGCGATCGCCGCGTCGGCCCGGCCGCCGCGCGCCTCGACGCGGGCGCGCTCGCGCCCCGCCTGCGCGGCCGCGAGGAGCGCGGCGAGGATGCGCCGGCGGTCCACCTCGGGACGGTATGGCGCGATGGCGAGCAGCGCCTCCGCGACGCGTACGGTGTCGGCGCCGAAGCGGAGCGCCTCGCCGAACAGGATGTCGGCGATCACGAAGCGCGCCCGCGAGGCGAGATAGCGTCCGAGCTCGCCGCGCGCGGAGGGCTCGCGCGGCGCGGCGTCGAGCT
>JAIBBJ010000165.1 GCA_019694735.1 Gemmatimonadaceae bacterium | reverse complement strand
CCGCGGGCCCGACGGCCATCCGCACGGCGCCGAGGTCGTTGGTGAGGCGCGCCATGATCTCGCCGGTCCGCGTCCGCCCGTACCAGGCCGGGTCGAGCGTGGCCAGCTTCGCGAAGAGCGCGTCGCGAAGGTCGTTCTCCACCACCCGCGAGATGCCGTTGAGGATCTCGCGCATGTGGAACCGGAACCAGCCCGTGACGAGCGCGAGCGCGACCATGGTCCCGGCGATCGCGACGACCTGCCGCAGGGGGGCGCCGGCGCCCATCGCGTCGATCGCGCGGCGGAGCAGGGTCGGCTGCAGGGAGAAGAGGGCCGTCGAGAGGGCGACGGCCGCCAGTCCGGCGGCGTACCGGCCCCGATAGGGGCGGGTCCAGGGGAGGACGGATGTGAGCGGGGTCACACGCGGCGAATCGTTGCGCTGGCGGAGGGGTACCACCGAAATTGGAGTGCACCGCTAGGCCCCCAACCCCACCGGAGACACCGATGCTGTCGAATTCTACCCGGCGCCTCGTCGCGCCGCTGATCGCGCTCGCCCTCGTCGCGGCGTGCGGCGAGAAGAAGGCCGACGACACCGCCCGCGACATCCAGCTCGCCCCGCAGGACACGGGCGCCCCGATGGCCGACACGGCCGTCGCCGCCGCGCCGACGCCCGCCCCGGCGCCGGCCCCGACGCCGGAGACGAAGGCCCCGGCCGCCGCGCCGCAGAAGGCCGCGCCGGCGCCCGCCCCGGCCGCCCGCACCGGCATGATCGCCGCCGGCACCTCGTTCGCGGTCGCCAACAGCGCCAAGATCTGCACCAACACCCACAAGGCCGGCGCCACCTTCGAGGCCACCCTCGGCGCCGACGTCGCCGGCTCCAACGGCGCGAAGATCCCCGCCGGCGCGGTCGTGACGCTCACCGTCACCGAGTCGCAGATCTCCAAGAACTCCAAGGACAACTGGAAGTTCGCGTTCGACGTCACCTCGGTCGCCTTCGGCGGCAGGAGCTACGACGTGGACGGCGACGTGACGCAGGTCGCGACGATCGAGACGGTCCGCTCGCAGAGCACCGGCCAGCAGGCCGGCAAGGTCGCGACGGGCGCCGCCATCGGCGCGGTCGCGGGCCAGGTCCTCGGCAAGAACACCAAGAGCACGGTCATCGGCGCGGCGGTCGGCGCGGCGGCGGGCGGCGCGGTCGCGGCCGGCACCGCCGACTACGAGGCCTGCCTCCCGGCCGGCGGCACCATCACCGTCGCCATCACCAAGGCGCTCTCGGTCCCGCGTAGCTGAGGCAACGAGCCGCGCCCGGACGCCACGCGGGCGCGGACGGCACGAACGCACGAACGCACGAACGCACGAACGGCGGAGGGGCCTCGGCCCCTCCGCCGTTCGTCGTCCACCCTCCGCCGCGCCGCCTCAGTAGCCGAGCGCGCCCCCGGCCCCGCGCGGCTCCTTCACCCCGTGCCAGCCGCCGCGCACCCGCATCACCGCGTTCGCATTCGCGATCCCCTGCGTGCGCGCGATCTTGTGCCCCATCGCCTGCAGCGCCGCGATCGTCGAGTCGGAGAAGCCCTGCGACTCGATCCGGATCTCGTCGGGCAGCGACTGGTGGTGCATCCGCGGCGCGCGCATCGCGTCGGCGAGCGTCATATGGTGCTCGACGACGTTCAGGATGATCTGCGTCACCACCGTGATGATCGTCGGTCCGCCCGCGGCGCCCACCACCAGCTCCACCTGGCCCGCCGAGTCCACCACGATCGTCGGCGACATCGCGCTCAGCATCCGCTTCCCCGGCTGCACCGCGTTCGCCTCGCCCTGCACCAGGCCGAACATGTTCGGCGTCCCCGGCTGCGCGGCGAAGTCGTCCATCTCGTTGTTCAGGAAGAACCCGCCCGCCGGCACCCACACCGCCGAGCCGTAGCCGCCGTTGATCGTCGTCGTGGTCGCGACCGCGTTCCCCTGGTCGTCCACCACCGAGTAGCTCGTGGTGTGCTCCGGCTCGCGCCCCGGGTCGAACGCCGGCGTCACCGACGCGTGCTGCCGGTCGATCTGCGCCGCCAGCGTGCGCGCGTACTCCTTCGACGTCAGCTGCGCCCGCGGCACCGGCACGAAGTCCGGGTCGGCGAGCTTCGCGTTGCGGTCGATGAAGCTCCGCCGGAACGCCTCCGCCAGCAGGTGCATGTACTCCGGCGAGCCGAACGGCGGCAGCGGCCCGAACGTCTCGAGGATGTTCAGCGTCTCGGTCACCACGATCCCGCCCGACGACGCCGGCGGCATCGTGATGAGCGTGTGCCCGCGGTACGTGCTCACGATCGGCTCGCGCCACTTGGGCTCGTAGCGCCGCAGGTCCTCGCGCGTGATGATGCCGCCGCCGCGCTCCATCTCGGCGACGATCGCCTCGCTGATCGGCCCGTCGTAGAACGCGCCCGGCCCCCGCTCCGCGATCAGCTCCAGCGACCGCGCGAGCTCCGGCTGCTTCAGCGTCGCCCCCGGCTGCACGACCTCGCCGCCGGGGAAGAAGGTCGCGCACCCGGCGAACCGGCAGATCCGCTCCTGCGCCCCGCCGAGCGAGCGGAAGAGCGACGAGTCCACCGTGAACCCCTCCTTCGCGAGCCGGATCGCCGGCGCCATCACCTGCGCGAGCGACATCGTGCCGAAGCGGTCGAGCGCCGCGTCCATGCCCGCCACCGCGCCGGGCACGCCCGACGCCAGGTGCCCGACCACGCTCTTGTTGGTGAGCTTGCCGGCCGAGTCCACGAACATGTCGCGCGTGGCGGCGAGCGGGGCGACCTCGCGGTAGTCGAGGGTCGCCACGCGGCCGTCGGCCATCCGGATCACCATGAAGCCGCCGCCGCCGATGTTGCCCGCGAACGGGTACGTGACGGCGAGCGCGAACCCGGTGGCGACGGCCGCGTCCACCGCGTTGCCGCCCGCCTGCAGGATCTCGCGGCCGGCGGCGCTCGCGAGCTCGGAGTTGCTCGCGACCATCGCGTGCGCGCCGAAGCTCGCCTCGCGCGCCTCGGGGAAGCGCCAGCCGCCGGCGAAGGTGCCGGAGTAGCGCGCATCGGTGACCGGGGCGGGCGCGGCCGCCGGGCGGCAGGCGAGCGCGACGAGGACGAGGAGGGCGGTCAGTCTACGCATCGGGGCAGGGTGCTTGGGGGGCGGGACGGCGGTCACCAACGGGCACGCGGGGAACGGGGGAACGGTGGGGCGACGGCGGGGGCGGGGAGGTGGTCACGGGGCAGGCGATCGGCATCGTCGGGACGACCGGCGCCGCCGCCCCGGAGGCCGGTCACCGCGAGCCGCTGAACCGGTACCGCAGCCCCACCCGCGTCGTGTACTGCCGCTGCATCCGCGACTCGCCCGAGGGCAGCCCCTCGCCCGAGCCCCAGAGGGTCGTCATGTCCTGCACCAGGATCACCGACGCGCGCGAGCCGAGGGTGAACCCGAAGCCGTACCCGACGTGCAGCGTGAACGCGTTGCGCGCGGCCTGCTCGTCCTCGGTGAGCACGTCGGAGCCCGAGTAGTCGGCCCACTGCGAGAGCCCGAGCCCCAGCTCGAGGATCTGGTGCGCGCCCTCCGTCTCGGGCGTGCGGAAGGTCGCGAGCAGCTGCCGCAGGCCGATGTCGCCGCTCGAGCCCGCGACCGCCGAGCCGCCGGTGCGCCGGAGCGGCACGCGCGCGAGCGAACCCGACACGCCGATCGCGCCGCTCCGCAGCCCGTACTCGAGGCTCGCCCGGTACTGCAGCGCCTCGCCCAGCGACCAGTAGGTGCTGCTCGCCCCGTCGTAGCGGCCCTGCGTCTGCAGGAAGCCGAACGAGAACGCCGCGGCCACCGGACGGCGCGCGTCCCCGGGCGCGGGGACCTTGAGGATCTGCGCCGCGGCCGGTCGCGCGAGCGCGAGCAGCAGGACGGCGACGAGGGTGCGATGGGGCATCACGACGGGTAACTTAGGGCGACGGGGACGCGCGCGACACCGAGCCATGCGCCCGGTGCCGGTCCCCGCCCACCCTACCCCTGCCTCCCGTGCTCGATCCCCGGGTCACCGAGCGCCGCAACCCGCGCAGCGCCGACATCGACCTCGCGTCGCCGCTCGCCATCGTGGACCTGATGAACGGCGAGGACCGCGCCGTCGCCGATGCCGTCGCGTCGCAGCGCGAGCGGATCGCCCGCGCGATCGAGCTCGCCGAGGAGGCGTTCCGCGGCGGCCACCGGCTCTTCTACGTCGGCGCCGGCACCTCGGGCCGACTCGGCGTGCTCGACGCCTCCGAATGCCCGCCCACCTTCGGCTCGCCGCCGGAGATGGTGCAGGGGATCATCGCCGGCGGCCCCGTCGCGCTCGTCCGCTCGCAGGAGGGCGCCGAGGACCGTCCCGACGGCGCGCGCGCCGACCTCACCGCCGCCGGCGTCGCCGCGGGCGACTTCGTGCTCGGCATCGCGGCGAGCGGCACCACGCCCTACGTGCGCGCCGCGCTCGAGTTCGCGCGCACCCTCGGCGCGCGCACCGGCATCCTCGCCTGCTCGCCCCCGGCGCCCGAGCTCGTGCAGGCGGTGGACGTCGCCATCGTGCCCATCACCGGGCCCGAGGTCGTCACCGGCTCCACGCGCCTCAAGGCCGGCACCGCGACCAAGATGGTGCTCAACATGGTCACCACCGGCGCCATGGTCCGCCTCGGCAAGACCTACGGCAACCTGATGGTGGACCTGCAGGCCACGAACGACAAGCTGAAGGACCGCTCCGAGCGCCTCGTGATGACCACCACCGGCCTCGCGCGCGACGCCGCGCGCGCGCTCCTCGCCGACGCGCACGGCCACGTGAAGGTCGCCATCACGATGCAGAAGCTCGGCCTCGACCGCGCCAGCGCCATCGCGCGGCTCGCCGAGGCAGGCGGCGTCATCCGCCGCGTCGTGCCCGACGCCCCGCCGCCGGTGGAGACGGCGTGAGCGACGCCGACGCGCCCGTCTACGTCGGCCTGATGAGCGGCACCTCGCTCGACGGCATCACCGCCGCCGTCGTGCGCTTCCATCCCGCCGCCGGCGACCGCGTCACGCCCGAGCTCCTCGCGCAGGTGGACCGCGCCTACGACGCCCCCACCCGCGTGCGCCTCGCCGCCGCGCTCGAGGGCGCGACGCCCGGCGAGTACACCCGCCTCGACTTCGCCGTCGGCCAGTGGCTCGCCGACGCCGCCGTCGCCGCGATCGCCGAGGCCGGCGTCGCGCGCGCCGACATCGCCGCCATCGGCTCGCACGGCCACACCGTCTGGCACGAGCCGCCGGATGGCACCTGGCAGTTCGGGCAGCCGGCCGTCATCGCCGAGCGCACGGGGCTCCCCGTGGTCGCCGACTTCCGCGTGCGCGACGTCGCCGCCGGCGGCCAGGGCGCGCCGCTCGTGCCGATCGCCGACGCGCTGCTCTTCGCCGACGACACGCGCTGGCGCGTGCTCCAGAACCTCGGCGGCATCGGCAACCTCACCGTCGTCCCGCCCGGCGGCACGCTCGATGGGCTCCGCGCCTTCGACACCGGCCCCGGCGTCTGCATCGTGGATGGCGTCACGCGGCTGCTGCGCCCTGAGCTCCCGTACGACGTGGACGGCCGCCTCGCCGCGCAGGGCCAGCCCATCGAGGCGGTCCTCGAGGCGCTCCTCGCCGACCCGTTCTTCGCGCAGGAGCCGCCGCGCAGCACCGGCCGCGAGCGCTACACCTCGGCGTTCATCGCCGAGTTCGTGCAGCGCTGCCGCGCGGCGCGCCCGTCGTGCAGCGACGGCGACATCGTCGCCACCGCCTGCTGGTTCACCGCGCGCAGCATCGCGCTCGCCTTCGAGCGCTTCGTCCCGCAGCCGGTGGACGACGTCCTCCTCTCCGGCGGCGGTGCGCGGCACCCGGTGCTGCGCGAGGCGATCGCGATGGCGCTCACGCCGCGCCTCGTGCGCCCGTTCGACCGCGTCTTCTTCGACGGCGGCGCCAAGGAGGCCGTGGCGTTCGCGTTCCTCGCGCACCGCCACCTGCGCGGACTCGCCGGCAACGTCCCCGCCGCCACCGGCGCGCGCGGCCCCCGCATCCTCGGCGCCCTCCACCCCGCGTGACGCGCCCGCTCGCCGCGCTCCTCGTCCCGCAGCTCCGCTGGGACCCCGGGGCCGGCTTCGCCTACCTCGCGGAGTTCGTGGACGAGGCGATCGAGCTCGGCGTCGGCGGCTTCTGGCTCAGCGGCGGCCCGCGCGCCGAGGCGGCCGCCCTCGCCGCC
>JAIBBJ010000132.1 GCA_019694735.1 Gemmatimonadaceae bacterium | reverse complement strand
GGCCGAGCGCCGCGGCGGTCGCGGCGAGATCCGCGCCCGGCACGACCGCCGTCACGCCCGGCAGTGCCGCGATGGCGGCGGGCGAGCGCGAGGCGGCGCATCCGGTGACGATCACGCGCGTGTCCGGCCGGTCGCGGGCGATGCGTCGCACCGCCTGCCGGAGGTCCGCCTCCGCCTCCGCGGTCACGGCGCAGGAGGTGAGCACGGCGACCTCGGCCGCCGCCGACCGCACGTCCGACCCGTCGAGGACGGTCCCGCCCGCCGCCTCGACCAGGGCGCGCACCTGCTCCGCGTCATACTGGTTGGCGCGGCACCCGAAGGTCCGCAGCAGCACCCTCACGGCGTCCCCACCGCCGGATGCTCGCCGGTGCGCATGGCGCGCACCGGCACCTGCGGCTGCAGCGGCAGTTGGAGATGGAACGTGCTGCCCTGCCCCTCCGCGCTCCGGACCCAGATGCGTCCGCCGTGCGCCTCGACCGCGACCCGGCAGAAGGCGAGTCCCAGCCCGGACGAGCGGACGCGCGGCGCGTTGGGCGCGCGCACCTGCTCGAACTTCTGGAAGATGAGTCCCTGGTACTCCTCCGGGATGCCCGGCCCGTCATCGGCGACCGTGAGCACGATGCCGCCGGCGTCGCGGCGAGCGCCGAGCACGAGTGTCACCGGCACCGGGGAGTGGGTGATCGCGTTCTGCACGAGGTTCGCGAGCACGCGCTTCACGAGCGTCTTGTCCGCGACGAACACCGGCGCGTCGTCGGCGACCTCCGTCCGCGCGGTGGTCTGCTCCTGGCGGAATCGCAGTTCCCAGTCGAACAGCGTCTCAGCCAGCAGCGCCGCCGGCGCGATCGGCTCCGGCGTGAGCGGCAGCGACTGCTCCTCCACCTTCGAGACGTCGAGGAGGTCCTGGATGAGGCCGAGGAGGTCCTCCGCCTTGCCCTCGACATCCGACAGCGCACGCGCCGGCCGGTCGGCGATCGCGCCGAAGTCGCCCTCGCGCAGCATCTCCAGGGTCGCGAGCATCGACGTGAGCGGGGTCTTCAGGTCGTGCACGATCATCCGCATGAGGTCGTCGCGCGCCTTCTGCGCGGCGCGCAACCGCATGAGGCTCTCCTCGAGCGCGTCGGTCGCCCCCTTCAGCTTGAGCAGCGAGCGCACGCGGGCGCCGAGGACGTGGCGATTGTGCGGTTTGAGCAGGAAGTCGTCGCCGCCGGCTTCGATCGCCTTGAGCCGGACGCCGGCATCGTTGAGCGCCGAGACGAAGATGATCGGGATGCGCGCGGTGCGCGGGTCCCGCTTGAGGCGGCGGCAGACCTCGAATCCGGTCTCGCGCGCCTCGACGCCGAGGTCGCCGGGCGGCATGGACACGTCGAGGATGCAGAGGTCGGGATCCGCCGCCGCACACTGCGCGAGGGCGGAGGGACCATCCGTGGCGTGGACGACGCGGCACCCGAGCAGGCCGAGCTGGTCGCGGAGGAGCTCGACGTTCGCCTCCACGTCGTCCGCGACCAGGACCAGCGCGCCGGCGGTCGCGGGCGGGACCGGGAGGGGCGCGGCGACCGTCATCCGCGACTCAGGGCTTGATGCCCAGCCCGATGCCGAGGGACCAGGCGCGCTCGTTCGCCCCGGCGGCGCTCCGCGTGGCCCGCTGCAGCGAGAGGTCGATCACGCCGCGTCCGCGGGCGACGGGGATCCCGATGCCGCCGCTCAGCGAGCGCTCGGAGACCTGGTCCCCGTTCGCGCCGAACGGCAGGCCGCGCGAGCGCAGGCCGAGCCGGGCGTACGACGGCACGCCGGCGACGCGGGGACCGACGACCTCCACCCCGAGTCCGAGGTCGTTCGCATCGAAGACGCTCATCTGTGCGCTGCCGAGCGCGCGCATCGCACTCCAGTTCGTCCGGTCGAACCGCGCGGCGAACGTCGTGTTCGGGATGCCGGTGTACAGCACGCTGAGCCCGAGGCGGTCGGGAGCGTCCCCCTGATAGACCTCGGTGCTCGACTGCCGGGCCTCGAGCGACCCGCCCTTCCGGAAGGACGCCCCGATGAGGACCCCCTCGATCGGTGCCGAGACGATGCCAATGGAGACCGCGCCGCCCGCGTAGCTCATCGTGGAGAGCTGCGCGACGTCCCCGACGCCGGTGCTGTCGGGGAAGTTGCGGCCGAACTCGACGTCGTTCTTGCCCACGAGCGCGTGGAACCCGACGCCCACCTGCACCCGCGGCGAGAGCGTGTACGAGGCCGCGAGGCGCGCATCGGTGATCGCGCCCTCGGACGACGCGACGATGGTGGACGGCACGTACGACCCGCCGACGATGACCGAGTCGCTGTACTCGTTGCGCCAGGTGCGGTCGAGGAAGGTCGACGCCGAGAGCGCGACCGTCAGCCGCCCCTGCCCGCCCGCGATCTGGAACGAGGGGAAGCGCATCGTGCGCGCATCGGCGGTGCCACCACCGATCGTCGTGCGCCGGAACTCGGGCTGGTACTGCATGTAGACCGCGAAGCGGTTCGCGAGCCCGACGGCCGCCGGGTTGAGCTGGCTCGCCGCGTCCACCTCGGCGTTGGCCCCGCCGACGGCGAGTGCGGCGCTGCTGATCTGGCCGGTGGGATATCCGTAGCCCTGGACCCCGAGGCCACCCTGGGCGGCGGCCGCGGCGGGGAGCGCCGCGAGCACGGCGAAGGAGCGGAGCGCGCGACGCATCAGGGCCGTCCGTAGCGGATGTTCTCGACGTAGCTCACCCGGAGCCGCGGGCGCAGCGCCGGGGCCGCGGTCGCGCCGAAGAAGCGCACCCCGCGCGGGTCGATCCCCTCCAGTTCCGTGCGCAGCACGATCGCTTGCGGGATGTCCCGCAGGCCGTTGACGGTCCCCCAGGCGCGGAGGAACGCATTCATCTCGATCCGCACGACCCCGGAGTCCCCCGGCGCGACGCGCGCCGAGTCGCCCGTGAGCACGCCGACGCCGGTGATCAGGCGCGCGGCACGCGTGAGGTCCGTCGTCGCGGCGGTCGCGAGCACGAGGCCGACGCGCACGTTCATCGAGTCCGTCGGCTGCACCGTCCGCACCGGGTCCTGCGTGAGTTCGAGACGCGCCCGCACGACGGCGACCGAGTCGGTGAGCCGGGCGGGGAGCGAGAAGCGCAGGTAGCTCCGCAGCGCCGGCAGCCCGCCGACCGCCATGCGGCCCGACGCCCGCGGGCTCGTCCCGCGCACCACCAGCTGGTAGTCCTCATAGTCGCCGGCGACGTTCACCGGCGCCTTCGGGAAGGCCGAGCTCGGCGTCAGCGAGATCGCCGCGACCGCGGTGTCCGCGGTGACGCGGTAGCGGAGCCGCGGCCCGTTCGTCGCGTCGTCGCTGGTCGTCACGTAGAACATCCCGGACTCGGCGCTGCGGAGCCGGAGGCCGATGCGCAGCACGTCGTCCGTCGTGACCCGCGTACGCACCATCGCCGAGTCGAGGTGGATGGTCACAGTCGCCGAGTCGATGAACGTGGCGCTGTCCACCCGCACGCTGCCGAGGAGGCGCGAGGGCACGAAGAAGGGCTCGAGCGCCGACGGGAGCGAGTCGGCGAGCGTCGTGTCCCCGACGTCGTAGGCGTCGATGAAGAACGTCTGCGGCACCTTGACCGCGGTCCGGAAGATCCGCACGCGCAACGTCGCCGAGTCCACGTTCACGACGCGCTGCAGCGTGTCGCCGGTCGGCGTGTAGTAGCGCGTCAGCGTGTCGAACCGGATGATGGGCCGCACGTCGAGCGTGTCCCCGCGCGAGGCGAGCAGCAGCGGCGACTCGTAGCCCTGCAACGGGAAGCCCGCGAGCGTGGTGTCGAACACCACGACCGGATCGAGGACCGTGTCCCGGATCTCGAGGGTCTGGCCGGGGCACAGGGCCGGGCACCCGCCGGCGGTGGTGAGCTTCTCCGTGCACGCGCCGACGGCGAAGACCAGCGGAAGCGCGAGGAGCGCGAGGGCGCGAGGCGGGCGCCGGATCATCTGGAGTGGAGCTGGGAGGACGTGAAGGCGTGCGGCAGGAGCTCGGCGAGCGTCCACCGCGCCTCCTGGCCGTTGGCGGTCACCGAGACCACCTCGAGGTCGAGGCCGAACTCGGCGAGCGCCTGCCGGCAGATGCCGCAGGGAGGGGTCGGCACCGACGCTTCGGTGCAGACCACGACCGCCTGGAACCGGCGGTGGCCCGAGGCGACCGCGGTCCCGAGCGCACAGCGCTCGGCACAGGTCCCCGCGGGATAGGAGGCATTCTCGACGTTGCAGCCGCCGATGATCGCGCCGTCGGCGGCGAGGAGGGCCGCGCCGACCTTGAAGTGCGAGTACGGCGCGTGCGCCTGCTGCATCACCTCGGCAGCCCGGGCGCGCAGCGCCGGGAGGTACGGCTCGATGGGTGACCGCGTCACGCGATGATCGCCGGCAGGAACGACGTGCCGCGCCCGCGGAACGCCAGGCCGAGCCATTCGGCCACGGTGGCCCCGAGATCCGAGAAGGTCCGCCGCCGGCCGATCGCGACCGGGCGCACCCGGCGCCCGAGCGCCAGCACCGGGACGCACTCGCGCGAGTGGTCGGTGGACGGCGTCGTCGGGTCGTTCCCGTGGTCGGCGGTGATGAACAGCAGGTCGTCCTCGCGGAGGGCGGCAGAGAGGTCGGGCAGCACGGCATCGAAGTCGCGCAACGCCTGATAGAACCCCGGAACGTCGTTCCGGTGCCCGTGGAGCTGGTCGAAATCTACAAGGTTGGCGAACAACAACCCATCGGGGCCCGTCCGGAGCCAGTCGAGGATGCGGACCACCCCCTCCGCATTGTCCCGCGTGTGCCCGCCCCGCAGCCCGCGGCACGCGAACAGATCGTCCACCTTCCCGACCCCGGACCTCGCGATCCCCGCCGCGGCGAGGGCATCGAGCAGGGTCTCGCCCGGCGGCTCGATGGAGACGTCCTTCCGGTTCGCCGTGCGGCGCCAGGTCCCCGGCCCGCCGACGAACGGCCGCGCGATCACGCGGCTCACGTCGTGGGGGGCTACGAGCAGCTCGCGCGCCACCTGGCAGCCACGGTAGAGCTCCTCCAGCGGGATCGTCTCCTCGTGGGCGGCGAGCTGGAAGACTGAATCCGCGCTCGTGTACAGGATCCACGCACCGGTGCGGCGGTGCTCGTCGGCGTAGGTCTCGATGATCGCCGTCCCGCTCCCCACCACATTGCCGATGACCGGACGCCCCGTGCGGCGCGCGAACTCCGCGACCACGTCCGCCGGGAACCCCTGCGGATAGGTCGGGAACGGGCGCGCGAGGTGGAGTCCGGCGATCTCCCAGTGGCCCGTGGTGCTGTCCTTGCCCGCCGAGCGGGGCTCCATCAGGCCCCAGGCGGCGCTCGGGGCGTCGGTGGGCACCACCCCGGCGAGCGGCGCGATGTTGCCGAGGCCCGCGCGCTGCAGGTTGGGCAGCACCAGCCCCCCGACCGCGCGCGAGAGGTTGCCCAGCGTGTCCGAGCCCGCATCGCCATAGGCCGCGGTGTCCGGCGCGGGCCCGATGCCGACGCCGTCGAGGACGAGGATGATCGCACGCCGCGCCATTTCAGGCCTCCGGGTAGAGCCGGGGGAGGCGGAGCTTCAGCCCCACCAGCAGTTCGTACGGCGAGAGTCCGCCGGCGGTCGCCACCGCCTCGGCCGTGAGCAGCGTTGCGCCGTCCCGGCCGAGGAAGGTCACGACATCCCCCTGCGCACAGGGCACCTCGGTGACGTCGAGCATCGCCATGTCCATCGTCACCACCCCACGGATCGGCACGGGCCGCCCGTGCAACGACCCGTGCGCGTGGTTGCCGAGGTGGCGGCGCAGCCCGTCGGCGTAGCCGCACGCGACGGTGGCGATCCGCGTCGGGCGCACCGCGCGCCAGGTGGCATTGTAGCTGACCCCCTCCCCTGGGGCGATCTCGCGCAGCTCGAGGATGCGTGCGCGCAGGCTCGCGACCGGCTCGGGCACGAGGCGCCCCTCGCCGGCCGGCCAGCTGCCGACGCCGTAGAGGAAGATGCCCGGTCGGACGAGATCGCCGGGATTCGGGGCGCGACGCACGATCGCGCCTGAGTTGTCCGTGTACACGAAGCGCGGGCGCGCCGGGAGCATCGCGACCGCCTCGGCGAACCGCGCCTCCTGTTGCGCGAGCGAGCCGTCGTCGGCCTCGGACGAGTGGAAATGGGTGAACACCCCTTCCGGCGGCGCCGTCTGCAGGACCTCGCGCA
>JAIBBJ010000102.1 GCA_019694735.1 Gemmatimonadaceae bacterium | reverse complement strand
ACGTCCCGCGTGCTGCGCGGCGTCTCCCCCGGCAGGCAGAGCTCCGCCGTCCGCGCGCCGTCCGCGAGCGCCGCCTCCACGGCACCCTCGACCGCCTCCGCCGCGGCCGCGTGCCCGAACGACGCGCGCAGCATCATCGCCACCGACAGGATCGCGCCGATCGGGTTCGCGCGACCCTGGCCGGCGAGGTCAGGGGCGGAGCCGTGGATGGGCTCGTACAGGCCCACCGGGTGCGTGCCGCCCGGGCGCGGGTCGCCGAGCGAGGCGCTCGGCAGGAGGCCGATCGAGCCCGCGAGCACCGAGGCCTCGTCGGTGAGGATGTCGCCGAACAGGTTCTCGGTGACGATCACGTCGAACCGGCTCGGGCGCTGCACGAGGTGCATCGCGCAGGCGTCCACCAGCACGACCTCGTACTCGAGGTCGGGGAACTCCTCGCGCATCACCCGCGCGGCCACGGTGCGCCAGAGGCGCGAGGTCTCGAGCACGTTGGCCTTGTCCACCGACGTCACCTTGCCGCGCCGGGTGCGCGCGAGCCGGCCCGCGACCCGCACGACGCGCTCGACCTCGGGCGCGGTGTAGGTGCAGTCCTCCGACGCCTCCTCGATGCCGTCGGGGCGGACGTGCCGCCGCTTGGCGCCGAAGTAGAGGCCGCCGGTGAGCTCGCGCACCACGACGAGATCCACGCCCGCGATGCGCTCGGGCTTGAGCGGCGAGAACTGCGCGGCGATCGGGAGCGCGCGGACGGGGCGGATGTTCGCGTAGGTGCCGAGGTGGCGGCGGAGCGCGAGGAGGCCGCGCTCGGGGCGGTCGGCCGCGCCCGGATCGTCCCAGCGCGGCCCGCCGACGGCTCCGAGGAGGACGGCGTCGGCGCGGGAGACGAGGGCCTGCGTGCGCGCGGGGAAGGACGCGCCCTCCGCGTCCATCGCCGCGCCGCCGATCGGGGCGTGCTCGACGGTGACGGCGAGCTCGTGCCGCGCGGCGACGGCGTCGAGGACGCGGAGGGCCTCGGTGGTGACCTCGGGACCGATGCCGTCGCCGGCGAGGGCGGCTACGAGCGGCGTCATCGTGCGATCAGGCGCTGGTCGCGACGGCGGTCCCGTGGGACGCCTCGAACCGGGTGATCTCGTCCTCGGCGGCGAGGAGGTAGCCGAGCTGGTCCACGCCCTCGAGGAGGCAGCGGCGGGCGAAGGGGGCGAGCGGGAAGGGCCACGCCGTCCCGTCCACGGCGATGGTGCACGCCTCGACGTCCACCGTGACCTCCGCGTCGGGCGCCGCCGCGAGGCGCGCGACGAGCGCGGCGTGGTCGTCGGGCGCGAGCTGCACCGGCACGAGGCCGTTCTTGAGGGCGTTGTTGCGGAAGATGTCGGCGAAGCTGGAGGCGACGACGGCGCGGATGCCGAAGTCGGCCAGCGCCCACGGCGCGTGCTCGCGCGAGCTGCCGCAGCCGAAGTTGCGGCCGCCGACGAGGATGTGCCGCGCCGCGGCGCCGGGCGCGTTGAGCGGGAAGTCGGGCTTGGGCGTGCCGTCGGTGGCGTAGCGCCAGTCGCTGAAGGCGTGGCGTCCGAGACCGGTGCGGTCGGTGACCTTGAGGAAGCGCGCCGGGATGATCTGGTCGGTGTCGATGTCATCCACGACGAGCGGGATGGCGCGCGAGGCGAGGCGGGTGAGGGCGGGCATGGTCAGTCGAGGGCGCGGACGTCGGCGATGGCGCCGCGCACGGCGCTCGCGGCGGCGGTCAGCGGGGAGGCGAGGAAGGTGCGCCCGCCCTTGCCCTGGCGTCCTTCGAAGTTGCGGTTGCTGGTGCTGACGGCGTACTGGCCGGCGGCGAGCTGGTCGCCGTTCATCGCGATGCACATCGAGCAGCCGCTCTCGCGCCACTCGGCGCCGGCGGCCCTGAAGACGGCGTCGAGCCCCTCGGCCTCGGCCTGGCGCTTGATCGCCTGGGAGCCGGGCACGACGAGCATGCGGACGTGCGGCGCGATGCGGCGGCCCGCGAGGACGCGTGCCGCGGCGCGGAGGTCGCCGAGGCGTGAGTTGGTGCAACTGCCGATGAAGACGACGTCCACGCGCTGGCCGGCGATGCCGCGGCCGGCCTCGAGCCCCATGTACGCGAGGGCCTGCTGCAGCTGCTGCCGGTCGGTCGCGTCGCCCACGGCCTCGGGCGAGGGGACCGCGGCGGTGACCGGGATCGTCATCCCGGGGTTCGTGCCGTAGGAGACCATGGGCACGAGCGCGTCGGCGTCGATGGTGATGCTGCGGTCGTAGGCCGCGCCCGGGTCGGTCGCGAGCGTCCGCCAGCGCGCCACGGCGGCATCCCACGCGGCGCCGGTGGGCGCGTGCGGGCGGCCCTGCAGCCAGCGGACGGTGACCTCGTCGGGGGCGATGAGCCCGGCGCGGGCGCCCGCCTCGATGCTCATGTTGCAGACCGTCATCCGGCCCTCCATGTCGAGGGCGCGGATGGCGGATCCGGTGTACTCGATCACGTAGCCGGTGCCGCCGGCGACGCCGATTCGCGCGATGACGGCGAGGATGATGTCCTTGGCGGTGACGCCCGGTGCGAGCGTGCCCTCGACGCGGACCTCCATCGTGCGCGGGCGCTGCTGCAGCAGGCACTGCGTGGCGAGGACGTCGGCGACCTCGGAGGTGCCGATGCCGAAGGCGAGGGCGCCGAACGCGCCGTGGGTGCTGGTGTGCGAGTCGCCGCAGACGATGGTCATCCCGGGCTGCGTGAGCCCGAGCTCGGGGCCGATGACGTGCACGATGCCGCGCGACGGATGGTCGAGGTCGAGCAGGGGCACGCCGAACTCGCGGCAGTTGCGCGCGAGGGTGTCGAGCTGGACCTGCGCCTGCGGGTCGCCGATGGCGAGGGTGCGCGTGCCCGGCTGCACGACGGTGGGGGTGGAATGGTCCATCGTCGCGATGGTGCGGTCGGGGCGGCGCACCGGGAGGCCGCGGCGGCGGAGCTCGGTGAAGGCCTGGGCCGAGGTCACCTCGTGCACGAGGTGCAGGTCCACGTAGAGCACGGCGGGCGCGTCGGCCGACTCGGGGCGCACGAGGTGTGCGTCCCAGACCTTGTCGATGAGGGTGCGCGGCCGCGCGGCGGCCGCCTCGCGCGCGCGGAGCAGGGCATTGAGCGCGCTCACGTAGGCCTCGGCGGTCGCGACGAGGATGTCGGTGTGGACGGCGAAGCCGGTGAAGCGCGCGGGGCGCGGCGCGCCGGTGGGCGGCGTGTCCTGCGCCTCGGCGGCGAAGGCCTCGTCGCGCGGGCGCACGCGCACGGTGACGCCGCCGATGGCATTGATCCCCTCCGACACCGCCTCGACGCTGAACTCCACGAGCTCGGCGACGTCGCCGACGACCTTGTTGATGGCGGCGCAGACGGCGTCCACGGGGCCGTCGCCCTGCGCGGCGGCGACGAGGGGGGCGCCGTCGGGCCCGGCGAGCCGGACCGTCGCGGTGGGGATGGCGTGCGTGCCCGACGACACCTGCACGAGCTCGAGCCGGTAGAGGGCGAGCGGCCGGCGGGTCTCGCCGGCGACGATCGCCTCGAGGTCGCGGTCGTCCACGACCTTCTTGCGGTCGGCGAGCTCCTTGAACCGCTGGAAGACGCGCGTGAAGTCGTCGTCGGCGAGCGCGTGGCCGTTGGCCTCGAGGTGCTTGCGCAGCGCGTGGCGCCCGGAGTGCTTGCCGAGCACGAGCCGGCCGCCCTCGAGGCCGACGAGGTCGGCGTTCATGATCTCGTAGGTGAGCCGGTGCTTGAGGACGCCGTCCTGGTGGATGCCCGCCTCGTGGGCGAAGGCGTTGCGCCCGACGATCGCCTTGTTGGGCGGCACGCGCGAGCCGGTGCACTGCGCGACGAGGCGCGAGGCGCGCCCGATCTCGTGGGTCGCGATGCGCGAGCCGACGCCGTAGAGCGCGGGCCGCGTGTGGAGCGCCATCACGACCTCCTCGAGGGCCGCGTTGCCCGCCCGCTCGCCGATGCCGTTGATGGTGCATTCCACCTGCCGCGCCCCGGCGCGCACGCCGGCGAGGGAGTTGGCGACCGCGAGGCCGAGGTCGTCGTGGCAGTGGGTGGAGATCACGACGTCGCGCGCGCCGACGACCTGCGCGCGGATGCCGGCGATGATCGCGAAGTACTCCTCGGGGGTGATGTAGCCGACCGTGTCGGGGATGTTGAGGGTCGTGGCGCCCGCTTCGATGGCGGCGTGCAGCACCTCGTGGAGGAAGCCGAGGTCGGAGCGGCAGGCGTCCTCGGGCGAGAACTCGACGTCGTCGGCGCGGGTACGCGCGAGGGCGACCATCCGGCGCACGGTGTCGAGCGCCTGCGCGCGGGTGAGACGCAGCTTGTGCTCCAGGTGGATGTCGGAGGTCGCGAGGAAGGTGTGGATGCGGCGCCGCGTGGCGGGCGCGATCGCGTCGGCGCAGCGCGTGATGTCGTCGGGGTTCGCACGCGCGAGCCCGCAGATCACCGGGGCGCCGGCCGCCGTGCCGACCTCGGTGGCGATGGCGTGCACCGCCTCCCAGTCCCCGGGCGAGGCGGCGGGGAAGCCGGCCTCGATGATGTCCACGCCGAGCCGCGTGAGCTGCCGCGCGATGCGCAGCTTCTCGTCGCGCGTCATCGTGCAGCCCGGCGACTGTTCGCCGTCGCGGAGCGTGGTGTCGAAGATGCGGACGAAGTCGGACATCGGCGGCGTGAAGGGAGAGGGGCGGCGGGCGGAGCGGTGCGGCGGCCGTGCGGCGGATGGGGCGTGGCGGTTCAGCTGATGTGCGTGGGGAACTCGCCGGAGAATCCGTCGGCCTGGGCGAAGGGGTCGCCGGGGAGGATCTCGGCGGTCGCCGTGTGGACGGTGACGGAGGCGTTGGCGCGCTGGATCTGCGCGATCGCGTGGCGGATCTGGTCGCGGTCGCCCTCGATGGTGATGTGGGCGGTGGTGCGGGGGCGCGTGGTGGTGCGGGCGATGCGGGGCTGCATGGGAGTCTCCGGTTGAGGGGATGCGGGGGACACGAAAAAGGCCCCGTTCCTGGTGGAAGGGGCCTGGCGATGCCGGTGCGCCGCGGTGCGGCGTGGACTGGGCGCGACTAGGTAGTCGCGGGCAGGAGGCTCGACCCCAACACTGTACGCCCGGACGCGCGCAGGAGCGCGGCCGGGAGCGTAAGCGAAGTAAGTCGGAGCGAAGCGATCACGTGGACTCGACGAGGGATGCGGGGGCCGGGTCACCGGCCGGGAAGCGGAACATAGGGATGCGGTGGCGGGGGCGCAACCGCATCGGGGCGGGAGGGACTGCGGGCGCTGCGGGGCGTACCTGCGGACAGCACACGCTGCGGCGGAACTCCTTCAGTGTCGGTGCGGGGGTGGGGGACTTGAGCGGCGCCGCGCGCCGCGGGCCTCCGGCGGGACACGCGGCGTCGGCATCAGCGCCTCCGGGCGTTCCAGCTGGTGACGCGGCGGATGTGCTCCACATCGGTCTCGCGGGTGAGCGCGAGGCGGGCCATCTCGAGGCGGCCGACGGCGAGGGCGACCTGGTCGTGCGTGAGGGCGCCGGCACGGTGCCGGGCGATGTGCTCCGCGAGCTGGTCGAGCAGGACGACGCCGTCCGGGATCGGCGTCTTGAACTCGGCGCTACCGGTGAAGACCACGACGGAGGAGATCGCCTCGGCGGGCACGTGGGGGAGGAGACGCTGCACGGCGCTGACGTGGCGCGCGTTCTGCCGGAGCGGGTTCTGGAACGTGTACTTCGCGCGGCGGAAGGTCTGCGTCCACTTCGGCTCGTCGGCCTTGCCGAAGATCCAGCCGCTATAGTCCTTGGTCTCGATGACGACGATGCCGCCGCCGGTCACCAGCACGTGATCCACCTGCGTGGTGCCGCCGTCCATCGGCAGCGTCAGGTGATTCAGCAGGTGGTGGTCGGCGCCGGGGAAGCTCGCGAGGAGCACGCGCGAGACGAGGGACTCGCCGTCGTTCTGGAACCGCGGGGCGCGCCAGCTGAAGAACGAGCGCACGCCCCCGCCGCGCGCGGGGCGCCGGCGGCCCAGCAGGAAGCCGACGCCGAGGGCGAGGGCGAGCAGGATGTAGAGGATGGAGCGCTCGCCGGCGTTGAGGCCGAGGAGGTAGTCGAGGACGGCGCCGAGGGTGAGGCGGTAGAGCTCGCGCATCAGCGATCGGGATGGTGCGCCGGGTGCTCAGCCGTCGCGCTTCGCGCGCGCGGCCTCGAGACGCGCCAACTGCCGCTC
>JAIBBJ010000126.1 GCA_019694735.1 Gemmatimonadaceae bacterium | reverse complement strand
GCCGCCCTCTCGGCGATGCTCTCGTTCTTCTCCAGCTCGGCGCTCGTGCCGGTCGGTGTGTACGTGTGGGGTCCGGTGCCGACCCTCGGCCTCCTCTGGCTCGGCGGCACCATCGGCGGGATCGGCGGTTACTGGCTCGCCCGCACCCTGGGCCGTCCGCTCGTGCGGCAGCTCGTGCCGGAGGCGCCGTTCCGTCGCTATGAGACCTTCTTCCGCACGCGCGCCCGCTGGCGCACGGTGCTCCTCTTCCGCCTCGCCCTGCAATCGGAGCTGCCGAGCTACGTGCTCGGCGTCGTGCGCTATCCGTTCGGCCGGTACCTGCCGATGATCGTCCTCGGCGAGCTGCCCTTCGTGCTCTTCGCGGTCTTCCTCGGAGAGACGTTGCTCGACCGGCAGGGGATCCTGTTCGCCGGCGTGCTCGGGCTCGGCCTCGGGTGCACGGTCCTCGCGTTCCGCCATCTGCAGCACGAGATGCGTGAGGGGTGAGGCCCCCATTGCGCGATTAGTTATAAAGAGTATCTATCATCGCATCATGCACCTGACGCCGACCCGGTGACCGCGGCACCGATCGCGCTGAACGCCCGTGCCACCAGCCCCCTCCTCGTGTGGGTGCTGGCGCCGGTCGTCGAGACCGACGACCCGGACATCGCGTGGTACGCCGACTACTCGCAGAGCAAGGCCGAGTACGATCGCGCGTTCGGGGCCCTCGGGCTCGCGTGGCGGTGGCAACCGGTGACGATGCGCGACCACGAGGCGGTGGTCCAGCGGATCATCCGCGAGTCGGCGGGTCACGAGCCGGTGATCCTGAACCTCTGCGATGGCGACGAGGTCAACGGCAGCCCCGGCATCAGCGTCATCCGCTGCCTCGAGCGGCACGGCCTCCGGTACACCGGCGCCGATGAGCGGTTCTACGACGTCACGACGTCGAAGATCGTGATGAAGGAGGCCTTCGACCGCGCCGGGGTCCCCACCTCGCCCTGGGCCGTGGTGCCGCGGGACGGAGCCGGCATCGGCGAGATCATCAGGCGCCTGGGCGTCCCCCTCATCCTCAAGCCCGCCGTCTCGGCCGGCTCGATGGGGATCACCACCAAGAGCGTCGTGCAGTCACCGCAGGCGCTGCGGGCCGCGCTCAAGCGCCTCAACAAGGGCTATCACGGCTGGGACGTGGCCGGCGGCGGCGTCTTCGTGGAGCGCTTCGTGGACGGGCCGGAATACACGACCTTCATCGTCGGGTCGCACGACCAGCGGACGCGCGCCACCATCTATCCGCCGGTGGAGCGCGGGTTCAATCCCGCGTTGCCGCCGCATGAGCGATTCCTCTCCTTCGACCGCCTGTGGGGCCTCTACGAGACCGAGGATCCGCTCGAGGATGACGCGGACCTCTGGAAGTACCGGCCCGTCCCGCGCGGGGTGGCCCGCAAGGTGAAGGAGATCAGCTGGGCGGCCTACGAGGCCGTCGGCGGCCGTGGCTACGGCCGCGTCGACCTGCGGCAGGACCGCGTCACCGGCGAGATCGTCGTCCTCGAGGTCAATGCGCAGTGCGGCATCTCCGAGGACGAGGCCTACACCTCGATCGGGGCCATCCTGCGCTTCGCCCGCACGACCTTCGCGAGCGCCGTCGGCGAGATCATCGCCGTCTCCGGCGCCCCGGCCCCGCGCCGCCGTCCCCGACTCGCCCGCGCCCGCGCCGTCACTGCATGAAGGTCTGCGTCCTCCAGCCGGACTACTCGTCGTCCGGCGTGGATTACCGACACTACGACCCCACCCGCGACCTCGCCCGCCTGCTCCCCGGCGACGAGGTCCACCATGAGGCGCTCAACAAGGTCTCCACGTACCGGCAGCTCAAGCGGCTCGCGCCGCAGGGCTTCGACATCTACGTGAACCTCTGTGAGGGCTACCTCGAGTGGGACGTCCCCTCGATCGACGTCATCCACGCGCTCGAGGCCCTCGGACTGCCGTACACGGGGCCGACGCCCCTGCTGTACGACCCGCCGAAGCCCCTCATGAAGTACGTGGCGCACACGGTCGGCATCGCGACGCCGCTGCACGCGACCCTCGATGCCGGCGCCGTCGCGCGCGCGGCCGCGTCGGCCGGCGGGCTTGCGGATGCCGACGCCCGCTTGCGCCGCGCCACCGGGCACCTGCGCTACCCGCTCTTCGTGAAGCCCGCCAAGGCCGGGGATTCCCTGGGTGTGGATGAGCACGCCGTCGTGCCCGACCACGCGGCCCTGCTCACGCAGGTCCTCGCGCTCGCCGATGAGTACCCGGACCTGCTCATCGAGGAGTACGTGGACGGGCGCGAGTTCACGGTGCTCGTCATCGGCGAGGAATCCGGGAAGGGGCACGGCACCGCGCTCGCGCCCATCGAGTACCGCTTCCCGCCCGGCTTCCGCTACAAGAGCTACGCGCTCAAGACGAGCGAACTGCACCCCGAGGCGAACGTCCGCGTCGCCGACGACGCGCTCGCGGCGCGCCTCCGCGAGGCGGCGGAGCGCCTCTTCGCCGGCTTCCAGGCCGTCGGCTACGCGCGGATGGACTTCCGGATGGACGCCGCGGGCACGATCCACTTCCTCGAGGTCAACTTCACCTGCTCGGTCTTCTACGCCGAGGGGAGCGAAGGGTCGGCGGACCACATCCTCAAGCTCGACGGCATCGGGCAGGCGGGATTCCTGCGCCGCATCATCGCCGAGGGGATCGCGCGTCACCGGCGGCGGCAGCGGGCGTGGACGATGCGCGGGAACGCGATCGCGGGCTATGGCATCATCGCCGCGCGACCCATCGCGGCCGGCGAGGTGGTCTTCCGTGGCGAGGAACGCCCGCACCGCCTCGTCACGCGCCGCCATGTGGAGGCGGCGTGGCGCGAAGCCGATCGCGAGCTCTTCCGCCACTACGCGGTGCCGGTCAGCGAGGAGGTCTATGTGATCTGGGAGGAGGATCCCACCGCCTGGGCCCCCCAGAACCACTCCTGCGACGCGAACACGGGGTACGCCGGGCTCGACGTCATCGCCCGGCGCGACATCGCGGAGGGCGAGGAGCTCACGCTCGACTACCACGAGCTGCTCGATGAGCGCAGCGCCTCGTTCCAGTGCCGCTGTGGCGCGCCCGCCTGTCGCGGTGAGGTCCGGGGGATCCCGGGGAACTCCGTCACCGCCCGCGAGCGCGCCCGGGACCGCGCCGGTCCGCCGCGCTGAGGCGGCGTGCCGGTCCACCCCCCTGCGGGACCGGCGCTCAAGTCACGGAGTGACGGTCCGACACTGCTGGGAGAGGGACTGAACCCCGGCCGTGCCGAAGCCCATGCGGGAACCCCTGACGGCCTGGGGTGTTTTGTCACACAGGGGGTGTTGCGGCAGCCCATGGACGGGCGTCCCCACACCAACACCGCGTGCAGGGAGGAACGATGCCCACGTACGTCCTGCCGTTCAATGTGTTCGCGTTCATCGGGGCCTTCTGGACCGCCCTGATCTACGCGGCGTTCACGCGGGATTGGCTCGGGTCGCTGCTCTGGCTGACGGTCGGATTCGTCGCCCTGACCAGTGAGCGCCTGACGCCGGAGCGTGTCGAGGACGAGGTGTGAGTCCCGCTGGCGCCTCGCCAGCCCCTGTTCGGATCGCCACGACCGGCCCCCGCGGCCGGTCGTTCGCGTTCCGGGCCCCAGCGTCGTGGGGTCGGGAAGCCCCGGCTGTCGGGCGCGCACGGGATTTGCTAATCTTGTCCGCGCCAGCGCACCTCACCCTCACCACGGACGGACCCCTCATGATCAAGCGCACGCTGCAGGCCCTCACCCTCACCGCGGCCGCCCTCGTGGCGCTCGCCGTCCGTCCGTCGGACGCCCGGGCACAGGAGCACGCGGCGCTCGTCTGGCGTCAGCTCAACACGGCCTTCGAGACCGTCTCGCGCGACGGCTTCGGGTCGGTGAACTACATCATCGGGCGGATGGGCGAGGGAAAGTCGGACAGCTGGACGCTCAACTTCGAGAAGGGCGTCAACTACAAGATCGTGGGCGCCTGCGACAAGGACTGCTCCGACGTGGACATCGAGGTGATCGACGGCTCCGAGACGATCGCGCGCGACGTCCTCGCCGACGATGCCCCGATCGTGAGCTTCTCGCCGAAGACCTCGGGCCAGCTGCGCATCAAGGTCACGATGGTGAAGTGCTCCGACGAGCCCTGCTTCTTCGGCTTCGGCCTCTTCCAGAAGTCCTGATCGCGGTCCCCGCGCCCCGGCGCGACGAAGGGCCCGGCGCACCTGCGCCGGGCCCTTCCGCTTGCCGGTCCCCACGGGAGCCGGCCACCGGCGCGGACGACACGCGGGACGCCCCGCGTGTCGTCCTGCGTCGTGTCAGCGTCCTGCGCCGAGGTCGTTCCAGTTCAGGATGGCGTTGAAGCCGAGGAAGTAGGTCCCGTGCGTCTGCCAGCGCCAGAACGGACGGATGCCGAACATCACGACGTGGCCCGTGCCGAGCGTCGCGTCCACGACCTGCGCGCGGTTGGCGAGGGCCTCGCCGCCGGCGAGTGAACCCGAGAGCAGCATGTCCGCCGGGTTGGCCGGGAAGCTCATCACGACGCGCGGGCGCGGACCGGCGGCGCCGCCGCCGAAGCCGCCGAACCCGCCACCACCGCCGCCTCCGCCACCGGGGCCGCCCGCGCCAGGCCCAGCGGCACCTGCTCCACGGCCGCCGCCCGCCCCGCCGGGGCCGCCAGCGGCTCCGCCGCGCGCGGGCATCTCCTCCACCGCATTCCAATCCCACGCGGACAGCGTCAGGCGGCTCGCCATCGGCGTGGTGTTCTGCCCGGCCGGTCCGCCACCCTGCCCGCCGCCGAAGCCGCCGGCGCCCGCAGCGCCCGCGTTGAGCACCGGCGCCTGGTTGAAGTAGACCGGCACCTGCGTCGCGTATCCGTAGGCGATCGGGCTGCCCTTGTCGGTCACGATGCCGCGCATCACCGAGCCGCGCACGAACAGGTTGGCCGGTTCCTCGACCGTGATGCCGCTCGTGAGCTTGTACTCGGGGAAGATGGTCGCCGTGGATCCTTCGACGATCAGCGTGCCGCCGGCCTCGACGAACTTCTTGAGCTCCATCAGCCCCTCGAAGCCCATCCCGCCGCGGATGTCGTCCGACTGGTCATTGACGCCGAGATTCGGCGTCTCGGGCGTGCGCCTGTACGGCAGCGGCGCGTTCCCCGTGCGGGCGATCCCGTTCACCTGCGCCTCGGCGCTGCCGCCCACGTGCGGGAAGATGATGACATCGTACTTCGCGCGGAGGTTCCCCTCGCGCAGCTTCTGGTCGGCGAAGTAGGTGTACGGGATGCCGTAGGTGTCGAGCGCGGCGCGCACCCACCCCTCGTCCTGCGTGCGCTGCCAGCTGTGCACGTAGCCGATCCGCGGCACGTCGAGCTCGTGTTGCTTGACCGCCGGGGCGGCGGCGACGGCGACGCCCTGCAGCCCGAGCTCCGTGAGCAGCGGCGCGAGCCGCGCGGCCGGCGCGGCGGGGATGATGAAGGCGCCCGCGCGGAAGCGCTGGCCGCCCGCCTCGAAGGCCTCCTCGGCCGCGAACATCCGCACGTCCTTCAGGCGGAAGCGCATCGTCACGAGGTTGTTGTCGGTCGTGTGGTCCACGATCACCACCGGCCCCGTGCCGGCGATGCCGCCGGGGGCGCGCGCCGGCGCGGTGAGCGGGGTCATCCGCTGTCCGAGCACCGCGGTGTCCGACACGGCCGTGATCACCACGTTGCGCATGAGCTGGAAGGTCCAGCCGGTGTCGTCGTACGGCCGCGGGTTCGCGGCCGGGAAGTTCTGCACCGAGAAGTACATGTCGGCGAGCGTGCGGTACGGCTGGTCGGCGCGGATGACGTAGTCCCCGCGGTTGACCGTGACACCGCCGGCCGTGAAGGTCGCGTCGGCGACGTGCACCTCGAGCCCCTGCTTCAGCAGCTCGTTCACCGCCGCCGCCGCCTCGGCGCGTCGCCGCTGCCCCGCCGGCACGACCCACGCGTTGACCGGGCCCGTGCGCCCCTTCTCCACCGAGCGCTTGTTCTTCAGCCAGTAGTTCTCGAGGTAGAGCTGGCGGTTCTTCGCGAAGTGGTCGAGCGAGAAGAGCACCGCCGACTCGGAGATGTTCACCGAGTTGCGCGGGCCCCACTTGATCTCCGGGAGCGGCGGGTTCGGGCGGAACCACTCGCGGCTCGTCGTGGCCGCCGGCACGCGCAGGTTCGGATTGTTGTCCGGCCCGTAGCTCTGCACCTCGTAGAAGCGCCCGATCGCGTTGCGCGTGTGCGCGGCGAAGAACAGGTAATTCGGCACCCAGCCATCGTAGAAGCCGTACGTCCAGACGCCGGGCACGCCGCGCTTGGTCATCTCCATCACGTCGGCCTGCGCCATCATCCACCACTCGTTGATCGTGATGGGGTCGAGCTGCTCGTTGTACGGGCCGGTGCCGGTGCTCGAGTACAGGTAGCTCACGGACTCGTGCAGGTCATGCATCACCTGCGGCGTCCAGTCGAGGAACGCCCGGTTGATGTTCCGCGTCAGTGCGAGGAACTGGCCCATGCCGTCGCGGTTGTTGTCGTGCGCGACGTACTTGCCCCAGTACATCAGCGGTAGCCGCGCGTCCCCTGGCGCCCGCTTCTTGTTGAAGTAGTAGGTGTCCACCTGCCGCTCGCGTCCGTCCACCTCGAGCACCGGCGTGATGAACGTGATGACGTTCTTGCGGATGTTGTCGTAGAACGGCGACTCGGTCACCGCGAGGCGGTAGGCGAGCTCCATCAGCATCTCCGGGCCCCCCGTCTCGCCCGAGTGCAGGCCGCTCGTGAGCCAGTAGATCGGCTTCGCCGTGTTCAGCAGCTCGCGCGCCCGCGCCTCGCTCGTGCGCCGCGGGTCGGTGAGCTCCTTGAGCATCCCCTTGTAGCGGTCGAGGTCGCGGATGGTCGCCTCGTCGGCCACGGCGAGGATCACCATGTCCCGCCCTTCCTCGGACTGCCCGATCTTCCACACCTTGACCCGGTCGCTCGCGGCATCGAGCGCCTCGTAGTACCGGTGGATGTCCTTCGCGTACGTCAGCTCGCCCGGCGTTCCCGGGATCCGTCCGAGGAACCGCAGCGGCGTCGGCACGGTGCCCGACGCGGGCAGGTGGTCCACGAGCTCGGTCGAGATTCGCGCGTCCTGCAGGTACTCGCGGATCTTCGCCGTGTACTCCTGGTCGATCGGCTGCCCCTGGGCGGCGAGCGGCCGCGCCAGCGGGGCCGTCACGGTCGCGGCCAGCAGCGCCGCGAGCACGAGGGAACGGGTGGGACTCGGTCGGGTCATGCGATGGACTCCGGATGGTGGGAGGCGTGGGGCTTTCGGGTTACGCCGCCCCGCGCGACGGCGTTGGCGCGCGCGCGGGCGGTCACGGCGGGACCAGCCGCGTCCGCTCGGCGGCGGCCGCGTCGATGCGCTCGCGGGTGTACAGCACGGGGAAGTGGCGGTCGGCCGCCCAGTCCGCGAACAGGTTGCGGTACCATGGGCTCCGCGGGTCGCCCGACTGGCCCGGCGTGTTGGTGCCGAGGGCGAGGTCCCAGTCGGCGAGGTCGACGACGAACCGGAATGAGGCACCGGAGGTCTGGTTGTCACCCGCGCCCGTCATGTTGAGCGTCGTCCACGTGCCGCCCCGCGGGGCCGGCCCGAGGTCGAGCCGCGCCCGCAGCGAGTCCGCGACCAGCGCGCTGAGCCCGTGCCGGATGGTGACGTGCTTGCGGTCGATGCCGCCGTACGTCCAGGATCCGATCTCGGGGCCGAAGCGTGCGCGCAGCGCCGTGTCGGCCTCCGCGAGCGCGCGCACGAGCACTGCATCGCGCGCGCGCAGGGGATCCGCGCCCCAGTCGCCGCCCGGCACCGTCAGTGCCTTGAGCACCTTCAGGTACGGGAGTTCGGCGATGTGCACCCGCTCGGCCGGCGTGAGGGTCCGCTCCGAGACCAGCGCCACCAGCCGGTCGCGCCAGGCGACGAACACGCTCGCGGCCACGCTCTCGCGCGTGAGTGCCCGATCCCACGCCAGCAGACGGCCGCGCAGCGAATCGAGGCGGGCGCTCGCGATCGGGAGATCGCGGAGCAGCGGCACGAGCTCGCGGGCGTCGAGCGCGACGACGTCGAACTGCAGCCGGGCCATGTCGCCGAGCGTGTGCCGGCTCGCCGCCAGCACCTCGGCGGCCCGCGCCCAGCGGAACGGTTCCGCCCATGAGAAGCCGATCGCGTCCATGTACGGGTACCCGCGCGGCGTGAGGTCGCTGTTCGCGGTCGCGACGAAGCCGGCCGCCGGGTCCGCCACCCACGGGCGCTCAAGGATGTCGAGGTAGCCGTTCCACTCGAAGCGGCCGTCGCCGGGGACCGGCACGAGGCCGCTCCAGCCCGGCCGACGCGGCGCGATGCCCACGACCTGCCAGCCGATGTGCCCCTCGCGGTCCGCCCAGATCATGTTCTCGGCCGGGATGTGCGAGTACCGCGCCGCTGCGCGGAACTCCGCCCAGGTCGTCGCCTGGTCCATGCGGAGCGAGGCGAGGTACGGCGCGCCGCCCACCTCCATCCAGGCGGCCCGCACCGCGAAGGCGCGGTGCCGCGTCGCATCCTGGTGCACGACCGGGCCGTGCCGCGTGTAGCGGTGCCGCACGATCGCCGGGCGCTGCCCCTTCACGGGGATCGTGTCCACGATCACCCGCATCCGCTCCCAGGCACCGCGGTACCGGTAGCGGTCGGGATCCGCCGGGTCGGTCTCGTAGACGAGCAGGTCCTCGCCATCCGTCTCGAAGATCGTCAGGCCCCATGCGCCTTGGGCATTGTGGCCGATCGAGATCCCGGGCAGTACCGGCTCGCCGCCGCCGATCACGTCCCAGCCCGGTGCGACGAGGTGGGCCCAGTACCGGAGCGAGGGCACCGAGATCGCCCGGTGCGGATCGTTCGCGAGCAGCGGGAACCCGCTCTGGCTCAGCGCCGGGCCGACCACCCAGTTGTTGCTGCCGAGGCTGCGTGCCTCGCGACGGGCGGCCGCCTCCGCTGCGGCCCCGTCGTCCGGTGCGTCAGCGTCATCGCCTTCGGGGGCGCGGCCGGCCATGTCGCTCGCGGTCCGCTCGGGGCCGCGGAACTCCGGCCGCAGGTCCTCGCGCCGGAACCGCAGCGGGCCGCGGAAGGCGTTGTAGAGCCGCAGGATGTCGGCGGCGAGAAAGGTGGAGTCGATGTCGGCCGCGAGGGTCAGGTCGGGCGCCATCGGTCGGAAGTCCGACAGCGACTGCACGCGCGCCGCCCCGAGCGCCGCGACCGCGCGACCGGTCGCGAGCTCCTCGGTGATGTTCCCGAGCAATCCTTGGTGGCGCGAGATGACCACGTCGGGGGTCCAGAACCCGGGGAGCGCCCCCAGCGCCTGGAACTCGAACGGAAGCGACGTGGGGTCGCGGCGCGCCTCCGTGATGTAGGCGTTGATCCCGTCCACGAACGCGGTGATGATCGCCTTCCCGCGCGGATGGTAGTGCGCGAGTTCCGCGTCCAGGTCGCCGCGGAACCGGAACAGCCGTGCGCCGATGTCGCGGTCGAGTTCGCGGGGCCCGAGCCACTCGGCCGCCGTGCCGGTCGCCTGCCGCCGCCAGACCTCGAACTGGAAGAGCCGATCCTTCGCCGCTGCGTAGCCCTGCGCGAAGAAGAGGTCGTGCTCCGACTCGGCGTAGATGTGATTGATGCCGAACCGGTCGCGTACGACCTCGACCGGGTGCTCCAGACCGCGCACGGCGAGGCGGGCCGCCGGTCGTGCCGCCGGTTGTGCCGCCGGTTGTGCCGCCGGTTGTGCCGCCGCTGGATCGGCGAGGAGGAGGCCGAGCACGGCGAGCAGACCGCACGCGCGGCCGACGGGCTGGGGGAGGGACATGGTCGGGGCGACGGTGGTGGTGCCCGAAGTTCGCGCGCGCGGCGGGGTGCGGCAATCCGGCGCCCGCCAGGCCCCCGTCGGTGGTCGTCGCTCGCCGCACGGCGCCCGCGCGCGCACATTGGGATATGGCCACCTCGCCCCTCGACCGCCTGCGCCGGATCTGCCTCGCCTTCCCCGGCGCCAGCGATGTCCCGGCGTGGGGCACGTCCACGTTCCGCTGCCCGAAGATCTTCGCGATGTACGCACAGCCGACGGACCAGAAGCACTCGCGCGGGCGGCCCGGCGTCTGGATCAAGGCGGCGCCGGGCAACCAGGAGTTCATGGTCCGCGACAAGCCGGAGCGCTTCTACGTGCCGCCCTACGTCGGGCCCTCCGGGTGGGTCGGGATCTATCTGGACGCCGGGGTCGACTGGTCGGAGGTCGCGCTGCTGGTGGAGGAGGCCTGGCGGCTGATGGCGCCCAAGCGCGCCGTCAAGGCGTTCGACGCGGGGGCGCCGCCGCCGGCCCCTCCTCGCACGGCGTCCGCGCGGACGAAGGTGCCGCGGAAGGCCACCCCGCGGCGGGACACGCCGCCCGCGAGGAGGCCAAGCACCTCCGCCGATGAGGCCGCCCGGCGCCCGGCCCGGAAGAAGTGACCGCCGCCGTCAGAGACCGAAGGTCCGCTCGATCACGTCGCTTGCAGCCTCCGCGCCGCGCTCCTCACGGATGATGGCGGCCGCGCCTCCGGCCGCGGCGCGGTACGCGGGGTCGCGCAGCAGGGCATCGAGGCCTTCGACCACCCGCGGCGCGCGATAGCGCGTCGGCGGCAGCACCCGGGCGGCGCCGATGCGGGCCGCCCGGTGCGCGTTGTCGAACTGGTCGTGCGAGAAGGGCACGGCGAGCAGCGGCGTGCCGCTCCACAGTCCGCGGGCGAGCGTGCCGACGCCGCACTGATGGACCACCGCGGCCGCACGCGGCATCAGCAGTGCGTGCGGTGCCCAGTCCAGCGCGAGGACGCCGGGTGGGAGCTGCCCCTGCATCGCGGCCGCGTTCCCCGGGCCGACGAGGCAGACCGCGCGCACGCCGAGCGCGCGGACCGCGGCGAGGCTCTCGCGCCAGAAGTGGCCCGGGCTGAGCACGGCCGACGAGCCCAGGGTGAAGACGACCGGCGGATCGCCCGCGTCGAGGAACGCCTCGAGCTCCGGCGCGAGGCTCGTGCCATGGTGATCGTTGTGGAAGACATGCCCCGTCACCTCGGTGCGGGAGGGCCAGTCGGGTTGCGGCGCCGCGAGGACGCGCGAGAACAGCGCGAGCACGAGATGCGGGCTGTGCTGTCCCTCGAAGAGCGGGTGGGCGTCGGTCCGGAGTCCGAGTCGACGGCGCAGCGCGCGCTCGCCGCGCACCCATGGCGCCGAGACCACCTTCCCCATCCGGACGATCGCGCGACCCGTCCACGGGCCGAGCGCGTCGAGCCGCTTGAGCCACGGCACCGGCGGCAGCACCGGGAAGTCATGCGCCGAGAAGAACGACAGCGGCGCCAGCGCCGTGCTCGCCCAGGGGATGCCGAACTGCTCGGCGAGCATCGGCACGACCATGGTCAGCGGGTGGCTGATGAGGAGGTCCGCCGTGCGCGCGAGCGGCGCGAGGTCCTCGTGCATCGCCGCGAGCGCCGGGTCGATGAGCTCCCCGATGATCACCTGGGAGCCGCGGTGCCGGTCCATGATCCGCGCCATGAGCGCCGGATCGGACGGGTCCACGTGCGGGCGGATCGCGTGGAAGGCGATCCCCGCGCTCGCGGCGTGGGCGGCGAAGTAGGGGATGGTCGCGACGGTCACCGCGTGCCCCCGGCGTTGGAGGGCGAGCGCGAGTCCGAGTGACGGGTCGAAGTCCCCGTGGGAGCCCCAGCACGCGATCACGATCCGGGCCATGGGTGCGAACGATAATGCGCCCCGCGCTTCCCGGCGCGGCCCGCATCGCCTGCATCGGAACGTTAGAGGCCCGTACCGACGCGATTCGGTCCGTCCAGTGTGCGGTGGCGCACACGATCTGCCAACCGATTGCGGTACAACGAGTTGGCCTCAGGTCGTCGACGCGGGGCTTCCGGCATCGGCCTTGCCTTTCCTCGACGCGTGCCGGTGAGGTCCATCGGCGGAACGTCCAACCACCAGCGGTGACCGGAGCGGTCGTCCGCGCAGCACCAGGAGTGGCACCATGTCCAGTACGCGCCATCTGTTCCTCGCCCTCGCCGTCGCGGCGACCGCCGCCTGCGATGCCACCACGGCGCCCGGCGGCACCCGAGTCGGGCTGTCGTTCGCCGGCGCCCGGCCCGCCGGTGCCGCCGCCGGCTTCCGGCTCGCACAGGCCAGCCTCGAAGGCGATTCGCTCGTCATCATCGACGGCACCGACACGCTCGTGATCACCAACGCCGAGGTGGTGGCGCGCGAGATCGAGCTGCGCCGCGTCGGCGTCAGCTGCGACACGACGGGCTCGGATGACGATTGCGAGTACTTCAGCCTCGATGCGCGCCTGGTCGACGTGCCGCTTGCGCCGGGGACGTCGCAGGCGATCACCGTCGAGGTGCCGGCCGGCACCTACTCGTCGGTGCGCATGAAGGTGCACAAGGTGAGCGACGACGCCGGGGATGCCGCGTTCCTCGCGGCCAATCCCACGTGGCCGGCCCGGCAGAGCCTGCGCGTGACCGGCCGATTCAACGGGACGCCCTTCACGTTCCTCTCCGACGTGAACTTCCGCGCGGAGGCGCCGCTGACGCCGAACCTCGTCGTCGATGCGGCGACGACGACGGACCTCACGGTGCGCATCGACCTCGCCTCGTGGTTCCGCGTCGGTGGCACCGGGGCCCTGATCGACCCGGCGACCGCCGGCAAGGGCGGGGCGAATCAGAACGAAGTGGAGTCGAACATCAAGAACTCGGTCCGCGCGTTCGAGGACAAGGACCGCGACGGCGACGAGCACGACGGCTGACCGTGCGGGTCGGGGCCGCGCCCGGTGCGCCGGGCGCGGTCAGCGGTACTCGGGCGGGATGTCGGGAGTGGCGCGCTCCTGCGAGCGCACGTAGGCCGCGAGCGTGCACGCCTTCGTCCCCGCCTGGTCGAGCGAGAGTCCCTCGAGCAGCCCGAGCAGCAGCGCGGCGGTGAACGCTTCGCCCGACCCGACCGGGTCGACCACCGGCATCGCCGGCGCGGAGACCTCGACCGCGAGCGTGTGCGATCGCAGCAGCGCGCCGCGGGTGCCCCGCGTCAGCACCGCGAGCCGCAGGGCGAACTTGTCGCACAGGCCGAGCAGGATGTCACTCTCGGTCGTCCCGCGCACGCCGCAGCGGCGCGCCACCTCCGGCAGCTCGAACTCGTTGAGCTTCACCGCGTTCGCCAGCGTGAGCGAGGTGCGGATCGTCTCGGAGTCGAAGAAATTCTGCCGCAGGTTGACGTCGAACAGCCGCCAGGCGCGCGGCGGGGTCGCGCCCGCGGCGTGGCGCACCGTGTCGCGCGAGGCCTGGGAGCGCTGTGCCAGCGTGCCGAAGACCAGCGCCTCGGCGCGCTTCACGACCTGCTCGATCTGCGGGGACCAGCTGAGGTGATCCCACGCGACGTTGTCGGCGAACTCGTACTTGAGCGTTCCCTTCGCTCCCGGCTTCATCAGCACGGTGCCGGTGACCTGTCCCCGCAACTGCGGGACCGTCGCGCGGTGCACGCCGGCGGCATCGAGGCGGTTGTAGGCCATGTTGCCGAAGGAGTCGTTGCCGACCGCGCTCACGAGCCAGGATTCGGCGCCCAGCGCGGCGGCATGGATCGCGACGTTGGCCGGTGCGCCGCTCAGCTGCGCCTCCTTCGGGAACCGGTCCCAGAGGATCTCACCGACGCTCACCACGACGGGCCGCACCTGCACGACCTTCTGCGAGCGCCGCGAGGCGCGCGGCGCGGGGACGGCCTTCGAGGAGCGGCGCGGCGGGGTGGTCATGGTCCCACGAGTCTACCCGGCCGCGACCGGCGACTGCAAGCGCCAGCGGGCGCCAGCGGGTGCCGGCCGCGGCGCTGTGGCATCCCGCCGCCTCCGGAGCGACAATTGCGCCGATGCCCACGCACCGCACCGCGGCACCCGGCGGCAATCGATGAACATCGTGCTCGCGCTCTCCACTGTGAGCCTCGCGCTCCAGGTGGCCGCGTGCCTCGCGGCGTTGGCGATCGCACAGGCGCCGGGCTGGCGCCGCGCCCGCATCGTCGCCGCCCTCGCCGGGACCGCCGGGCTCTACAGCCTCTTCGATCTCCTCGGGAACCTCTTCACGCGCACCGAGGTCGCACTGGCGTGGGTGACCAGCGCCAACCTCAGCGTCGCGGCCGCGCACGTCGCACTCTGGATCTGGTTCTCGTTCTCCGACGGCGAGGGGCGGTGGGAGTCGGTGCCGCAGCGCCTCCGGTGGTTCGCGACGGGGCACGTCGTGGCGGCTGTCGCGATCTCGCTGTCGCGGCACGCGATCGACGCGAGCCGCATGGACATGGTCGCCGTGCGATGGCTCCGGGTCGAGTTCGTCCAGCCGTCACTGACGCCGGTCGCGACGGTGTCGGTGCTCATCACCCTGGCGCTGCTGCTCGTGAGCTTCCTCGAGCAGCGGCGCCAGGCCCGGCGCGGCGTGCTCGGGGCACGCGCCAACGCGATCGGGTTCCTGTTCTTCTTCGCCTGCGCGGTCGAGGAGGTCCTGGTCGCCAGCGGGCAGCTCGACTTCATCTATCTCGCCGAGCTCGGCTACATGGGGCTCGTCGCCCCGCTCGCGGCCCAGTTCGTCCGCCGCTTCATCGCCGACGCGCGCCGCCTCGAGACGCTGACCCACGCGCTCGAACGCGAGGTGCAGACCGTGATCGGCGAGCGCGACGCGGCCCGCGTCGAGATCGCCGCCCAGGCCCGGTTCACCGCCCTCGGCCGGATGGCCGGCGGCATCGGGCACGAGATCAACAACCCACTGCAGGTCCTCACCTTCGCGCTCGAGGAACTGCGCGACCGCTGCCGGTCCACCGCCGACCCGGCGCTCCGTGCCGATCTCGCCGTGGCCCAGGAGGCGACCGGCCGCATCGCCCGCATCGTGGACGGGCTGCATGCGTACACGCGCGGGTCGGACGCCGCGCTCGAGCGGCTCCTGCCCGATGCCCTCGTCCGCGACGCCATCCGCGCGCGCGACGGCGCGCTCCCGGTCGCACTCGACCTCCGCGCGGCGCCCGAGGTCCTTGGCGACCGCGTCCGGCTCGTGCAGGCGCTCCAGCACGCGATCGGCAATGCTGCCCAGGCGCTCGGGCGTGCGGGGGCGCGTGCCCCGCGGATCACCGTCGCGGCGCATCGCGCCGCCGACGGACAGGCCGTGCTCGAGGTGCGCGACAACGGCCCCGGGTTCCCTGCGGCGCTGCTGCCGCGCGTCGGGGAACCCTTCGTCACCAGCGACCCCGCCCTCGGGAACGCCGGGCTCGGCCTGTTCATCATCCGTGGTGTCGCCGAGGCGCATGGTGGGCGCCTCGAGGTCGAGAATGCGCCGGAAGGGGGCGCCGTCGTACGACTCATCCTGCCGCCGGCCGCCGTCCCCTGAACGCGACGGGGCGCGGCCGTCCGGCCGCGCCCCGTCGTTGCCGCAGGGGAACCGCGCTCAGACCGGGAACAGCATCTCGCGGTAGCGCGGGAGCGGCCAGTAGGCGTCGCCGATCGAGAGCTCGAGCCGGTCGGAGAGCGCCCGGCAGGCCGCCATCGCCTCGTGCCCGCCCGCCGTGAGGAACGCCGCGCACTTCGACGGGTCGCCGTGGAGCGCGTGCGCCTTCTTGATCGCGGCGTGCAGTGCGCCCGCCTTCGCCTGCAGTGCGGCGACGAGCTTGCCTGCCGCCTCCGCCGCCGCCTTCTGCGGGACCGCCTTGATGCCGCCCTGCTTCGCCTTCGCCGCGCCCTCGGCCAGCGTGCCGAGATAGGCGTACGCGGCCGGCAGGATCTGCGTGTCGAGCATCTCGGCCAGCGTCTCCATCTCGATCATGACGTCCTTCACGTACCGCTCGACGCGGACGTGGTACCGGCTCTCGAGCTCCGCCTCGGAGAGCACGCCGGTCGCGCCGAAGAGCTCCTTCGCGAGCTTGGTCTGGAGCTGGGCCAGCGCCTCCGGCGCGCGGCGCAGGTTGAGCAGGCCGCGCTTCTTGGCCTCCTTCACCCACGCGTCGCTGTAGCCGTTCCCCTCGAAGCGGATCGCCGAGGTGTCCTTGAACACCTTGCGCACCACCTTGAGCGCCGCGTCGTCCACCGACCCGCCGTTGCGCAGCTCGGTCTTGAGCGCGCCGGTGATGTCGGTGATCGCCTCGGCGACGATCGTGTTGAGCAGCATGATCGGGAACGCGATCGACTGCGACGAGCCGACGGCGCGGAACTCGAACTTCGCGCCGGTGAACGCGAACGGCGACGTGCGGTTGCGGTCCGTGTTGTCCTTCTCGATCTCGGGGAGCTTCGCGACGCCGAGCTCGATCATCGCCTGGTCGGCCTTGGTGCCCGCGCGGCCGGCGATGATGTCCTCGATCATCTTCGTGAGCGCGTTGCCCATGAACACCGAGATGATGGCCGGCGGCGCCTCGTTCGCGCCGAGCCGGTGCTCGTTGCCGCTCGTGCCGATGCCGGCGCGCAGCAGCCCCTGATGCTTGTGCACGCCCTTCAGCACCGCGGCCAGGAACATCAGGAAGCGGATGTTCTGGTGCGGCGTCTTCCCGGGCTTGAGGAGGTTGATGCCGTTGAGGTCGTTGTCGGAGGCGATCGAGAGCGACCAGTTGCAGTGCTTGCCCGAGCCGTTGATGCCGGCGAACGGCTTCTCGTTCAGCAGCACCTGCAGGCCGTGGCGCAGCGCCACGTCCTTGAGGATGCTCATCACGAGCTGGTTGTGGTCGGTCGCGATGTCCGTCTCCTCGAACATCGGCGCCATCTCGAACTGGCAGGGCGCGACCTCGTTGTGCCGCGTCACGATCGGCACGCCGAGGCGGTAGAGCTCGTGCTCCACCTCGGCGAGGAACGCCTGCACGCGCTCCGGGATGCCGCCGAAGTAGTGGTCCTCGAGCTGCTGGCCGCGCGGCGGCGCCGCCCCGACGAGCGTGCGGCCGCCCATCACGAGGTCCGGGCGCAGCGCGAAGTGCGTCCGGTCGATGACGAAGAACTCCTGTTCGGTGCCCATCGTCGTGAAGACGCGGAGCGCGCCCTTGTCGCCGATCGTCTCGAGCAGCTCGCGCGCGGCCTTCGAGAGCACCTCGCTCGAGCGGAACAACGGGGTGACCTCGTCGAGCGCCTCGCCGTTGTAGCCGATGAAGACCGACGGGATGCAGAGCGTCTTCGTGCCCGCCGCCTCGAGGATGAAGAGCGGTGACGCCGGATTCCACGCCGTGTAGCCGCGCGCTTCCCACGTCGCGCGCAGCCCGCCCGACGGGAACGACGACGCGTCCGGCTCCGACTGGATCAGCTGCTCGGCCGTGAACTTCTCGATGGCGTTGCCCGCCGCGTCCAGGGTGAGGAACGCGTCGTGCTTCTCGGCCGTCAGGCCCGTCTGCGGCTGGAACCAGTGGCAGAAGTGGGTCACGCCCTGGCCGATCGCCCACTCCTTCACCGCCTTCGCGACGGCCGGCGCGATGCTCGCATCGAGCTTCTTGCCCAGGCGCACCGCCTGCGTCAGGCTCTCGTAGACCTCCTTCGGGAGCTTGTCGCGCATCTGCTTCGCACCGAACGTGCGGCTGCCAAAGTACGCCGACGTCGGAGTCGGGTTCGCCTTCATCGCCGGCACATCCGGGATGATGGCCGCGCGCGTGGCGATCGCACGGAGCGCGTCAGAACGAGGAGTCGAAGAGGCGGTCATGTTCGATAGAATAGTGGTGGTGTTCGCAGAAAACTGCGAAGATGACAAATTTAGGTGCGCAAAGTGCACGATTCAAGCCAGAAATGACGAGAACGATCCGTGAATGATGCATTTTCTGCACTGTCAGCAGAACAGGACACCGAACGAAAGCCGTTCGCGTGCACGCCGCGAGCGAAGGGCGCCCGCGGTCATGCCACGGGCGCCCTGACGTAACTCCTTGACGGACAGCGAGTTGCTAACGCCGCCTCGTCTTTCCCGCTGCCAGCTGCTCCGCGTGACCCAAGTGGGCGGCGACCGCCGGACGCACCTCGATCAACAGCGCGCGCAACTCCGCGTTCCGCGCCGAGGGGATCAGCGCCTTGTCGATGGCGTCCAACACGGTGCGATGATACGACACCTCGTTCGCCGCGTACGCACTGTCGAACGCGAAGCCTTCGAGGTCGCGTAGCCGCAATCGCTTCGTCTCCGCGTCGTCCCGAAGGTCGAACGAGAGCTGGTTGTCCACCGGCGTCACCTTCAGACGGGTGACGAGCGCCGTCGCGGCGCGGTTCACCCCCTGGTGGTCCGCGCGGACCATCGTCGCGAAGCTGCGGACATCCGCATCCTGACTCTTCGCGAGGGCCTGTTCGGCGTACGAGATGTCGGCGTTGTTCGCTGCGACGACGATCGCGGCGATGTTCGCGTCGGAGAGGGCACTCGCGGGGGCCGCTGATGCGGCCGCTGATGCGGCCGCTGGTCCGGCCGCTGGTGCCGGGGACGCCTCGCGGCTGCGCCCGAACACGCTGCAGGCGCCGGTGAGCGCGGTCAGGGTGATGAGGATGGCGGCGGGAAGCAGGGATCGGGGCATCGGGCTCGCACTCCGGGAGGGATGGATGCTCCGAGGAACGTAGCGAGGGGACCACCCGGAAGTGGGTGACGCAGGACACGTGACGCCCACCCGGTCATCCGCCCGCGCGCGGCACGCCGGGGTGCCCTCGGTTGAGCGCTCCCCCGAGGGCGACTACATTCCCCCGAACGGCGCCGTGGCCAAGTGGTAAGGCGGCAGACTGCAAATCTGCTATTCGCCGGTTCGATTCCGGCCGGCGCCTCTCGATCCGCGATCGCACGAACGGGCGGCCCTCCTCGCGAGGGTCGCCCGTTCGTGCGTCCCGGACATCGGCCGGCCGCGCCGCGCGCCGTTCAGCCGAGGTCGATGCGCCCCAGCGCCGCCGTCACCTCACCGAGCACCGCATCATCATGGGCGATCGACGTGAACGCCGCCTCGAACTGGCTCGGCGCGAGGTACACGCCGTTCGCGAGCATGGCGTGGAAGTACGCGGCGTAGCGCGCGGTGTCGGCGGTCTTGGCGGTCGCGAGGTCCGTGACCGGCGTGTCGGTGAAGAACGCGCCCCACATCGTCCCGACGCTGGCGGCCTGGAACGGCAATCCACGACTCTGCGCCCACGCGGTCAGCATGCGGACCATCTGCGTCGCGGCCTTCTCGGCCCTCGCCCAGTGCCCCGGCCGCGTCAGCACGTCGAGGGTCGCGAGCCCGCTCGCCATCGCCACCGGGTTTCCGCTGAGCGTGCCGGCCTGGTACATCGTGCCGGCCGGCGCCACGTGCCCCATCAGGTCTGCCCGGCCGCCGTAGGCCGCCACCGGCATCCCCCCGCCGATGACCTTCCCGAGCGTGGTGAGGTCCGGCGTGATGCCGAACCGCTGCTGCGCCCCGCCCGGCGCGACGCGGAATCCCGTCATCACCTCGTCGAAGATGAGCACAGCGCCCGCGCGCGTGCAGAGCGCCCGCAGGCCCTCGAGGAAGCCCGGCTGCGGCAGGATGAAGCCCGCGTTCCCGACCACCGGCTCGACGATCACCGCTGCGACCTGGTCGCGATGCGCGTCGAACACCGCAGCGGTCGCGGCGAGGTCGTTGTATGCGACGGTCACGGTGTCGGCGATCGTGCCCGCGGTCACCCCGGGGGAGTCCGGGAGGCCCAGCGTGGCGACGCCTGAGCCCGCGGAGACGAGGAAGGGGTCCGCGTGGCCGTGGTAGCAGCCGGAGAACTTGATGAGCTTCGCGCGTCCCGTCGCGGCGCGCGCGAGGCGCACGGCGCTCATGGTGGCCTCGGTGCCGCTCGAGACGAAGCGCACCATCTCGATCCCCGGCACCAGCGCGATGATCCGCTCGGCGAGCTCCGCCTCCAGCGCGCACGGCGCGCCGAAGCTCATCCCCGACGCGACCTGCCGTTGCACGGCGTCCACCACCTCCGGATGCGCGTGCCCGAGGATCATCGGGCCCCACGAGAGCACGAAGTCGATGTAGCGGTTGCCATCGGCGTCCCAGAGGTAGGGCCCCTCGGCGCGGGCGATGAACCGCGGCGTGCCGCCCACCGAGCGGAAGGCCCGCACCGGGGAGCTGACCCCGCCCGGCATCACCGCCTTCGCGCGCGCGAACAGCGCCTCGCTCCGCACCGTCGTCGGCGTCACCGGCATCACGCCTGGGTGGACAGCCATCGCGCCGCCTCCTTCGCGTAGTAGGTGATCACCTGGTCGGCGCCCGCCCGCCGGATCGCGAGCAGGGACTCAAGCGCGGCGCGCTCCTCGTCGAGCCACCCCTTCTCGGCGGCGGCCTTGAGCATCGCGTACTCACCACTCACCTGGTAGGCGACGAGCGGGTGCGGGAAGCGCTCGCGCACGGCGCGGATGATGTCGAGCGCCGTGCCGGCGGGCTTCACCATCAGCAGGTCCGCTCCTTCCTCGACGTCGAGCCGCACCTCCTCGAGCGCCTCGCGGAAGTTCGCCGGGTCCATCTGGTAGGCGCGCCGGTCCCCGAAGGCCGGCGGGCTCTCGGCCGCGTCGCGGAACGGGCCGTAGAACGCCGAGGCATGCTTGGCCGCGTAGCTCAGGATCGGCGTGTCGACCAACCCCTCGTCGTCGAGCCCGCGCCGGATGGCCGCGACCTGACGGTCCATCATCGCGCTCGGCGCGACGATGTCCGCGCCCGCCTGCGCGTAGCAGACCGCTGCCTTCGCGAGCAACGGGAGCGTCTCGTCGTTGTCCACGTGGCCGGTGTGGTCGTGGATGATCCCGCAGTGGCCGTGCGCCGTGTACTCGCAGAGGCACACGTCCGCGATGACGAGCAGCTGCGGCGCGCGCTGCTTGATCGCCTGGATCGCGCGCGGCACCGGACCGTCGGGGTCCCACGCGCCGGTGCCGCGGTCGTCCTTCGTCCTCGGGATGCCGAAGAGCAGCACACTGCGGATGCCGAGCGCCAGGAGGTCGTCGAGCTCGGCGGCCAGGCGGTCCACCGACCGCTGTGCGTGCCCCGGCATCGTACGGATCGGCTTCTCGATCCCCTGGCCTTCCACGATGAAGAGCGGGTGGATGAGCTGCCCCGCGGTGACCGTCGTCTCGCGGACGAAGGCGCGGAGTGCGGCGGTGCGTCGCGTGCGGCGTGGCCGGGCGGGCGTCGCCGCGGGCGACAGGGGCGGGGCGGGGGCATCGAACATCGGGACTCCTGGGTCAGGTCGCCGCGTGCCGCGCGACGAACGCCTGCTTCAAGGCGGTGAGTAGGCCGTGGTCATCGTGCGGCGTGGCGACGGCGTCGACCGTGAGCCCGCATTCACGCGCGGCGGCGGCGGTCACGGGGCCGATGCACACCACCAGCGGCCGCGCGGGACGTCCGGTGGGCTGCAGCGTCACGCCCGCCTGCGCCAGACCCTCGACCACATGGCGCACGGTCGAGGCGCTGGTGAAGGTGATCGCATCCACGCGGCCGTCACGCAGCGCATCGACGAGCCCGAGCAGCGCCACGTCCGCCACGGTGCGGTAGGCGATCGCGGAGTGCACGTCCGCGCCGCGGGCGCGCAGCGTCGCCGCGAGGCCGACCTCGGCGAGGTCGCCGTGCGGCCAGAGCACGCGCACCCCCGGCCGCAGGGGCAGCTCGCGCGCGAGCGCATCGGCCACGGCGGCCGATGGCGTGAATGAGACCGGAAGGCCCGCCGCCTGCAGGGCCTGCGCCGTGGCGACCCCGACGGCGGCCGCCCGCAACGTCGCCGGCCATGGACGTGCCCCGCGCGCCGTCGCGACGGCACGCACGGCATTGGCGCTCGTGCACACGAGCCAATCCGTGGCCTCCAGCTGGGCCAGCGCGTCCGCGAGCGGCGCCGGGTCCTCTGGCGGGAGGATGCGAATCGCGGCGGCGGCGAGCGGCACCGCCCCCTCGGCGCGCAAGGCGGCGAGGAACGGGGCGGCCTGCGCTTCCGCGCGGGTCACCACGATCCGCTTCGCCGCGAGCGGCCGACCTTCCATCAGCCGTGGCGCTCCGCCGACGCGAGGGCCTCCTCGAGCAGCGCCGCGCCGCCGTCGGCGACCAGGGCGTCCGCCACCTGGCGTCCGAGCGCCACCGGTGACGTGCCGGAGCGGGCGACCCGGACGAGCCGTCCATCGGGCGCGCCGACCACCGCGGTCAGCGTGAGGGCGGTGTCCGTTACCGTCGCGAAGCCGGCGAGCGGCGCATTGCAGCCCGCTCCCATGGCGGCGAGGAACGCGCGCTCCGCCTCGGCGCACCGGCGCGCGTCGGAATCGTCGAGATGCGCGCAGAGGGCGCGCGCGTCCGCATCATCGGCGCGCGCCTCGATGCCGAGGATGCCTTGGGCCACCGCCGGTACCATGCGGTCGGTCGGCAGGAACTCAGTGACGAGATGCGACCAGCCAAGGCGCTCGAGACCGGCGGCCGCGAGCACGATCGCATCGAAATCGCCCCGCTCGAGCTTGGCGAGCCGCGTATCGACGTTCCCGCGGATGTCGAGCATCACGAGGTCCGGGCGCATCGCCTTGAGCTGGCAGGCGCGCCGCGGGCTGCTGGTCCCGATGCGGGCGCCCGTCGGCAGTGCGGCAACGGGTCCGTGCCGCGAGATCAGGGCGTCCCGCACGTCGGCCCGGCGCGTGAAGGCGACGATGGTCATGTCGTCGGCGAGGGTGGACGGGAGGTCCTTCGCCGAGTGTACCGCGAGGCGGATCCGCCCGCTGCGCAGTGCGTCCTCGATCTCGGCCACGAACAGCGAGTTCCGGCCGATCGCGGCCAGCGGCCGATCCTGGATCTCGTCGCCCCGCGTGCTGATCCGCTCGAGCGAGACCTCGATACCCGGATGCGCCGTCAGGAGCGCGTCGCGCACGTGGTTCGACTGCCAGAGCGCGAGCTTGCTCGCGCGCGTTCCGATGACCACCGACGTCCGTGCGCCCAACGTGCACCTCCTGGGGGAGGACGCCGCCACCGGGCCCGGCGCGGACCGGGGTGAGGCGTGTTGGCGTCCCGTCTCCCGCCAAGATACGGCTGCTGACCCCCTTCTGTCACGGGTGCTTGTCGTCAGGCCTTCGCGACAGTTCCCCGATTCAGCCCCCGGGGAATCCCCTACAGCAGGGCAGGCTGTCAGGTGCTACCGTTTGAGCACCTTAGCAGGCCATCGAGTCCAGCGGACATGCGGCCACGCCCCGAATCTCCCCCGTTCGGTCAGGCGGATCTCACCAATTGTGAGCGTGAGCTGATCCACCTTTCGGGGTCGATCCAGCCTCACGGAGTGCTGCTCGTCCTGTCCGAGCCGCGTCTGGTCATCGTCCAAGCGAGTGCCAATGTCGATTCGGCACTCGGCACACCACTCGATGCGCTGTTGGGCCACCCGGTGGACGTGCTGGGGAGCGAGTGCGCGGCGGCGATCCGCGACCTCCTGTCGACCCCCTCGCTCGGGACTCCGCTGCCGACCCAGGTGCTGCTGCGGCTCGGCGGTCGCGACCGCACGGCGACCCTCCTGTTGCACCGTCCGCCCGAGGGCGGGGTCATCATCGAATTCGAGGACCTGCACGAAGGCCGTGCCCGCCGGAGTTCCCCGGCGCTGCCGTCACGGCTCGCGGGGATGGTGACGCGGCTGAGCGCGGCGCACTCGATCCCGGCCCTCGCCGACCTCGTCGTGGAGGAACTGCAGGACCTGCTCGGCTACGACCGCGTGATGGTCTACCGATTCGACGAGGCGGGACACGGCGAGATCATCGCGGAGGCGAAGCGGGCGGAGATGGAGTCGTACCTCCACCGCCACTACCCGGCCACCGACATCCCGCAGCGCGCGCGCGAGCTCTACTTGCGCAACAAGGTCCGGTTGCTGGTGGACGTGGGCTACACGCCGGTACCGATCCTGCCGCGGCTCAGCCCGGTGACGGGGGACGAGCTCGACCTCTCGCTCGCCGGGCTGCGGAGCATCTCCCCGCTGCACACCGAGTACCTGCAGAACATGGGGGTGGCCGCGACCCTCGTGGCGTCGCTCGTGCATGAGGGCCGGCTGTGGGGCCTCATCGCCTGCCACCACCGCGAGGTCCGCTACGTCGCGTACGACCTCCGCGCCGCCTGCGAGCTGGTGGCCGAGGTCGTCTCCACGCGCATCTCCGCCCTGGAGCACTTCGCCGAGGCGCAGGCCGAGGTGCTGGTGAGGCGGCTCGAGCACCGGCTCATCGAGGAGTCGGCCGCCGACGGGGATTGGCGGCGTGCACTCTTCGACGCGCCCCGCCAGCTCCTCGCGCCGGTGAACGCGACGGGAGCGGCGCTGCTGTTCGAGGGCGAGGTGCACACGACCGGCGATGTGCCCTCCACGCCCGACCTGCGGGCGCTCTTCCGCTGGTTGGACACGCAGGGCGCCGATCCCGTCTTCGCCACGTCGTCCATCGCCCGCGCGCATCCCCCCTGGCGGCACTGACGCCGGTCGCTGCGGGCGTGCTCGCCGTGCGCCTCGGCCCGGCGCGTGGCGAGTACCTCGCGTGGTTCCGGAAGGAGCAGCTCCAGGACATCACGTGGGGCGGGGATCCCCGGAAGGCCGTCGTCCTCTCGGACACGATGGCGCTTTCGCCACGCCGGTCGTTCGCGGCATGGCACGAGCTCGTGCGCGAGACCGCGATCGCCTGGTCGTTGCGCGATGCGGCGATCGCCAAGGCGATCGGCGCATCGCTCGCCGACATCGTGCTGCAGCTCCGCGCCGTGCGCGTGCTGATCGCCGAGAGCCAGCTTGCCGCGATGCGCGCCGCCGTGCACGGTGCCGCGGAGCCGGTGGTCATCGCCGACGACGAGGGCCGCGTGCTGCTCGTGAACGCGGCCCTCGACCGGTTGATCGCCGGTCCGCATCGTGCCATCGAGACGCTCGACGACCTCGCGGCGGGCTTCGAGGAGCCGGCGCGCGCGGCCAAGCTCTTCGAGGCGCTGCGCCGCGACCGGCGTCCGTGGCGCGGCGAGATGCGCCTCGCACGCCGCAATGGCGAGGCCGGCACCCCGGTCGCATTGCGGGCGGACCCGATCCCACAGGTCGGGGGCGGTCTCTTCGGCACCATCGTGATGCTCACCGATCTCACGCCGCGACACGCTGCCGACGCCGCGCGCACGCGCCTGCAGCAGGCGATCTTCTCGGCGCAGCGTCCCGTGCCGCTCGTGGGCCCCGGCGTCGGCGGTGCGTTGGCGCCGACCGTCCAGACGCTCGTCGCGGCCATCTGGGCCAACGCCGGCGTGGCCGTGAGCGAGATCGCCGACAGTGCCGAGACCGCCGACATCGCCCCGCGGCTCGCGGAGGTGGAGCAGGCCACCCGGCACGCCGAGCGGCTGTCCGCGCTCCTGGGACGCTACGCCGCGGACGCGGACCCCGCCGCGCGCTGACCGTCCGTGCGATGCGGGCTCAGCGCTCCGCCATCACCCGCGCAGCGGTGGCCTGTCCCTGCGCGATGCAGTCCCCGAGCGAGACGCCGTTGCGCCACTGCCCGGTGAGATAGAGCCCCGGAAGCGCGGCCTCGGCCCGCGCCGCGCCGTTCTCCACGGCCTCGTGCCCGAGCTCGTATTGCGGGATGGCGTGCGGCCATTGCTGGTGATGCACGAATGTGGGCGTTCCGCGGACGCCGAGCAGCGTGCGCAGGTCCTCGAGGACCGCGGGGAGCAGCGTCTCCAGCGGGGCCGCGCCGAGCGCCGGCGCCCGCTCACCGCCGATGAAGCAGGTGACGAGCACCTGACCCTCCGGCGCGCGCCCCTCGAACACGCTCGACGAGAAGAGCACGCCCAGCACCGTGCGGCGCTCGACCTCGGGGCAGAGCACGCCGAAGCCATCGAGCGGATGCGTGACATCGCGACGCGCGAAGCCCAAGGCCAGCGTGGCGAGGGGCGGGTGGCGCAGCTGCATCGCCGGCGCGAGGGCTCCGCGCGCCTCCGGCGGCAGCGTGAGTGACGCGAGCGCGTGCGCGGGCCCGGCCCAGACGAGGGCATCGAAATACCGGTCCTCGGGCGCGCCCTGTGCGTCGAGCTGCACTCGCCAACCGTCGCCTTCGCGGGCGAGCCCAGTGAGGCGCGTCCGCAGTCGCACGCGCGGCCCGAGCGCGGCCGCCATCGCGGCGGGCAGCGTGTGGAGCCCGTCCCGGAACGAGGTGATCCCGCGCCGACGCACGACGCCGGCACGCGCCTTGGCCTCCTTCATGCCGCCGATGAGCAACGATCCGTGACGTCGTTCCGCGTGGTAGAGGATCGGCATCGCGTGCCGCGCCGAGAGCCGCTCGGGATTGCCCGCATAGATGCCGGCGACGAATGGGTTCACCATGTACGCGACGATCTCGTCGCCGAGCCGACGCCGGACCAGGGACGCCACCGATTCATCCTCGGGGCTTCGCACGGCCTGCACGAACGGCTCGCGCAGCAGGCGGAGCTTCGCCGAGGCCGAGAGCGCCCGTGTGCGCACGAGCGAGACCGGGTCGGACGGCAGCGGTACCGGGGTGCCGTCCCGGACGATGTAGCGCCGCTTCGCCGCCGCGGATGGCGACAGTCGCACCGGTTCGAGGTCGAGCATGTCGATGACGTGCTCGAGGGCCGGGGTCGTCGTGAGGGAGGTCGGGCCGGCTTCGACGAGGAAGCCGTCGCGGCGCAGGGTGGTGATGACCCCGCCGACGCGCGACCCCGCCTCCAGCACCGTCACGTGGGCGCCACGGACGCGCAGCTCGAGCGCTGCACTCAGTCCCGTGATGCCCGCTCCGATCACCGCGACCTGCATCTCACCCCTCCTGCGCCCAATCCTGCGGCACGAGCATCGCGGCGAGGGCCGCTTCGATCGACCCCGGTTCCGGATCCTCCGGCGCCGGCCACTCCGCCACGGGCGGCATCGACATCAGCACGCTCTCGGTGCGCGCCCCGGTCTGGAGCCCGAAGAGCGTCCCGCGGTCGTGCAGCAGATTGAACTCGACGTAGCGCGCGCGCCGGTGCCGCTGCAGCCGCAGGTCGCGTGCCGTGTACCCGAGGTCCCGCCGGCGCCGGACGATCGGCGCATAGGCGGTTGCGAGCGCGCGGCCGACGCTGGTCACGAACGCGTGCAAGCCGGCCTCGTCGAGGCCGTGCGCGGCCTCATCCGGGCGCAGGTGATCGAAGAACACGCCGCCGACGCCGCGAGCCTCGTTCGCCCGGTGCGTGTTGCGGAAGTACTCGTCGCACCACGCCTTGTACGTCGGGTACAGGTGCGCCCCATGCGCGTCGCAGGTCCGCTTGAGCGCGCGGTGGAACTCGCGCGCGTCCTCCGGGAACGGATGCGTCGGCGTGAGATCGGTCCCGCCGCCGTACCACGCGTCGAACACGTGGCCATCGGCATCGGTCAACTCGAAGTAGCGCACGTTCAGGTGCGTGGTCGGTACCATCGGCGACCGCGGATGGACCACGACACTGACCCCGGTGGCGAAGAAGTGGGGCGTGGTCCCCGCGGGGATGTTGCCGCCGAGCCGCCCCGCCGCCTCGGGCGGCAGGATCCCCTCGACCAGCGCGCGGTTCACGCCGGCCTTCTCGAACACGGCGCCCTCGGCCAGCAGCCGCGCCGCGCCGCCGCCGCCGCCCTCGCGGGCCCACACGGCCTCGGCGAAGCGGCCGCCGTCGAGCGACTCGAACAGCGCGGTGATCTCGTCCTGCAGTTGCGAGGTCCATGCCGCGAGCCGGTCGCGGCGGGAGGCGGGGCGGAGCAGGTCGGCGGTGGTCACCGGCGGGTCTCCGCGGCTGCGGCCCGCGCCATCGCCTCGCGCGAGTCCCAGCCCTGCACGGTCTCGATGAAGGCGCGCGCGTGGCTCACCGGGATGTCCGGAAGGATGCCGTGCCCGAGGTTCGCGATGTAGCCGGGCCCGTCGATCTGCGAGAGCATGGTCAGCGTGAGGTCGCGGATCACGGCCGGGTCGGCGTAGAGCGCGCACGGATCGAGGTTGCCCTGCACGCCGCGGCCCGTCGCGTCGGCGACGCCGCGCGCCCAGCGGGCGTCGGTGTGCCAGTCGGTGCCGAGCACGTGGCAACCCGTCGCCTCCGCGATCTCGCCGAGCGCCCAGCCCGCGCCAGGCGCGAAGCAGATCACCGGCACGCCGGTCGCGGCGGCCATCTTCGCCGCGCGCGCCATGTACGGTAGCGCGAAGGTCCGATACTCGCGCGGCCCGAGCGACCCGGCCCAGGAGTCGAAGATCTGCAGCGCCTGCGCGCCGGCCGCCGCCTGCGCGACGAGGAAGCGGCCGACGTTGTCGGCGAGCCGCTCCAGCAGGCGGTGCGAGAACTCGGGATCCGAGAAGAGCGCCTGCTTGGCGACATTGAACGTCTTGGTGCCCTTCCCCTCGACCATGTACGCGAAGAGCGTCCACGGGGCGCCGGCGAACCCGATGAGCGGGACGCGGCCGTTGAGCGCGCGGCGCGTCATCCGCAGCGCATCGAGGTGGAACTTGAGCCCGTCCTCGGGCTCCACGTCGTGCAGCCGCCGCATCATCGTCAGCGAGCGGACCGGCTCGCCGAGTCGCGGCCCGATCCCCTCGTCGACGGTGAGGTCCATGCCCATCGCGGCCGGAATCACGAGGATGTCGGAGAAGATGATCGCCGCATCCACGCCGAGGAGGTCCACGGGCTGCAGCGTCACCTCGGTGGCGAGCTCCGGCGTGTGGCACATCGTGAGGAAGTCGGCCTTCGCGCGGACCGCGCGGTACTCCGGCAGGTAGCGACCGGCCTGGCGCATCATCCACACCGGTGGGCGCGGGACCGGCTCGCGGCGGCAGGCGCGGAGGAAGAGGTCGTTCATCTCGGGCATCAGGCGCTCCGCTGCGCCGCACGGGCGCGGGACGGCGTGCCGCTGCGTCCGGCAGGGACGGGCGGGGGGCCGCTGAAGAGGGAATCGAGGGTCATCGTGAAGGCGTGCAGCGCCTCACCGTGGGCGATCGCGGTGCGGAGCTTGGTCATCGGACGGGCCAGCAGCTTGGCGACGATGCGGTCCGTCGCATGCTCGGCGACCGCGTCGCCTGCGGCGAACGTGAGTTCGCGGCGGCAGATCTCCGTGAGGGCCTCGGCGAGCGGGCGGATCGCCTCGCGCGCGGCCGCGGCGGCGACCCACTCGACGAAGCTCTCGAGCTCGGCCTCGACGATCGCCTCCGCCGCGGGGGCCGCGGCCTTCCGCGCCTCCTCGGCCGCGAGCACCGGCAGATGCAGCGCGTCGAGGTCGGCGATCGTGATGCCTGGTACGCCGGCCAGCTGCGGGTCCACGTTGCGCGGCATCGACAGGTCCAGCAGCAACAACGGATAGGTCGCCGTGCCGCAGTTCTCGCGCGCCTGCTTGAGCGGCCCGTACATGAGCACCGGCTCGGTCGCCGCGGTCGCCGCGATCGCGACGTCCGACATCGCGACCTCGACGTGCATCGCCTCGTACGGCGCGGCGCGGCCGCCGACCTCCTGGGCGAGCGTCTCGGCCCGCTTGAGCGACCGGTTCACGAGCACGATGTCGCGCGCGCCGAGCTTCGACAGCTGGCGCGCGACCGACTGCCCGGTCTTGCCGCTGCCGATCACCACCACGCGCGCGTGCGCGAGGTTGCCGAACCGCGCGTGCGCCGTGGCCGCCGCCTCGGCGCCCACCGAGCGGCGCCCGGCGGTGAGCGAGGTCTCGTTCTGCACGCGCTTGCCGGTGCGGAGCGCGGTGTCGAAGAGCCGGTGGAGCACGGAGCCGGCCACGCCGGCCTCGTCGGCCACGCGGTACGACTCGCGGAGTTGCCCCAGGATCTGGCCGTCGCCCATCACCTGGGACTCGAGGCCCGCGGCGATGCGCATGACGCGCCGCGCGACGTCAAGCCCGCCGCGCGTCCTCGCCGCCGCGAGCAGCGTCTGCGCCTCGGCCTTGGAGCCCATCCAGGCGCGGGCGATGGCGCGGACCGCATGGTCGAAGGCCGCCGGCGAGGCCGGGTCGTTGCTCGCCGTCCAGGCGTAGACCTCGCTCCGGTTGCACGTCGAGACGCACACCAGCTCCCGGATCTCGTGGTGCACCTCCCGGGCGTACAGCTTCGCGATGCGCGCTTCCGACAGATGGAAGCGCTCGCGCGTCGCCACGTTGGCGTGCCGATAATCCACCGCGATCGAGATCAGCATCCGATCACCTGCCGCGGAAGGGTGCGTTCAGCCGGACCACGCACCAGTTCAAGTAGATGGCGGCCGCGACCCACGCGAGGTACGGGGCGAACCAGATGCCCGCCTCGTACGCCAGCGGGCGCGACGCCCAGTACATCCAGAGGATCGAGAGCCAGAACGGGAACACCTGCCGCATCGCCCAGTCCGGGCGACGCGACCGGAAGAAGAGCCAGCTCCACCACACGTTGCCGATGCCGTTGACCAGGCACGCGGCGAGGAACGTCCAGCGCTCGGCCGGCGTCCCGCCGCCGCGCCACGCGATCACGCAGCCGTAGCCGGCCGACAGGAACACCGCCGTCCAGATCGGTCCGAAGAGGGCATCGCGCGGCTTCCACGCGGGCTGGCGCAGCCCCTTGTACCACGGCCCGATGTCCGTGACGAGCGCGCCCACCGTCGCCACGCTGGCCCAGAAGGCCACCGCGCCGGTCACGGGGATCCACGAGGCGTCCATCGTCAGGCGGGCGCAAGGCCGGTGAGGTGGGCGAGGTTCTTGAAGAAGATCCGCAGGTGCGAGAGCGGCTTCCCGCGCACCAGCTTCTTCTGCATGTAGGCGTCGAACGTGAGCCGCTGCACGTCGTGGTCCCGGCAGATCGCGACGAAGCGCTCGCGGCGGTCGTCGTTCGTGTACCAGAAGCGCTGCATGACGTCGAGCACCCAGAAGACCTGCCCGTGCGCGCGCATGAAGCGCTTGCGCGCCCGGGCGAGCGCGCGGGCGGAGCCGGTGGCGAGCGCCTGCTCGACCGCGTCGCCGGCGACGCGACCGCCGGTCATCGCGTAGAAGATCCCCTCGCCGCTCGCGGGCGCCACGACGCCCGCGGCGTCGCCGGCCAGCACCACCTCGCGGCCGTCGTCCCACAGGGGCAGCGGATGCAGCGGGATCGGCGCGCCCTCGCGCCGGATCGTCTCCACGCGGTCGAGCCCCGTCGCGGCGCGGAGCTGCGCGACCGACTCCTTGAGCCCGAACCCCTTCTGCAGCGAGCCCGTCCCGATGCTGGCGGTCTTCCCGTGCGGGAAGATCCACGCGTAGAAATCGGGCGAGAGCGGCCCCTGGTAGTACACGTCGCAGCGGTCATGCGCGAAGACGGGCGAATCCTGCTCCGGCGAGCGCACGATCTCATGGTAGGCGAACACGAACTTGCCCTCGTTCGCGCGCGGGACGCACTGGCGGGCCACCTGCGAGAGCGCGCCGTCGGCGCCGATGATGAAGCGGGCCCGCACCGAGCGCTCGGTGCCGTGCCGCGACCGGCCTTCGGTGTAGACCACGCGAGCCACGCCGTCGGCGTCGCGCTCGCGGCGCACGAAGGCGCCCGTCCGGCGCTCCGCACCCGCCGTCTCGGCGCGGGCGCGCAGCCACTCGTCGAAGACGTCGCGGTCCACCATCCCGACGAAGCCGTCGCCGACCGGGATGTCAACGTTGCGGCCCTTCGGCGAGATCATCCGCGCCTCGTTGATCCGTGCGACGAGCAGCGACTCGGGCACGTCGAAGTCGCGCAGCAGTTGCGGAGGCACCGCGCCGCCGCAGGGCTTCACGCGCCATGCCCGGTCGAGCAGCAGCACCGACCGGCCGCGCCGTGCGAGTTCGTGCGCCGCCGTCGCGCCCGCCGGGCCGCCCCCCACCACCACCACGTCGTACGTCCGGTCCGTCATGACGCCTCCTCCACCCGTTCACCGGGGCGCGGCGCGAGTCCGTACGGCGCCGCGATCGCCCACGCGAAGTCCGGGATCATCCGTCTCATCCGCTGCGGCCGCTCGGCGCGCAGGTTCAGTATCCCCTCGGCCATCTTCATCTCGACGCGCGTCCGCGCGAACTCGAGCCCCTTCGGTCCGAAGCGCCGCTGCAGCCAGCCGATCAGCGGCCGCGCCCACTGCGGCGCCCCGCGGACGGGCAACCCGCCCGCCGATCGCTCGAGCATCCGCACGAACGTGCCGACCGGCGCCCGGCGGTCGCCCGAGGACCCGAGCGGCGAGAGCGCGAGCTCCTCGCGGACGAGCTCCAGCATCGCCGCGCCGCGCGCCGTGCGCACCAGCAGCCACTGGTCGCCCTCGCCCGCCATGTAGCCGACCGTGAGGTCGCTCAGGCTGTTCGTGTAGTCGAAGCAGGCCCGGCACGTCAGCGGGAAGAAGTCCCGCGGCAGCTTGCTGATCGGCAGCTGCATGAACGGGATATGGCGGTGCGACCCGTCCTCGAACCGGAGCTCGACGCGGAAGTCCGCGAGGAACTCGAGGTAGGTCACCCGCTCGGGACGGTCGGTGAGCAGTCCCAGGAACTCATGGAAGCGCGCCGTCGTCGTGTTGTCGCTGCACGGCGTGCCGAGCACATACAGCGCTTCGAGGCCCAGGCGCGCCTCGAGTGCGCGCAAGGCGTGCACTTGGCACGCCACGCCCACGACCGCGAGCCGCGTGAAGCCGCGCGCCGCCGCCTCGTCGAGGAGCGCGAGCACCGGCGAGTAGCCCATCTTCATCCCCCGGCACTCGGCGAGCTCCTCGGGCCGGGTGCAGAGCATCGGGCGCGGGGCCCAGCGGTCCGCCGGGTCGCTCGCGGTCGCCAGCACCGCGTCCACCATTCCCGTCTCGAGGAGGCGCTCCGCGATCCGCGTCGTGATGCCGGTCCACTGCGCGCCGGGGCGCGGCGCGCGCAGGCGCGCCCGGTGCATGGCCCGCACGGGGCCGAAGAAGCGCTCGTCGGTCGCGAGGTCGCGGGTGCGGCCGTGGACCTGCCGCTCGAGCGCATCGTGCCGCGGGTGGATGAACTGGCACGCCTTGCCGCACGAGGCGGCATGCGAGGAACGCGAGATACCGCAGTCCGTGCACAGGTCCCGATGCGGTGCCGGCGCGAGTGCCGGCACCGCCTCGAGGATCGGGAGCACGGTGGCGGCCATCAGCGCATCGCCCCCAGGATCGCCTCGCCGGCGTCGGCGCGGCGCAGCACGCTGGACCGCATGGCGGGCGTGCTCGCGATCGCCATCGCGGCGGCGATGATGAAGAGCACCGCCTCGCCGGCGAAGACTGCGGTGTAGCCACGCACCGGGTCGCCGAACGCGGCGATGGTCAGGTCGCTCGCCACGCCGCCGCCGAGCGAGCCGACGCCGTACGCGATCGCCTGCGCCGCCCCGTAGACGCCGAGCCGGATGCCGGTGCCCCGAGTCTGGTCGGCCGCGGTCATCGCCATCATGGAACCGATCGCGCCGACCGCGAAGACACCGTTGGCGACGCCGAGCGCGAAGACCGTCGCCTGCAGGAATGCCGGGCCGCCGATCACCGGCGAACGGGCCAGCGCGATGAGCGTCAGCGCCGAGGCGAGGCACCCGCCCGCCGCCCAGCTCCGCAGCGACCCGACGCGCGCGCTGAGCAGCGCGGCGCCGAGCATGCCGAGCATCACCCCGCCATGCTGCGTGCCGCCGAGCTTGGTGCTCTCGCCCGGGGTCAGGCCGAACACCCGGCCCGCGAACGGCTCGAGGATCAGGTCCTGCGCACTGTAGGCCAGCATCGCGGCGAACACGAAGAGCGCGAACCGCCGCGTCGCCTTGTCGGCGAGGGCGTCGGCGAGCGCGGTGCGGAAGCCGGACTGCTCCGGTACCGCCGGCTCGACCAGCGCCGGGCGCGCGATCCGCCACGAGCCCCACGCCGCCACGCTCGCGAGGATCGAGGCGATGAGACACACCACCGCGGTGACCGCGATGAGCCGATCGAACGAGAACGGGTCGAGCAGCTGGCCCGAGACCCCGGCGGTGACCGCGATCCCGAAGATCATCATGATCCAGAGCAGCGCGGCCGCGCCGCCCAGGCGCCGCGGCTCGATCTCCTCGGCGACATGTGCGAGCAGTGCCGTGCCCGAGGCGCTCATGCCGACGCCGATCAGCGCGTACGCGACGAACGCCAGCGCCATGCCCCACCAGAGCGCCGTCGCCGCGACCGCGACCGCGACCGCCGCGAGGAGGCCCCCGACCGCGAGCACCAGCGCCCCACCGAGGATCCACGGCGCGCGCCGCCCGCTGCGGTCGGAGTCGAAGCCGAAGCGCGCGCGCGACATCTGGATGGCGAAGTGAAGCGCCACGAGCACGCTCGGCACCGTCGCCGGGAGCGCGAGCTCGACGACCATGACGCGGTTCAGCGTGGAGGTCATGATCGCCGCGACCGCGCCGATCGCGATCTGGGCGAGGCCGAGGCGCGCGATGCTGCGCCAGCCGAGGTAGGTGCGGGGTCCGGGGGTGACCGTGCTCATGAGGGCAGGCTCCGCAGGGCGAAGGCGGACACCATCATCCCCCAGACGTAGAAGGGGACGCCGATGGCCGACAGGAAGAGCGCGCGCGCCACCGGCGCACGCAGGAAACGCCACATCAAGCCCAGCTGCACCGCGACCAGGCCGGCGACCGCGTACGGATGCCAGGTGGCGCCCCACGCCAGCAGGAGACCGATCACGACGAGCTGCGGAGCGACCATCACCGTGCAGAGCACCCACCCGGCGCGGGTCGGGCCGAGGGTCGCCGGCAGCGACCGGATCCCCATGCGACGATCGCCCTCGATCGCCTTGTAGTCGTTGAGCGTCATGATGCCGTGCGCGCCCAGCGAGTAGAGGCCGGCGAGCAGCAGGATGCGCGTCGAGGGCACCGTGCCACCGAGCAGCACGACGGCACCGGTCACCCACGCGAGGCCCTCGTACGTGATGCCCACGGCCGCATTGCCGATCCAGCCGTTCTGCTTGAAGCGCAGCGGCGGCGCCGAGTAGGCCCACGCGAACGCGAGCGCGACGGCGACGGCCAGCACACCAGCGAGCCCGAGCGGGAGCGCCGCGAGCAACGAGAGCGCGGTCCACGCGATGGCGATGCGGAGTCCCCATCGGCCGGGCATCCGACCGGAGGGGATGGGGCGCTGCGGCTCATTGATCGCGTCCACCTCGCGATCGAACCAGTCATTCACAGCCTGGCTGGAGGCGCAGACCAGAGGACCGGTGATCGCCAGCCCGAGGGCGAGCGTGCCCCACCGTCCATGGAACGCCGTCCCCGCCGAGATCGCGCCGCAGGTGAACGCCCACATCGGCGGGAACCACGTGACCGGCTTCAGAAGCTCGAGGACGGCCCCGGGCTCCGGTAGCGTGCTGACACGCCGTATGGGCTGACTGACGGTATGCACTGTCAACTAAACCTGACAGTCAGGGTGCGCCGAGCGCAAGAGCTGTCGATCATCGGGCCTCAGCTTGCCTCGGCCGCGTCGCTGTCGGCGCCGGCGGTCAGGCCGTGTCGGCGCAACTTGACGTAGAGGGTCTGGCGCGAGAGCCCCAGGACCTCGGCGGCGGTGGTGCGGTTGTCGCCGGTCAGCTCGAGGGCCGCTTCAATGAAGTGGCGCTCCACGAGATCCGCCGTATCGCGGACGAGGGTCGGCAGGGAGACGCGGCCGACCAGCGAGGTGAGCTCCTCGACCGCCTTCGTGAGGTCGCGGGCGCCGTGCGGTACCGTCGCGACCCGCCGCCCGACATCGCGCAGCACGAATCCGATGCTCGTGGTCTCGTCGCCCGGCAGCAGCACGGCGGAGAGCTCGATCTCGGTGCCGAGCCCGTGCTCGCCGCGGACGCTGCTCGCCGCGAGCCGCACGACCCCGTGTTTCTTCAGCGTGGCGAGGAACACCTGGAGGTCCGCGCCGGGCCGCCCGACCCAGTTGCCGAGCGAACGCCCCTTTGCCTGCTCCTCGCTCGCGAGCTGCGCGAGGTCGAGGAACGCGCGGTTCGCCGAGGCGATGTCGCCCTCGGCATCAGTGACGACGAAGGCGTCCGGCGCGCGCTCGACGAGCTCGAGGAGCTTCGCGCGGTTCGAGGCCGGCAACTCCGCGTGCGCGGTGAACCGCGAGAGCCGGACGAGCAGGAGCGTGAGGTTCTCCTGTCGGAAGCAGGAGGCCGACGCGAGCGTGTCGCCGCGGCCGCCGGCGAGGCGCACCCGCACATCCCCGGCGTGACCGGTCGTCCGCGCAGCGGAGAGCAGGTCCTCCATCTGACGCACGTTCTCGCCGGCGATGCCGAGCGGGAACTGCTTCCCGATGAGCTTCTCGGTCGGGATGTCGAAGATCCGGGCCGCGGCCCCCGAGGCGTCCACGATGCGCATCGTGTCCGCGTCGACGACGACGATCGCATCCGTCGAGAGCTGGAACAGGAGCCGGTAGCGGGTCTCCACGTGCCGGAGCCGCCAGTAGTCGCGCTCCATGGCCTGCTGCGTGTCGACGAGGCGCTGCTGCAGCGTCGAGATCGTGCGGAGGTCGCGGCCGACGGCGATGATCGAGCCGTCCTCGGCGCGCACCGCGTTGTAGGCGACCGGGATGTCAGCGCCCGAGCGCGACGGGTGGTTCACCTGGCGCCGACGCGTGTTGGCGCCCGCGAGCGCCTCCTTCACGAGCATCTCGATCTTGGGGCGTGACTCGGACGTGACGGTATCCACCCACAGCTTTCCGACCCAGTCCTCCGCACCGTCGATCGGCGCTTCGGCACCGCTGAACGACACGTTGCGGATGGCGCCGTGACGATCGACGACGAGCGCGACCTCACTGGTGGCCGTGATCAAGCGCGCGGCCCAGTCCGGAGCGAAGTCCGTGAGGGCGCGCGGTTGTGGATCGTTGGAACGATCGCGGGTGTCCATTTCTGCCTGTCCCACGGGGGGTGGTGCTACGACTGACCAGTCCCCGATCAGGATTGAGCCATCAGGCGTCGCGCCTCGTGTACCGCGCCAGCGGCATCGAGTGCATATCCATCGGCGCCAACACGACGGGCCACACCAGGGTCCGTCGTGATGATGTTTCCCCCGACCAGGATTCGGATGTCACGATTCCGTGACACCTGGCGGATCATCTGAATCTCTCGCTTCAGCACGGCTGCCTTGTCTATGGCTGAGACCGAGAGTCCGACACAATTGTACTCGGATTCCCGGACTTTGTCCAACAATCCGTCTGACCCGACCCCAGTTGTCAGGTGGACGTCCCACCCATCCCGAACGAAGAACTCGGCCAGGATGGCCAGTCCCAACGAATGCTGCTCTCCTGGGGCGCACCCGAGCAGGATGCGACCGGACGAGCCGGGAAATGACCGATCCGCGAGGAACCGATGGCTGAGTTCCCGGACCATTCGCTGGATGCGTCCGGTGCCGACGGTCACTTCATAGAAGGAGCAGTCATCGGTCTCCCAGAACTGTCCGAGAAGCCGGGCGGCCGGCGTGAACAGATCCTCGAACACCCCCTGGGGCGTGGCGCCTGCTTCCAGGAGCCGCTCGACAAACCGCGTGACCCGCTCCTCCTCGGGTGCGAGGAGTGCGCGGATGAACTCGCCGAGCAAGGGGGAGGGTGCGGCGACGACTGCGCCGGACTCCGCGGGATGGAAGGGAGCGGTCTGGCCGACTCCCACGGCCGGGCCGGGTCGCGACCGCTGGGGCCGAGACGGTGATGCTGACGAGCCGGCCGTCGTCGCGGACTGCTGCGACACCGGGCGAGGACCTGACATGCGGCCTCCGGACCACGGGTGGGGGGATACCCCGTTCACTACGTCCATCAAGGTTGCACACCATCTGAAATCTGTCAAGAGACATTGACGTAAACTTGTCTTGACAACTCGGAGCGTAAGCCGCAATATCTGGAACGGTCCCTCGGTCCGTCCATATAGGACGGCCCCCGGGGCGGCGGCACCCACCCAGGGGTCCTGTGGCAGCCCACGCGACGATCAGCCTGTACACGCCGGAGCAGCGCGCCCGCCGCGACGCGACTCGATGGACCCTCGTTCAGGGGGTCCTCGCGCCCGTGCAGTTCCTCGTCTGCCTCGTCTCGGCGAGCCTGGTGATCCGGTATCTCGTCACGGGCGAGGGGCTCGCGGCCGCCAATGTCTCCGTGCTCGTGAAGACGGCGGTGCTGCTGCTGATCATGGTCACCGGTTCGGTGTGGGAGAAGGTCGTCTTCGACGAGTGGCTCTTCGCCGCGCCCTTCTTCTGGGAGGACGTGGTCTCGATGGGCGTGATCGCGCTCCACCTGGCCTACGTCGGCGCCCTCTATGCGGACGCGCTCGCGCCGCGGGCGTTGATGCTCCTCGCGCTCGTCGCCTACACGGCCTACATCGTGAATGCCGTGCAGTTCGTGCTCAAGCTGCGTGCCGCGCGGCAGCAGGAGCGCGCGGCCACGCTCGCCTTCGCGGAGCGCGCCGCATGACCGGCACGGCCCTCCCGGTGATCGGTACCGGCTGTGCGGACCTGCCGGTCCTCAAGGAGCGCGGACAGCGCGAGGTGTTCTGCGGTCTCACCGGCATCGTCTGGCTGCACCGCAAGATGCAGGATGCGTTCTTCCTCGTCGTGGGCTCGCGCACCTGCGCGCACCTGCTCCAGTCCGCGGCCGGCGTGATGATCTTCGCCGAGCCGCGATTCGCCACTGCCATCCTCGGTGACCGCGACCTCGCCGGGATGGCCGACTGCAACGAGGAGCTCGACCGCGTGGTGCGGCAGCTGCTCGCCCGGCGCCCGGACATCACGACGCTCTTCCTCGTCGGGTCGTGCCCCAGCGAGGTGATCAAGCTCGACCTCGCCCGCGCGGCCGCACGGCTCTCTCGGGAGTACCAGGGGGCCGTACGCATCCTCAACTACTCGGGGAGCGGCATCGAGACGACCTTCACGCAGGGTGAGGACGCCTGCCTCAAGGCGATGGTCCCCGCGATGCCGGCCGCGGCGTCGGACGAGCGTGCGCTCCTCGTCTGCGGCACCATGGCCGACGTGGTCGAGGACCAGTTCGCGCGGCTCTTCGCGGAGCTCGGGATCGGGCCGGTGCACTTCTTCCCGCCGCGCCGCGCCGCCGCCCTCCCGCCGGTCGGACCCGGTACGCAGGTGCTGCTCGCCCAGCCTTTCCTCAACGAGACGACGCGCGCCCTCGTGGCCCGTGGCGCGACCCTCCTGTCCGCGCCCTACCCGTTCGGGGTCGAAGGGACGACCGCATGGCTCCGGGCCGCCGCCGAGGCGTGGGCCGTCACACCGGCGCGTTTCGCGAGCGCGATCGCCGCCCCGGCGCAGCGGGCACGCACCGCTGTCGCGCGGTACCGCGAGACGCTCGACGGGAAGCGGCTCTTCTTCTTCCCCGACTCGCAGCTCGAGATCCCGCTCGCCCGCTTCCTCGCGCGCGAGTGCGGTGTCGAACTGCTCGAGGTCGGCACGCCGTACCTCGACCGGTTGCTGGTGGACCCCGAGCTCGCCCTCCTCCCGCCGACGCAGCTCGCCGAGGGACAGGATGTGGAGCGGCAACTCGACCGGTGCCGCGCGCAGCACCCCGATCTCACGATCTGCGGCCTCGGCCTCGCGAACCCGCTCGAGGCCGACGGCTTGCGCACGAAGTGGTCGATCGAACTCGTCTTCTCCCCGGTGCACGGCTTCGACCAGGCCGGCGACCTCGCCGAGCTGTTCGCCCGTCCGCTGCAGCGCATCGCGAAGCTCAAGGTCTAGCCCATGCAACTGACGCTCTGGACCTACGAGGGACCGCCGCACGTCGGCGCGATGCGCGTCGCCACGTCGATGGAGGGGGTGCACTACGTCCTCCATGCCCCGCAGGGCGACACGTACGCGGACCTGCTGTTCACGATGATCGAGCGTCGCGCGGCGCGGCCACCGGTCACCTACACGACCTTCCAGGCCCGCGACCTCGGCGGTGACACGGCGAATCTCGTGGTGAGCGCGGTGCGCGAGGCCTACCAGCGCTTCGCACCGCGGGCCCTCCTCGTCGGCGACTCCTGCACCGCCGAGCTGATCCAGGACCAGTCGGGCGCGCTCGCCATGGGGATGCAGCTGCCCATCCCGGTCGTGCCACTCGAACTGCCGGCGTACTCGAAGAAGGAGAACTGGGGCGCCGCCGAGACGTTCTACCAGCTGGTCCGGGCCCTCGTGCCGGCGCGTGCGCCGGGCGCGCCGCGTCCGCCGCGCCCCGGCGGGCGTCCGCGCGCGAACCTGCTCGGCCCCACCTCGCTCGGCTTCCGCTCGCGCGACGACGTGCGCGAGGTGACGCAGCTCCTCGCGTCCGTCGGCGTGGATGTGCATGTCGTCGCTCCGCTCGGCGCGACGCCGGAACAGCTGCGGACCCTGACCGACGCCGACTTCAACGTCGTGCTGCACGCGGAGATCGCGCTCACGACGGCCTCGTGGCTGCACCGGGTGCACGGCATGCCGATGGTCCGCACGGTGCCGATCGGGGTCGGGGCGACAAGCGACTTCCTCGCCGAGGTCGGACGCGTGGCGGAGGTGGACGTCTCGCCCGCCCTGGACGCGGCATCCTCGCGGCTGCCGTGGTACTCACGGTCGGTCGATTCCACGTACCTGACCGGCAAGCGCGTGTTCATCTTCGCGGATGGCACGCACGCGGTCGCTGCGGCGCGCATCGCGCGCGACGAGCTCGGCTTCACGGTCGTCGGGCTCGGCACGTACTCGCGCGAGATGGCGCGCGAGGTGCGCGAGGCCGCGGCGGCGCATGGGCTCGAGGCGCTCATCTGCGACGACTACCTCGAGGTGGAGGCGGCCATCGCCGCCGCGGCACCCGAACTCGTGCTCGGCACCCAGATGGAGCGGCACATCGCCAAGCGGTTGCACATCCCGTGCGCGGTGATCTCAGGCCCGTTCCATGTACAGGACGTCCCGGCGCGCCACAGCCCGCAGATGGGTTGGGAGGGCGCGAACGTGATCTTCGACACGTGGGTGCATCCGCTGATGATGGGGCTCGAGGAGCACCTGATCACGATGTTCCGCGAGGATTTCGAGTTCGGTGACCACGCCGGTGCGAGCCATCTGGGCAAGACCGCCGGCGGGGCGGCGGTGCTCACCGCGGCCGTCGATCCGCCCGCGACGCGGGCCCCGGCAGCGCCCGATGTCCGCGTCCCGTCCCCGGCGGCGTCGCTGTCCGCGCCGGAGGTCCGCTGGTCGGCCGACGGCGAGCGGGAGCTGAAGAAGATCCCGTTCTTCGTGCGGAAGAAGGCGCGGCTCAACACCGAGCGTTTCGCGGCGGAGCGCGGGGTGGACGTGATCACGGTCGAGACGCTGTACGAGGCCAAGGCGCACTATGGCAAGTAGGCGCGCCGCGGCCGCGGTCCCCGTGCGGGTGGTGATCGTCACCCTCGATGCGCACCTCGCCGGGGCGTTCGAAGGCGCGCGCGCCACGCTCGCGCGGGAACTGCCCGGCCTCGACCTGCGCATGCACGTCGCCTCCGAGTACATGAACGACGCGGCCGCGGTGCAGCGGGCGCGAGCGGACATCGGACAGGCGGACCTCCTGCTCGCGACGCAGCTCTTCACGGAGGAGTCCGCCGGGCCGGTGCTGGAGGCGCTCATCGCGCGCGCACCGCACTGCGACGCGTTCGGCGCGGCGCTCTGTGTGAACGAGGTGATGCGGCTGACGCGCATGGGGCGGTTCTCGATGGCGGACGACGGCAAGCCGGCGTCGCCATGGTCGCCCCTCGCGCTCCTCAAGAAGCTGCGCGGATCGCGCGACGAGGGTCGCTCGGCTGGCGAGCGGCAGCTCACCGGCCTCAAGCAGCTCCCCAAGCTGCTGCGCTTCATCCCGGGGACCGCGCAGGACGTCCGCGCGTGGCTGCTGGTGATGCAGTACTGGCTCTCGGGGTCCGAGGCGAACGTCGCGAACCTCGTGCGGATGGTGGTGCACCGCTATGCGGCGGGCCCGCGCGCGGCGCTCCGCGGCACGCTCGCGGTCGGTGATCCCGAGGTGTATCCGGAAGTCGGCTGCTACCATCCCGACCTGCCGCGCCACGGCCTCACCGAGCGGATCGAGGATCTCCCGGCCCGCGGGGAGCGCGGCCGCGTCGCGCTTCTGCTCACCCGGTCGTACCTCCTCGCCGGCAACACCGCCCACTACGATCACGTCATCCGCGCGCTCGAGTCCCGCGGCCTGACGGTGGTGCCGATCTTCGCCTCCGGACTCGATGCGCGCGCGGCCCTCACGCGCTACTGCCTCGACCCGCAGGCCCAGGTGCGCGGCATCAGCCGGGCGACGGTCGACTGCCTGGTCTCGTTGACCGGGTTCTCGCTCGTCGGCGGGCCGGCGTACAACGACGCCGAGGCGGCGCAGGCGGTGCTGGGCGCGCTCGACGTGCCGTACCTCTCGCTCCAGCAGCTCGAGTTCCAGAGCATCGACGAATGGACACGGGACCCGCGCGGGCTGAACGCGCTGCAGGCGACGCTCCAGGTGGCGATCCCGGAGCTGGACGGCGCGACGGCGCCGATCGTCTTCGCGGGGAAGCGTGCCGGCGACCAGGGCGCCGCGGCGCCGGCCGTCGCGATCGACGGGCGCGTGGACGCGCTCGCCGACCGCATCGCGAAGCTGGTGCGCCTGCGGCACACGCCCCGGCACGAGCGGCGGGTCGGCATCGTGCTGTTCAACTTCCCGCCGAACGCCGGGAACACGGGCAGCGCGGCGTACCTGGCGGTCTTCGAGTCCCTCCACAACGTGCTGTGCGCCATGAAGCGTGACGGCTACGCGGTGGACGTCCCCGAGACGGTGGACGCGCTCCGCGCCGCGATCACGCAGGGGAACGCCGCGCAGTTCGGCGCGCCCGCGAACGTCCATGCGCGGGTACCGGCGGACCTGCACGTGCGCCGCGAGCGGCATCTTGCCGAGCTCGAGCGCACCTGGGGTCCTGCGCCGGGGCGGCAGCTGACCAACGGCCGGGAGCTGTTCGTGCTCGGGGCGCGCTTCGGCGAGGTGTTCGTCGGCGTGCAGCCGGCGTTCGGCTGGGAGGGCGACCCGATGCGGCTGCTCTTCGAGGGCAATTTCGCGCCGACGCACGCCTTCACGAACTTCTACCACTGGCTGCGCGAGGATTTCGGGGCGCACGCGGTGCTGCACTTCGGGACCCACGGCGCGCTCGAGTTCATGCCGGGCAAGCAGGTCGGCCTGACCGACGCCTGCTGGCCGGAGCGGCTCATCGGCGACCTGCCGAACATCTACCTGTACGCCTCGAACAACTCGTCCGAGGGGACGCTCGCCAAGCGGCGGGGCGGGGCGACGCTGGTGAGCTACCTCACGCCGCCGATCGCGAACGCTGGGCTCTACAAGGAGCTCGCGGCGCTCAAGGCGAGCCTCGACCGATACCGCACCGCCGCCGACGGGCGTGGTGCGCCGGACGCGGACCTCGTGTCGCTGATCCAGGAGCAGGCGGGCGCGCTCGATCTCTGCGCCGCCGCCCCCGCGTGGTCGGGCGATGCCGCGGCCGAGGTCGGCGCCGTCCGCGCCAAGCTCCTCGAGCTCGAGTACACGCTCATCCCGCTCGGCCTCCACGTCGTGGGAGAGGGGATGTCGGCGTCCGCGCGCCGCGAGACGATCGCCGCCATCCGGGAGTCGAACCCGACCGGCATGGACGACGCGGCCTTCGCCCGGCTCGACCGGCTGCTCGCCGAGGACCATGAGATCCCGGGCATCCTGCGGGCGCTGGACGGGCGCTACGTCCCGCCCGCGCCGGGCGGCGATCTGGTGCGCACGCCAGCGGTGGTCCCGACCGGCCGCAACCTCTACGGGTTCGATCCGTACAAGGTCCCGAGCGCGTACGCCCTGCTGGAGGGGCGCAAGCGTGCCGACCAGCTGCTCGCGCGGCACGCGGCCGACGGGCACGGCCTGCCGGAGACGGTGGCGTTCGTGCTCTGGGGCACCGACAACATGAAGTCCGAGGGCACGCCGATCGCGCAGGTGCTCGCGCTGCTGGGCGCCGCGCCCCGCTTCGATGCGGTCGGGCGGCTCGTCGGGGCGCGTCTCATCCCGCTGTCGCAGCTCGCCCGGCCGCGCATCGACGTGGTCTGCACGCTGTCCGGCATCTTCCGCGACCTGCTACCGCTGCAGGTGCGACTCCTCGCCGAGGCGACACTGCTCGCGTCGCAGGCCGATGAGCCGACGGCGATGAACTTCGTCCGGAAGCACACGCTGGAGCACATGCAGGCCCTCGGCACCGATCTCGAGACGGCGGCGCTGCGGGTCTTCTCGAATGCCGACGGCGCGTACGGATCGAACGTGAACCTGCTGGTGGAGACGGGGCAGTGGAGCGCCGAGGACGAGCTGGCTGACCAGTTCGTGAAGCGGAAGTGCTTCGCGTACGGGACCCGTGCGGCGGCGCAGGCGCAGCCGGCGCTGATGGAGCGCGCCCTCGGCGGCGCGGCGCTCGCGTTCCAGAACCTCGACTCGGTGGAGCTCGGCGCGACCGACATCGACCAGTATGTCGAATCGCTCGGGGGGATGAACCGCGTGATCACGAAGGCGAAGGGCGCCGCGGTGCCGGTCTACCTCGGCGACCATACCGGGCGCGAGGGGCGGGTCCGGACGCTCGGTGAGCAGGTCGCCCTCGAGACGCGCACGCGGATGCTGAACCCGAAGTGGTACGAGGCGCAGCTCACGCAGGGCTATGAGGGTGCACGCAACATCGCGGGGCATGTCGCGACGACGCTGGGGTGGTCGGCGACGGCGGGCACCGTTCCGCAGTGGGTCTACGACGACATCACGACCACGTTCGTGCTCGACAAGGCGATGCGGGAGCGGCTCGCGGCCGCCAATCCCAATGCCGCGTCCGGGATGGCGAACCGCCTGATGGAGGCGCATGACCGTGGCTACTGGCAGCCGAGCGCGGAGATGCTCGCCGCGCTGCGGGAGGCCAGCGAGGAGTTGGAGGACCGGCTCGAGGGCGTGCACGCGGTGGCGTGAGCGGCGGGACCGCTCACGCAGCGGCACGGACCCGGTGCGAGTCGGAACGCAGGTCGCGGGAGAGGTGACGGTGGCGAGTTCAATGGCATTGCCGGTCCTGGGGACACGCGAGGACGGCGAAGGGAGCGTGCAGGTCCACCTGGATCCGGAGGAGCGGATCACGGGCGCACAGGTGTTCGCGGTGTACGGCAAGGGTGGCATCGGGAAGTCGACGACGTCCTCCAACCTGAGCGCGGCGTTCAGCAAGCTCGGCAAGCGCGTGCTGCAGATCGGTTGCGACCCGAAGCACGATTCGACGTTCACGCTGACCAAGCGGATGGTGCCGACGGTGATCGACGTGCTCGAGTCGGTCGACTTCCACTCCGAGGAACTCCGCGTGGAGGACTTCGTGTACACCGGGTTCAACGGCGTGCAGTGCGTCGAGGCGGGCGGACCGCCGGCGGGCACGGGGTGCGGCGGGTACGTGGTCGGACAGACCGTGAAGCTCCTCAAGGAGCATCACCTGCTCGAGGACACCGACGTCGTGATCTTCGACGTGCTCGGCGACGTGGTGTGCGGCGGCTTCGCGGCGCCGCTGCAGCACGCGCAGCGCGCGCTGATCGTCACCGCGAACGACTTCGACTCCATCTTCGCGATGAACCGCATCATGGCGGCGATCCTCGCGAAGTCCAAGAACTACGCGGTGCGGCTGGGGGGCGTGGTCGCCAACCGGAGCGCCGACGTCGACCAGATCGACCGCTTCAATGCGGCGGCCGGGATGGGGATCACGGGCCGGTTCCCGGACCTCGACGCGATCCGGCGCAGTCGCCTCAAGAAGTGCACGATCTTCGAGATGGAGGAGTCGCCGGAGGTGAAGGCGGTGCAGGACGAGTACCTCCGCATCGCGGCGATGCTCGCGGCCGGCGTGCCGGCCCAGCCGGGGCGTCCCCTGAAGGACCGCGAGATCTTCGACCTCCTGGGCTACGACTGATGACGACGCCGACGTCGCCGCTGCCCGACGGCTACGCCCGCACGCGGGCGTGGCTGCACGACTACTTCGACCGCCACGCGGCCGAGGCGTGGGCGGCGCTGACGTCGGACGAGAAGGTGAGCGGGATCCGGGCGACGGTGCGTGCCGGCCGCGCACGGATGCGGCACCTGCTCACCTCCTGGCTGCCGACGAACCTCACCGGCGCGCGCGTGCTCGACGCGGGCTGCGGCACCGGCGCCGCGGCGGTGGAGCTGGCGCGCCGCGGCGCCGAGGTGCTGGCGATCGACCTTTCGCCGACGCTGGTGCAGGTCGCGCGCGAGCGCGCCGCGCAATCGTCGCTGCGCGGTCGGATCGACTTCCGCGCCGGCGACATGCTCGACCCGGCGCTGGGCACGTTCGACCACGTGCTCGCGATGGACTCGCTGATCCACTACGAGGGGCCGGACGCGCTCTCGGCGCTCGCGACGCTCGCCCCGCGCGTCCGGCACTCGATGGTATGGACGTTCGCGCCGCGCACGCCGCTGCTCGCGGTGATGCACGCGGTGGGGCGGTGGTTCCCGCACGGCGACCGCGCGCCCCGGATCGTGCCGGTGGCGGAGCAGGCGGTGCGGGAGGCGGTCGCGGGCGCCACGGCGCTCGTCGGATGGCAGGTGGGCCGCACGCAAGTGGTCCGGCAGGGCTTCTACACCTCGCAGGCGATGGAGCTGTCCCTCACCCCCCGGAGGAACCCGTGAACGGTTGGACGATGGCAGGCACGGCCGCGCTGGCGCTGGCGGCCTGGTGGGCGTACCGCCGGCGATCGGAGGTCGCATGCACGATCGACCTCCAGAGCACGCCGACGATGTTCCATGCGCACGTCGAGCTCGACGGCGTGGAGGTCAACGAGGGCGACGAGGTGCTCGTCCACGGTGCGCCGGCGCGGGTCGCGATCGGCGAGGTCCGCACGCTGCAGGCGACGGCGACGGTCCAGCACGCCAGCTGGCCGCGGCGGGTGCTCACGCGCGTCCTCGGGACGAGCGGGATCACCGAGCTGTACGAAGTCGGATTCGAGGGCTGAGCCATGTACGATGCCACGATGGCCCCGCCCGTGACCGACGTGAACGAGTCGACGCGCGCCGCGACCGAGGACGCCGTCCTCAACCCGCGCTTCTACACGACCGACTTCGCCGAGCTCGACCGTCTCGACGTCTCCGCGTTGCGGGAGCAGTGGGATGAACTCGTCGCCGAGTTCCGGCGCGACCCCAACAAGGACCACTTCAAGCGCACGCCGGAGTTCGAGGCGTTCGACTGGACCGGCTGGGATCCCGAGCTGCGCAAGGCCTTCGTCGAGTTCCTCGTGAGCTCGGTGACCGCGGAGTTCTCGGGGTGCATCCTCTACGCCGAGGTCAAGAAGCGGGTGAGGAACAAGGACATCCGCGACCTGTTCGGCTTCATGAGCCGCGACGAGGGGCGCCATGCCGGCTTCATCAACCACACGCTGAACGACTTCGACGTGGCCGTGGACCTCTCGTTCCTGACCAAGGCGAAGAAGTACACGTTCTTCAAGCCCAAGTACATCTACTACGCCACGTACCTCTCCGAGAAGATCGGGTACGCGCGCTACATCACGATCTTCCGGCAGCTCGAGAAGCACCCGGAGTTCCGGTTCCACCCGATCTTCAAGTGGTTCGAGAACTGGTGCAACGACGAGTTCCGGCACGGCGAGGCGTTCGCGGTGCTGATGCGGGCCAACCCGCATACGCTCGAGGGCTTCAACAAGGTCTGGATCCGCTTCTTCCTGCTGGCCGTCTTCGCCACGATGTACGTGCGGGACCATGCCCGGACGACGTTCTTCCATGCGCTCGGATTCGACGTGGACGACTTCGACCGCAAGGTCATCCGGCTCACGAACGAGATCGCGAAGCAGGTCTTCCCGGTGACGATCGACGTGGACAATCCGCGGTTCTGGGCCCTGCTCGAACGGATGCACCGCAACATGGGGACGATCGCGGCCGCCGACGCGGCCGGCGGCCTCGGCGGCAAGGTGCGCGGGACGCTCGCCCGGCTCGACAACGGTCTCACGTTCCTGCGGCTGATGCTCCTCCCGGCCCGGCACGACCGGCTCCCGGCCAACGTCCGACTGCAACCCGTCTGGTGATGCCGTGACCGCGCCGCGCCAGCCCTCGCTCATCACGCGGACCGTCCAGTACCTCGGTCCGCGATGGATGCCGTTCGCCGACATCGCGACGGCCGATGTCCCGCTGTCCCGGTTCCTCCGGCTGAGCCTCTTCCAGCTCACCGTGGGGATGGCGACGACGCTGTTCTACGGGACGCTGAACCGCGTGATGATCCTCGAGCTTGGCGTCCCGGCGAGCATCGTCGCGGCGATGATCGCGATCCCGCTGCTGGTGGCGCCCTTCCGCGCCCTCATCGGCTTCCGGTCCGACACGCACCGCTCCATCCTGGGTTGGCGGCGCGTGCCGTACATCTGGGGCGGGACGCTGCTGCAGTTCGGCGGTCTCGCGATCATGCCGTTCGCGCTGATCCTCCTCTCGGGGGACCAGACCTGGGGTCACCGATCGATCGCGTACGTGGGCTCGGCGCTCGCCTTCTTCCTGGTCGGCGCGGGCGCGCACACCGTCCAGACCAGCGGCCTCGCCCTCGCCACCGACCTCGCCGACGAGGCGAAGCGCCCGCGCGTCGTGGCGCTGATGTACCTGATGATGCTCGTCGGCGCGACGGCCAGCGCCGTGGTGCTCGGGGGATTGCTCCGCGACTTCCAGCAGATCCGACTCATCCAGGTGATCCAGGGTGCCGCGGTGTTCACGCTGGTCACGAACTCGGTGGCGCTCTGGAAGCAGGAGGCCCGGGTGCGCGGCATCGTGCCATACGCGAAGGGAGAGCGACGGCCGGCGTTCCGCGATGCCTGGCGCACCTTCATCGCCGGGGGCCATGCGGTGCGGCTGCTCGTCGCGACGGGGATGGGCTTCTTCGCCTTCAACATGCAGGATGTCCTGCTCGAGCCCTACGGCGGCGAGATCCTGCACTGGAGCGTGGCGCAGACCACCGCGCTCACGGGCATCGCCGCGGTGGGGGCGATCGTGGCCTTCGTGCTCGCCGCGCGCCTGCTCGAGCGCTGGCACGACCCGATCAAGGTCGCGGCCATCGGCGCGGTGGTCGGCGTCGTGAGCTTCATCTGCGTGATCTTCGCGTCGCCGCTGCACTCGAGCGCCCTGTTCGCGGCGGGCACGTTCCTGATGGGGACGGGGGAGGGGCTCTTCGCGGTCGGGACGCTGAGCGCGGCGATGGGGTTGCGCGATGCGACGCAGTATGGCATCGCCCTGGGCGCGTGGGGGGCGGTCTTCGCCACCTGCGAGGGGCTGTCGATGGCCGCCGCTGGGCTCATCCGCGACTGGCTCTCGACGCAGGTGCGGGCGGGGAACCTCGCGTACGCCTTCAATGACCCGAGCGTCCCGTACAGCGCGGTCTATCACCTCGAGACGTTGTTGTTGTTCGGCACGCTGGTGGCCCTCGGGCCCCTCGTGCGGCTGGTCCGGTCGGGCGCGATCCGTCGCGACCCGGACGGGGAGTTCGGCTTGGCGGATCTGCCCGCCTAGCGTCGGAAAGTCATCCAGGGGAGGAGAGGGACAATGGAGTACATCGATGGGGCACAGATCGCCCTGTACGTCTTCTGGGCGTTCTTCATCGGGCTCGTGATCTACCTGCGGCGCGAGGACAAGCGTGAGGGCTACCCGCTCGACTCGCCGCAGGGGCCGCGTGAGGGCTGGCCGACCGTTCCCCCCAAGAAGGAATACCTGCATGTCACCAAGCACGTTGACGGGGGGACCCACTGATGTCCGACATCAAGGCAGTGCCCGTGGATGGCTTCAATGGTTCGCCGATGGTGCCGACCGGCGATCCGATGGTGGACGGCGTCGGCCCGGCCGCGTGGGCCGCGCGCGCGGATGTGCCGGACCTGACGGCGTACGGCGAGGCGAAGATCGTCCCGATGCGCGTCGCGCCGGGCTACTCCGTCGCCGCCGGTGACCCCGACCCGCGCGGGCTCCCGGTGAAGGCGTGCGACGGCAACGTCGCCGGCACCATCGTCGACATCTGGGTCGACCGCTCGGAGCCGCAGGTCCGGTACTACGAGGTCGAGCTCGCGGCGGGCGGGGCGCACAAGCTTCTCCCGGCGCCGTATGTGCAGTGGCCGCACTTCGGCCTCTGGGGCAACGACCACGTGATCGTGAAGGCCATCACGGCCGCGCAGTTCGCCAACGTCCCCACGACCAAGCGTGACGACCGCATCACGCTGCTCGAGGAGGACCGCATCATGGCGTACTATGCCGGCGGTCACCTCTACGCCGACGCCGCGCGCGCCGAGCCCTGGATCTGACCGTGGCCACGACGGTGCTGGACCCCCTGGCGGGACCGGCGGTGCCCGGGACGGGCGCGCCGGTCCCGGCGCGGGAGCGCGTGCTGGGCGTGAACGAATGGCTCCCGGCGGGGGAGCACATCCGTTGGCAGGGTGCGCCCGATGCCCGTGCGCTCGCGCGGCACCTCCTGTTCGTGCGGCCGCTGGCCGCCTACTTCGCGTCCATGATCGCGTGGTGGATGGTGGCGAATCGCGCGACGATCGCCACCGCTGCCTTCTGGACGACCGTCGCGGTGCAGGTCGCGCTCTCGGCGCTCGTCATCGGCGGCGCGCGCGCCCTGGCCCGCTGGATCGCGCAGAGCGCGACGTACGCCGTGACCGACCGACGGCTCGTCCTCCGGCTCGGCATCATCCTGCCGCTCACCGTGAACCTGCCGCTCCGCTACATCGAGGGGGCGAAGGTGAAGCGGTTCGCGGACGGCACCGGCCAGATCGCGCTGCAGCTTCGCACGCAGGAGCGGCTCGCCTGGCTCGTGCTCTTCCCGCATGTCCGCCCCTTCAGCTTCTCCCGGCCTGAGCCGCTGCTGCGTGGGCTCGTGGATGCCGACCGCGTGGGCGCCGTGCTCCGCGAGGCGGTGCTCGCGGTCCCCGCCGATGCGCCCGACGCCGTGGTCGCCCCCCCCGTGTCCGCCTGAGGTCCTGATGAGCTCCGCAGAGATCCATTTCGAGCCGGAACCCGGATCGAAGTCCGCGATGCACCAACTCGCGCCCCCGAAGCCCGTGCTGCGGGTGGCGGTGGCGATGGCCGTCCTGACTTTCGGGCTCGCGGTCGCGGCCTCGCAGTTCGGGCTCGGCAAGAGCGCCGACCGCTACGGCACGCCCGTGGCGCAGCGTCCGCTCGCCTTCAGCGACGCGCCGGACGGCGGCATCGTCGTGCGCGACGGCACCACGGGTGCGATCGCGCTGACACTGCCGCAGGGCACCAACGGCTTCCTGCGCGGCGCGCTGCGCGGGCTGGCCGACCGGCGGCGCGTGGCGCGGTTGCCCCACGATGCCCCGTTCCTCCTCACCGCGTGGGAGGATGGCCGTGTCACCCTCGAGGATCCGCTGACGAAGCAGCGGGTGGCGGTCAGCTCGTTCGGTCCGACGCAGGTCCGCAGCTTCGTGGCCCTGCTCGACCGCGACGGGACGGTCCTCGGCGCGGCGCGCTGACGCGATCCGACGGGAGGCGCGAAGGGGGCTCGGCGGAATCCGCCAAGCCCCCTTCGCTCGTCCTGTCCCCTGCGCCGCCGCCCTCGCGGCCTCCGCCATCGCCGGCGCGCGTCAGGGCATGCGCGTCGCTGGCGGCGCGGCCGTGGCCGCGGTGTCGATCGGCATCGCCGACGTGTCCACCGGGGCCGTCGCGGCGACCGGCGTGGTGAACTTCGGCGGCAGCGGGCTCGTCCAGTCGGTCCGCGTGCCCCAGAGGGCCGGATAGTGCTTGGCCATCTGCAGCCCGTAGAGCGGCTTGTAGACCCCGTTGTGGCAGGTCAGGCACTGCGCCTTCGGCGCGTCGCCCATCGGGCCGAGGCGCGACGGGTGGTACGTGCCGGCGAGCGGTGCCAGGTAGTTCGTGTTGAGGTCGCGGAGCATCAGGATGCCCGCGTACGCCGTGACGCGCTGCGCCGGCGCCTGTTCCCAGCTGGAGAACTGCCGGGTGTTGTGGCAGAAGGTGCAATTGACCCCGAGCGACTTCGACTGGCTGATCATCAGCGCCCAGGTCCACTCCGTCTGCTTCACGCTCGAGCGGTTGGCGTTCGAGGGGGCGATCGTCTGGGAGACGACGCGGGCCCCTTGGCCGTCGAGGTAGTGTCGCAGGATCTGGTTCTCGTTGGTATAGAACCAGAGGCCGTTCGGGAGCGGCTTGCCCATGTGGCAGGTGTAGCAGGTCACGCCGGTGTTGCCGACGTGGTCGACCCAGTTGGTGTTGATGTTGCGGGTCATCTGGATCATCCGGCGGGCGACGGCCTTGGTGTAGATGGCCTTGCCGTCGGGGAACGTGTCGGACGCGAGATCGGCGAGGTTGTGGCAGTAGGCGCAGTTGCCCGCGCCGCCCGCGACCCACGTCGCCATCGAGATCATCGTGCGGTTGAACTCGCCCGTCGACACGTCGGTCAGCACCTGCACGTTCTTCCACGGCGACGGGCCCGGGGGCTGGTCCCCGGTGATCGGCGGCAGGATCGGCGGCAGCTTCTTGGCGAGGTCCGCCATCGCGGACGCCTGCGTCGCCGCGACATAGTTGACCTCCATCGCCGTGCCGCGGTAGCCCTTCTGCACCACGTCCCGGTCCTTCGTGGCGAAGAACTGGCAGCCGGTGGCGAGGAGCACCACGCCGGCGAGGCCCAGCTTCGAGAGGGGCGTCATGGTCAGTTCCCTCCCGTCGGCGGGACCGCCGGCGCGGAAGTGGTGGTGTCCACGGGCGCGGTCGGCGCCGGGACCGTGTACGTCGGGAAGCCGTTCTGCAGCCGGCCGGCGTACTGCCCGCGGAGCTTCTCGAGCTGCTCCGGGGTGAGGACGTTCTGCGCCGGGTACTGCGGGGCGACGCCGTGCTTGACCGCCCAGAGGTACCAGTTGTCGACGACGGTGCCGGTGAGGAGGATGCCGATGCCGCCGGTGAAGGTCACCAGCACGGCGAACCACCACGCCCAGCGATGGATCGACTCCATCGTGGCATTCCAGCCCATCGTCCAGCGCCAGAAGATCGCCGAGCGTTCCGCGGCGGTGCCGCGGTCGGTGATCTGCTCGATCTCGCGTTCGCCGCCGAGGCGGCTCACCGCGAGGATCGTGGCCCCGTGCATCGCGAACAGCACCGCCGACCCGTACAGGAAGGCGATCGAGAGCGCGTGGAACGGGTTGTAGTACAGGTTGCCGTAGCGGATCGAGAACGCCGAGGTCCAGTCGAGGTGGGCGAAGATCCCGAACGGCACCATCTCGCTCCAGCTCCCGACGAGCAGCGGCTGGAAGAAGAAGGAGAGGTAGAGGAAGATCGCCGACCCGAAGGCCCAGGCGAGGTGCGTGCCCATGCCGAGGGCGCGGGCGCGCGTGTAGGTCCGCACCCACCAGAGCAGGATGCTCATCGTGAGGAAGAACCCCGCGATGAGGTACCAGCCGCCCTTGGCGAGCGGCGGGATGTGCAACCCGTACTCGGGGGACGGCGGTTCGAGGGCGAGCCAGGGGAGCTGGCGCACGAACTCGATGGGGCTCCACCCCACCTGCTTGAAGAAGTTCAGGCCGATGACCTCGATGGCCACGAAGCCGAACATGAGGGACAGCACGCCCCACGGGCCCAGGTAGATCGGGCCGATCTGGGCGTCACCGAGCTTGCCCATCCAGTAGCTGAACGTCCCCTCGCCGTAGCGCCGGCCGAGCGACTGCTCGATCGGGAGCCCGGGGTCCGGCGCGTGCCGGATCTGGACGCGAGTGAAGAGATTCTGGTATTCGAGCATGGATCTCTCCTAGCGCCAGATGGGAAGGTTGAGCCACCAGCCCCACCATTCGGGCCATCCCTTCGTCCAGAGCGGGCCGGAGATGATGATGCAGACCGCACTCCAGAACGCCGCGCTGAGCGCGAGGAAGAGGCCGAGCCGGTGGATGCCGATCGCGCCGATCGAGTAGCCGAGGAAGTCACGGAAGAAGACGTTCTCGTGCTCGCTGGTCTTGACCGGCTCCCCCTTCTTCGGATTGGTCACCGACAGGATCAGCGACCCGTGCATCGCCAAGGCGAGCGCGTTGGTGAAGAAGAAGGTGATGGCGATCATGTGCGCCGGATTGTAGTGGAAGTGCAGGTACTGGTACCCGACGTTCGACACCCAATCGAGGTGCGAGAAGATCCCGTAGGGGAAGCCGTGTCCCCAGGCGCCGAGCAGCAGCGGCCGGATCACGACGAGCGTCACGTAGGCGAGGACCGCCACCGAGAACGCCCAGGGGATGTGCATCCCCATCCCGAGCTTGCGCGAGATCTCTGCCTGCCGGAGCGCCCACGAACCGAACGCGCCGACCGCACAGATGGTGATGAGCTGCCAGAGTCCCCCTTCGGCGAGCGGCGCGAAGCCGAGGCCGTACTTCAGGTCCGGGGGTGCGATGTTGATCTGCCAGATGTTCCAGGTCGGCCCGATCGCCGCCCCATAGATGATCAGGAGCGTACCGAGGGCCGTGAAGAAGACCGTGGTGACGCCGAAGAAGCCGACATAGAAGGGCCCGAACCAGAAATCGAACAGGTCCCCGCCCAGCAGCGTCCCCCCGCGCACCCGGTACTTCTTTTCAAAACTGAGCATCGCCATCGCGAAGTTCTCCGAGAGAGGCGTCTGTGCTTTCACGCCGGCAGACGCGACCGGCGATCCGACGGGAGGTGGTGGGGGGGACGAGGCATCGTCGTTCCGGTGCCCCGGCCCCGCGCCACCATTCCCGGGAACTGCTTACCGGCCCGCCGGAAGCGGCGCCATCTCGGCGGCAGCGACCGGGGACGAGGCGCCCACCGGGGCCGAGGCCGCCGGCAGCGTCCCGTTCTCGATCCACGAGAACCGGTTCGAGCTGAGCAGGATGAAGTGGATCAACAGCGCCAGCACCGCGAGGAAGCCCGTGAGGGCCACCATGACGCGGCGCGGGTCGAACGCCAACCAGATGCGGTGCATACAGAATTCCTCGTGAGGAAATGGGTCCCGTGACCTCGGGCGATGGGGCGGGTGCGCCCGGGAACGACGCACCCGACACCAACGACCCTCAGTCGGACGAGCGGTTCAGGTCAGCGAAGCGCGGACGCGACCGCCGGCGGGTTGTACTTCGCCTTCGTGGTCTTCGGATACCCGATCACGCTGAAGGCGAAGATGTGGATCACCATCGCCAGGCATCCGAGGAAGAAGCCCAGTCCTGCGAGCGTCAGCCGAGGATCGGCGCCCTGCCAGATCTTGTACATGGTCTCTCCTCAGGTTGAGTGGCTCAGAGCCACGGACGCCACGACCAAACGAGGAAGTGGGCCACGATGGCCACCGCCGTGAAGCCGATGAAGCCAGTCACGAAGTAACCGTGGAAGGCCCTCGCTTCGTCTTCGGTCATTCCCTTGTTGTCACTCATACGCCACCTCCAAGTGGGTATCGAGTAGTCCCGCGTGTACCCGCGCGGTCCGGGGGCCCGGGCTCGTTCGAGACCCGGGGTCCTGCCATGTTTCACCCACGCATGCCCTCATCCACCGACGCCCCCGACTGGGCCGCCCTGCGCGCCGGCTGGCCCAACGCCGACGCGAGCACGTTCGTCGAGGCCGCCGGCGTGCGGTGGCACGTCCAGCGCGCCGGCACCGGGCCGGCGATCCTGCTGCTCCATGGCACCGGCGGTGCCTCGCATTCGTGGGGCGACATCGTGCCGCTCCTCGCCCGCGACCACACCGTCCTCGTGCCGGACCTCCCGGGCCAGGGCTTCACGCCCGCGCTCGGGGAGCCGCCCACCATCGACGCGATGGCTCGCGCCGTGCACGCGCTGTGCACGGCGCTGTCCGTCACGCCCATCGCCGCCGCCGGCCACTCCGCCGGGGCCGCGATCCTGCTCGCGATGGCGCGCGACCGGCGCCTGCCGCTCGAGGCCATCGTCGGGTTCGGGGCCGCGCTCGTCGCGCCGCCCGCCGCGTACCGCGACCTGCTCGCTCCGCTGCTCCACCCGCTCGTCACGGCGCCATGGACCGCGTCCATCGGCGCCGCGCTCGGCGCGCAGCGCGCCGTCGGTGACGCGTTGCTCTCCGCCACCGGCTCGGCCGTGCCCGAGCCGCAACGGGCCAGGTACCGCGCGCTCTTCGCGTCGCGCGCGCACGTCGCGGGGGCGCTCGCCTGGATGGCGCACTGGGACCTCGCCGGGCTCGTGCGGACGCTCGCGTCCGCGGCGCTGCCGCCGATCACGCTCGTGCATGGCACCCGCGACGCGTTCGTCCCGATCGCCGAGCTCCGCGCCGTCGCCGCCACGATCCCGGCCGCGACCGTGGTCGCGTGGGAAGGCGCCGGGCACCTGCTCCACGAGGAGCGTCCCGCGGCAGCGGCGGAGGCGATCAGGTGTGCCATGTCAGACGCCCGCCGCGGTGAGGGTCCGGCGTGACGCGAGGACGTGGTCGCGGGTGACCGTCGTGTCGCCCAGGCCCCGCGCATCACGCTCCGCCGCGTCGCGCAACCGCTTGGCTGCCGAGATGCGGATCAGCACCGGTTGCGACTCCACCAGCTCGTCGAGCAGCGCCTTCGCCTCGTCGTCCCACGCCATCTCGGCCTGCAGGCGCGACGGCGTGGCGTCGACCTTGTCGAGCTCGGTCCCCAGCGGGAGGATGTGGAACAGCGCGTCGAAGAGCGCATTGCACACCTCCTGCACGAGATACGTCGCCCCGGCGTACCCCATGAACGGCGTGCCCGTGTGGCGGCGGATGATCGCGCCGGGGAAGGAGGCCGGGATGTACATCGCCCGGCCCCCCGCCTCGCTCAGGTACATCCGCTCGTTGTAGGAGCCGAACAGCACCAGCGGGGTCCGCTCCTTCACGAGGCGGCGGATCTCGTCGTTCTTCGTCTTCTGGCCGGCGACGCGCGCGATGGCGAAGGTGCAGGGCAGCCCGAGCTCGTCCTCGAGGAAGTGCCGCACGCCGCGCGTGTACGTCTCATTGGCGACGATCGCGAAGCTCGCCGTGCCGAAGAAGTCCTGCGTCACCGAGCGCCACAGGTCCCACACCGGCTTCAGCGTGGTGTGCTTCTCCCGCGTGATGAACGGCTCCGGGTCGAGCCCGAGCAGGCCGCCGAGCGCCCGGAGGAACTTCGTCGTCGACTCCATCCCGATCGGGGCCTGGAGGTACGGCATGTCGAGGTTCTCGCAGAGCATCCGCCCGAACTCGCGGTAGAGGCAGATGTTCACGTCCGCATCAACGAGCCGCGGCACGTCCTGCAGGTGGCTGCCGAGCGGGAACGTCAGGTTCACCTCGGCGCCGATCCCCTCGACCAGGCGCCGGATCTCGTGGAGGTCGCTCGCCGTGTTGAACGTGCCGTAGATCGGACCGACGATGTTGACCCGCGGTCTCGTCCCGGGCTCACGCTCGCGGCGCTTCGGCCGCACGCCCTTCTTGAGCCCGTACTCCGTCCAGAGCCAGAACAGCGCGCGGTTCGCGCTCTGCCACTGGTCCTCGTCGATCGTGCGGGGCAGGAAGCGCTGGATGCCCGTGCCCTCGGGCGTCACGCCGCCGCCGATCATCTCGGCGATCGATCCGGTGACCACCACGCTCGGCAGCTCGGGGTCGAGCGTCGCATGGGCGCGCTTCATCGCGCCTTCCGTCCCCTCGCGGCCCAGCTGCTCCTCGGCGAGCCCGGTCACCACGATCGGGAGCTCATGCGGCGGCAGCCCGTCGGTGTAGTGCAGCACCGAGGTCACCGGCAGATTCTCGCAGCCCACCGGGCCATCGATGACGACCTGCAGCCCCTTGATGGCGGTGAAGACGTACACCGAGCCCCAGTACCCGCCCGCGCGGTCATGGTCGAGGACGAGCATCAGACCATCTCCTCGGCCTTCCGCTGCCGCGCGAGCTTCGCCAGGTGGCGCTTGTAGTGCTCGCGGAACTCCGGATGGTCCTGCGGGACGTCCTCCCAGACGCCGGCGGCATGCCCCTCGCCGACGCCGGCGAAGAAGTCCTTCATGCGCTCGAACCGGGCCTTGTTCCCCAGCGCCGCGTTCACGACCTGCGCGAGCGAGCCCGCCCCGGCGGGTCCCATCAGCGGCCGCGCCGAGATGAGATTCGTGAAGTAGAGCGCGGGGATCGTCCGCTCCTTGGCGGCCTGGACCACCGGCGTCGTGCCGATCGCGAGGTCGGGCGAGAACTCGTGCATCGCGGCGAGGTCGTGCTCGAGCGAGGCGCGGAACTGCACGTGCACCCCCTTCGCCTCGAGCCACTGGCGGTCCGCGTCGCTCCAGCGCGTGCGCGGGCACGCCGTGCCCACGTACCGCACGTCGGCGCCGCTCTCGACGAGCAGCCGCGCGACGAGGAGCTCGGAGCCCTCGTAACCGCTCATCGTGATCCGCCCCCGGATGGGCTGCTTCGCCAGCGCCCCCTGGATGGCGGGGAGGATGCGCGCCTTGGCGGCATCCACCTTCCCGTCGGCGACGTTCGCCGCCCGTCCGATGGCTTCGAGCCACGCGGCCGTGCCGTCGAGCCCGACCGGCGCCGAACCGACCACCGGACGGCCCGCCGCCTCGAACTCGCGGATGCTCGCGGTATAGAACGGATGGATCGCGGCGGCGACGCTGCAGTCCAGCGCCGCGTACAGCTCGCGCCACTCGCGCGTCGGCACCACGGGCCCTGCCGCCAGTCCCAGCGGTTCGAGCATCATCCCGATGCCCACCGGGTCCGCGGGGAACATCTCGCCCAGCAGGGTCACCGTGGGCCGCTGCGCCCGGCCACCGCGCGGCGCCTGCACCGGGCCCTGCTCGGCCTCGGTGCGCGCGTACTTCAGCATCGCGCCGGCGAGCACGTCCTTCGCCTCCGCGTGCGTGGGGACGCCGAAGCCGGGCACGTCGATGCCGATGATGCGGACGCCGTTGATCTCCGGCGGCAGCAGCTGCAGCGGCACGCCCGACGCGGTCGGCACGCAGAGGTTCGTGATGACGATCGTGTCGTAGAGCGCGGGATCGGCGAGCTGGTGCACCGCGTCGCGGATATCCTCGAAGAGCTGCCCGGTCACGAGCGTCTCCGAGTTGAACGGCACGTAGCCGACCGTGCGGCGCGCGCCGTAGAAGTGCGACGTGAAGGTCAGCCCGTAGACGCAGCAGGCCGAACCGGAGAGGATCGTCGCGGTGCGGCGCATGCGGAGCCCGACGCGGAGCGAGCCGAACGCCGGGCACATCGACTGCGGCTGGTCGTGCGGGCCCTTCGGATAGTCCTGCGCGTAGCGGTCGAGCGCCTCGCTCTTGCCCGCCGCGCGCGCGGCCGCCTCCAGCTGCGCCGCGCCGCTGTGGCAGCCGAGGCCGTCGCCGGTCAGCGCGGCGGGGGTCTCGACGATGGGCAGGGAGGTCGCCATGGGGCTCAGACCGTGTCGTACACGACTTCGAGGGTGGGCTTCACGAGCTCCTCGCGGCCGACCATGTCGACCATGGTCGCGGGCTCGAGCTTCACGTCGCGCCCGACCACGTCGGACTTGAAGAGGCCGAGGAGCTGGTCCTGGGTGAGCGGCCGCGGGCGCATCGGCGGCGCCTCGCCGACGTTCGTCGCCAGGGTCTCGAAGAGCGGGCCCCACTGGCCGCCGGGGGTGCCGACGATCTCGTAGTTGGCGCTCTTGCGGCGGATGTCCTCGTGCGCCGGGATCGCGCTCAGGACCGGGATGCCGACCTTCTCGGCGAACGCCTGCGCCTCGCCGGTGCCGTCGTCCTTGTTGATCACCATGCCCGCCACGCCGACATTGCCGCCGAGCTTGCGGAAGTACTCGACCGCCGAGCAGACGTTGTTGGCGACGTAGAGCGACTGGAGGTCGTTGGAGCCGACGACGATCACCTTCTGGCACATGTCGCGCGCGATCGGCAGCCCGAAGCCGCCGCAGACCACGTCGCCCAGGAAGTCGAGCAGGACGTAGTCGAAGCCCCAGTCGTGGAAGCCGAGCTTCTCGAGCAGCTCGAAGCCATGGATGATCCCGCGGCCGCCGCAGCCGCGCCCGACCTCGGGGCCGCCCAGCTCCATCGCGAAGACGCCGTCCCGCTTGAAGCACACGTCGGAGATCGTGACCTCCTCGCCGGCGAGCTTCTTCCGGGACGAGGTCTCGATGATGGTCGGCGTGGCGCGACCGCCGAAGAGCAGCGAGGTGGTGTCGCTCTTCGGGTCGCAGCCGATGAGCAGGACCTTCTTGCCCTGCTGCGCCATCATGTAGGACAGGTTCGCGAGCGTGAAGCTCTTGCCGATGCCGCCCTTGCCGTAGATCGCGATGATCTGCGTCTCCTTGGTGGGGGCGGCGGTGCTCACGGGCGCGGGCTCCGCCGCGGCCTCGTCGCGCACGCTGCGATGGAGCTGGACCAGGGCATCGCCCGAGGCGTGGCCGGTGTCGATCACGAGAGCGTTCTCCAGTCGAGGACCATCTTCAGGCAGGCCGGATCCTCGAAGGCGGCGCGATAGGCGTCGGCTGCGCGGTCGGCGGGGGCGATGTCGGTGATGAGGCCGTCGAGCGAGAGGCGGCCGCTATTGACCAGGTCCAGCACGTGCGCCAGGTCGCCCGGGGACCACTCGGCGGCGATCCGCAGCCGCGCCTCCTTCATGAAGGCGGGCGGGAACTGGAAGGCGATCGGGGTGGCGTAGAAGCCGGCGAGGACGATCTCGCCCCCCTTCGCGAGGCGGAACATCAGGCTGTCGAGGAGCGCGGCGTCGCCGCTCGCGTCCAGGATGCAGCGGTAGTCGCGCCGCGGGTCGGCGTCGCTCGCGAGGACGGGATACGCGAGTGCGCCCGCCATGCGTTGCGGTGCCTTCTCCCACACCGTGGGCGAGCCGCCCAGCGCGCGGGTGAGGCGGGCGGTGAGCCGGCCGAAGACGCCGTGCCCGATGATGAGCTCGGGCAGGACGCTGCCGGCGACGAGGGCATGGTAGGCCGTCGCGCCGAGTGCGAGCAGCGTCGCGCGCTCGCCCAGGGCGGCATCGACGGGGATCACGCGCGCGGCTGGCGCGACCACGGTGTGCGATGCGCCGCCGAACAGGCCGCGGACGTCTCCGTAGCAGTTGGCGCCCGGCACGAAGACCGTGGTGCCGACCGGGAGCGCGGCCTCGGGACCCGCGGCCGTGACGACGCCGACGGATTCATAGCCGGGCACGAGCGGGTAGCCGAGCCCAGGGAACTGCGGCATGCGCCCCTCCCACAGCAACCGTTCCGTGCCGGCGCTGATCGAGGAGAACGCGATGTCGACCACCACGTCGCCAGCTCCCGCTGGGGCGAGCGCGAGCTCGCGCAGCGAGAGCTGCTTCGGGCAATCGAAGACTACCGCAACCGATTTCACCTGGGGTCCTTCGGGGGGAACCGCTCAGCAAAGGTAACGTACGACTTACAACCCAAAACGTCAAGCAAACCTGACAGTAGGACCGAACGGCACCTTCCAACCAAGCTGGATCGGTGGGGCCGTGCCGGCCTGCCCCGTGCGGCGCTAGTGCTGCGCTAGTGCTGCGCGGAGATGAGGCCGGCGTAGACCGGGTACCGCGTCTTATGGACCCTGGTCCGCGTGAAGCCGGCCTTCCCCAGCAATGCGCGTAGCTCGTCCGCTCGCCGTGCCCGACCTCTTCCCATCGCGCGGAGGTAGAGGCCGAAATAGGCGTCCCCGACCGCCTCGGCGCCGCGCACGCCGGAGAACGGCTCGACGATGAGCAGGACGCCACCGGGCTCAAGAGCCCGCTTCACCTTGTGGAGCAGCTGCAGCACCGACTCGTCGTCGTGATCGAGCAGCACACGCACCAAGGTGATTACGTCGGCACCGGCTGGGAGGGGGTCCTGATGAAAGTTCCCCCCGGACAATTCCACCCGCCCCACAAGACCCAGCCGGGCCAGACGTACCTGCGCTCCCTCGATGACGGCCGGGAGGTCGAACAACTTCAACTGCAGGCTCTGGTACCTCCACGCGACTTCCGCGAGGAAGGCCCCTTCGCCTCCGCCCACGTCGAGGAGCGTCCGGCGCCCCTGAAGTGGGAATCGATCCAGGATGTCCTCAGCGAGCGGTCGAACGGTCTCAGCCATCAGGTCGCTGTATTCCGCGACCACCCCGCGACCGAAATTCTGAGGATCTCTTACCTTAGTGTACGGAAAGTGCTCTGATACTGCGCTGTCTCTGCGCTCAAAAGTCCGAAAGAACTCGATTGGATCGACCAAGTCGCGGTATAGCAACGCGTTGTGTTCGATCATTCGCGCCAATCCATCGTTCTTGATGAGCGGCGCACCCATCGGTCCACAGCCGAACCGCCCACCTGACCGGCCCTGCACCAGCTCCAGCGCAGCCGCCGCCCGCAACAGTCGCTCCGTCTCCTCGAGCGGCACGCCGATGTGCGCGGCGATCTCCGCGCGCGTCCGTGGCCGCTCTGCCAGGAAGTCAAACAGTCCGACCCGTACGCACGCGGTCAGGGTCTGCGTGTAGACGAACCCGGCCGTCAGGTCGAACAGCCGCCGCGAACGCGCCAGCGCAATCGGACGTGTCAGCGGGAAACTTGCGGCCCACCGCTGGAAACGAGGGCTCGACTGGATCGCATCGCGCCACGCCAACAACCGATCGCGCCACGTGAGTGGCACCGGTTCGGCGTCGACCGACACGCCCGCGATCGCGGTCTCTCTCGATCCCATTCGACCCTGAGGACTCCAGCTTACCCTGCGTTCCCACTGGACCGGTCGGTCCAGCACGTTGCGAGGATACGACCGTTTCCGCGTAGTGTCAATAGGGCTAGACAATACAAAATGTCAGGAGGTTGCGACAGAAGGTCGGTTGTCGTAAACTAGGCTTGACACTCTCCCCCGGAGTCGAAGTGCGCATCGCTTTCCCCTTCTCGGCGATCGTCGGGCAGGATGAGATGAAGCGGGCGATCCTGCTGACCGCGGTCGACCCGACCATCGGCGGCGTGCTCATCCTCGGTCATCGCGGTACCGCGAAGTCGACGGCCGTCCGCGCTCTCCCCGCCCTGCTCCCGGCGATGGCCTCCGTCAAAGGTTGTCGCTACGGCTGCGATCCCTCGGCGAACGGCCGCAAGTGTGCCGAGTGTCTCGCGCGCGAACGCGCCGGCGAGGCGCTGCGCTCGGAGAAGCGCCCCGTGCCGGTGGTCGATCTCCCGCTCGGTGCCACCGAGGACCGCGTGGTCGGCGCGCTCGACCTGGAACGGGCGTTGGCCCGCGGGGAGAAGGCGTACGAGCCCGGCCTCCTCGCGCGTGCCCATCGCGGCTACCTCTACGTCGACGAGATCAACCTCCTCGAGGATCATCTCGTCGACCTCCTCCTCGACGTCGCCGCGACGGGCGAGAACGTCGTCGAGCGTGAGGGCATCAGCGTGCGGCATCCCGCACGGTTCGTGCTCGTCGGCAGCGGCAACCCCGAGGAGGGGGACCTCCGACCGCAGCTCCTCGATCGCTTCGGTCTCTCGGTCGAGGTGACGACGACCACGGACATCGCCCAACGCGTGGAAGTCGTGCGCCGCCGCGACGCGTTCGACCGCGACCCGGAGGGTTTCGTGGCGGCGTGGGCGGACGCGGACGCCGTCGCGCGTCGGAGGGTGGAGCGCGCCCGGAAGAAGCTGGAGACGATCGCGGTCCCGGATGAGGTGCTCCATCAGGCGGCGCGCCTGTGCGCGGCCGTCGGCACGGACGGCATCCGCGGTGAGCTCGCACTGCTGCGGGGCGCGCGCGCGCTCGCGGCGTACGAGGGGGCGCGCGCGGTCGGGCTCGAGCATCTGCGCACGATCGCGGCGAGCGCACTGCGCCACCGGCTCCGCCGTGATCCGCTCGACGATGTCGGCTCGACGGTCCGCGTGGATCGTGCGGTCCGCGAGGTGCTTGGCGCGTGAGCGCATGCCGACGCCGGCGCTGACCCTCGCGGGGCCCGACGCGTCGCAACGCGCTGCGCTTGCGGCTGCCCTGCTCGCGGTGGACCCGCCGGCGCTCGGGGGCGCCGTGCTCCGCGCGCTGCGGCCGGATCGGGTCACCTCGTGGCTCGATGCGCTGCGGGCGCTCCTGCCGCCGCAGTCTCCGATGAATCGCGTGCCGACGGGCATCCCCGACGATCGGCTGCTGGGGGGACTCGATCTCGCGATGACGCTCGCCACAGGGCGGCCGGTCGCGGAGCGCGGGCTGCTGGTGCGGTCGGATGGCGGCGTGCTGGTGTTGCCGAGCGCGGAGCGCGTGGAATCCCGGCTGGTGGGACGGCTCGTCGCAGCCCTAGATGCCCGGCACGTGCCGGCGCGGATCGCCGGCGGAACGGACGCGCCGACGACCTTCGCCCTGGTCGCGATCGACGAGGGCGAGCCGGACGAGACACCGGTCTCATCGGCGCTCGTGGACCGGCTGGCCTTCACGCTGGACCTGTCGGGGAGCGACGCGACGTTGCCGTTCGCGAGGTCGGACGTCGCCACGGCGCGCGCCTTGCTGCCCGGCGTCACGGCGTCGGAGGCGCAGCTGCTCGCGTTCGTGCAGGTGGCCGAGGCGCTCGGCGTCGCGTCCCTTCGCGCGGTGACGTTCGCCGTGCGCGCCGCGCGCGCCGCGGCCGCGCTCGACGGACGCACGGTCCTGCAGGAGGAGGACATCGCGCTCGCGGCCACGCTGGTCCTCGGGCCGCGCGCGACGCGCCATCCCGCGCCGCCGGACGAGTCCGACGCGGCGCCGCCACCATCCGAGGAGACCGAGGCGGCCGAGTCCGACGGACCGACGCTCGAGGATTCCAGGGGCATGGAGGACCGCGTGATCGCGGCGGTCGCGGCGATGCTGCCGGTCCGGCTCGAATCGGCCGCCGAGCGCACGCGTCGACGGAGCGGCGCGGCGGGGCGCGCTGGCTCGGACCGTGCCGGCGGTCAGCGCGGTCGTCAGGTGGGGACGCGCCGCGGCGATCCGCGTGCAGGTGGGCGCCTCGATCTCCTTGAGACGCTGCGCGCGGCCGCCCCCTGGCAGCGCCTGCGCGCGTCCTCGTCGTCACGCGCGCGCGTGCAGGTGCGTGCCGACGACTTCCGCCTGCGGCACCTCGTCGAGCCCGCCGGGACGACCGCGATCTTCGTCGTCGACGCATCGGGATCCGCGGCGGTCCAACGGCTCGGGGAGGCGAAGGGCGCGGTCGAGTTGCTGCTCGCGGACGCGTATTCCCGCCGCGACGAAGTGGGGCTCGTCGCGTTCCGGGGGACCGGCGCCGATGTGCTCCTCCCTCCCACACGGGCGATCGCAGCGGCGAAGCGCGCGCTCGCGGCACTCCCCGGCGGCGGCGGCACGCCGCTCGCGCACGCGATCGACAAGGCGCGCGAGCTCGTGCAACAGGCCCGCCGCGGCGGGAATGACACGGTCGTGGTGTTCCTGACCGACGCGCGGGCGAACATCGCGCGCGACGGCTCACCGGGCCGGCCGCAGGCCGAGGCGGACGCGATGGCCTCGGCGCGTGCCCTCCGCGCGCTCGGGGGCACCACGCTCTTCATCGACACCGCACCGCGCCCCTCGACGCAGGCGCAGGGCGTCGCAGCGGCGCTCGGGGCGCGCTACGTGGCGCTGCCGCGCAGCGACGCCCGCGGGATCCATGCTGCGGTCCGTTCGGCGCTGCCGGAGCGCGCGTGAGGGCCGACCGTGCCGTCATCGCCGGCCCGGTCACGGCGGCGCACGCAGCGCCGCTGCGGCTGCACCGACACGGCATCGCACTCGTCGTCCTGTTCTGGTGGGTGGCAACGGGGCTCATCATCGCGATGCAGCGCAGCGCGCCGACGCGGCTCGCCGGGCTCGTGATCGCGACGGCGCTCGGCGCACTGGGGATGCACGAGATGCGCCGGTCGCGCGATGATGATTCGCCCGCGGGGGTGCGACGCGCGTTCCTCGGCGGGGCGCTGCTGTGGGGATGGGTGTCGGTGACGTTCTATGGCGGCTTCCTCACCGGGCTCGCCCCGTCCGGTCCCGTCGCGGCGGCCCCCGCGTGGGCGGCGGTGCTGCCGGCGATCGCGGCGACGCTGGCCAGCGATGCCGCGGCCCTCATCCTCATGGTGGCGGCCGCGATGCTGACGCGCGGTGCCGTGAATCACACGGGGCTCTGGTCGCTGGTGCTCTTCTGGGCCGTGCAGCAGGTCGCGAAGCTCAACGTCTTCCTCGGGGTCGAGAACCCGGCGGCGAACTTCCTGCCGCCGCACCTCGCGTACCTGCACGCGTTCTTCGGACCCGCGCGCAACTCGGCGTTCCTCTGGCCCTCCGTCGCGGCCCTCGCGGCGGCGATGGCGTGGGCGGCGTGGACGAGTCGGCGGGCCTCGCATGCGGGCCGACGGCAGGCGGCCATCCTCTACGCGACCATCCTCGCCCTCGCGGTGCTGGAGGTCTGGCTGCTGGGTGTCCCCTTGGCGTCCACGCCGTGGGATTCGTTCCTCAAGGCTCGCGGCACGTGAGCGTCGGGCGTGCGCGCTGGACGACCCCGCTCGGGTTCGAGGCACAGTGCTGGATCGCATGGTCCGGGCTCGCCGCCTTCGGCGCGAGCGGCTGGCTGCAGTACCGGACCGTCGGAGCATACCCGCCGCTGGAGGGAGGCGCGCTGGTGCTGGCCGTCTGCTGGGCCATCGACCTCGTGCGTACCGGACGCGCGCTGCGCCGCGCGGCGCGCGCCCGCACCGCACGGTCCGGGATCAGCGCGTCAGTCTGAGGGCGGCGCGCTTGGCCTGGTGCTCGGCCTCGATGCGCCCGCACATCGTGTCACAGAGCGCGAAGACCTCGTCGTCGGCGAGGGCGTAGTACGCGAACGTCCCCTCCTTCCGACGCGAGATGAAGCCGGCGGTGCAGAGCTGCTGCAGGTGCTTCGAGACGTTCGCCTGGCCGAGCCCGGTCACCTCGACCAGCTCGGTCACGCTGTGCTCGCCCTCGCGCAAGGCGGCGAGCAGCTGCAGGCGCGCGGGTTCGCCGAGCGCCTTGAAGCGTTCCGCGAGCTCAGCGATGAGGGTCGGGGACATCGTCTTCACGGCCATGGTCAGACTCCTGCCGCGACAGGGTCGCGGACGACGGGATGTCCGGCGGCCTCCCAGGCGGCGAAGCCCCCCACGAGGTCGATGGGTTCCGGGACGCCGAGCGTCCTCACGAGTGACGCGGCGATGGCGGAGCGTGCGCCGCCCTGGCACTGCAGGACGATCGGGCGGTCGCGCGGGACGTCGGCGAGACGCTCGCGCAGGTACCCGATGGGAATGTGGTGGGCGCCGGGCAGATGCCCCGCGTCCCACTCGGTGCGGTTGCGCACGTCGAGCACCGTCACGGCGCCGCGCGCGAGGAGCGGCGCGAGGCCCGCGTGGTCGATCTTCGCGACGGTCCCCAGCCCACGCCCAGCGGCCGCCCATTCGTCCAGGACCGAGGGCGTGTACCAGGTGGTGACGCGATCGAGCCCGATCATCGCGAGCTCGCGCACCGCCCGCGCCACCACCGTCGCATCATCGGCGATGAGGTGGATGTCGACATCGTACGCGACCAGCCAGCCCGCCCAGGTGGAGAAGGTGCGCGAGAGCGGGATGTTCAGCGTGCCCGGCACATGGCCGGCGGCGAAGTCGGGCGCGGGTCGCGTGTCGATCACCGCGACGCCCCCGGCGAGTGCGCGTTCGAGCACGCCGCGCGTGGCGTGCGCAGGCTTGGGGAAGCCGCCGAGGAGGCGCGGCCCCTCCTTGTTGATCCTCTTCATCTGGGCGAAATAGGCCGGCGGCTCGGGCTGCCCCGCGAGCACGGCGTCCACGAACGCGGCCTCGTCGGTCATGGCGACGCCCCAGTTGAAGCGGCGCTCGTAGCCGACGGTACTCGTCGGAACGGCCCCGAGCGACTTCCCGCACGCCGATCCCGCGCCGTGCCCGGGCCAGACCTGCACGAAGTCGGGGAGCGCACGGAAGCGCCCGAGCGAGCGGAACAGGGTGCGGGCGCCCGCTTCCATGGTGTTGGCGACCTTCGCGGCGCGCTCGAGGAGGTCGGGCCGGCCGACATCGCCGACGAACACGAAGTCGCCGGACGCGATGCCGATGGGCTCGGTGGCCGCCGCCGTGTCCGTCACGAGGAAGCTCAGGTGCTCGGGCGTGTGCCCGGGTGTGTGCATCACCGCCAGGCGGATGTTCCCGACCCGGAGCACATCCCCGTCGCGGAGCAGGACCGCGCGGTCGGTCGTGGCGAACGCGTACTGCCAATCGGGTCCGCCCTCGGCCGAGAGGTAGAGGGTCGCGCCGGTGGCGTGCGCGAGTTCGCGCGAACCCGAGACGTAGTCCGCATGGATGTGCGTCTCGGTGACGTGCGTGATGCGGAGCTTCTCGGCCGCTGCGACGGCGAGGTACGGCTCGAGGTCCCGATTGGCGTCGATGACGACCGCTTCGCCGGTGGCAGCGCAGCCGATGAGGTAGGACGCCTGGGCGAGCCCTTCATCATAGAAGCGACGGAGGAACATCCGGTCTCCGGGTCAGACGGTGAGGTACTGCACGAGGATGGTGCCGCCGATGCCCACGAGGGCGACGGCGAACGCCCCCTTGAGGGCGCGCTGCGGGAGGCGCGCCGCGACCGCGGTGGCCGCGAGCAGGCCCGCGCCGGCGAGGGCGAGGAACGGGAGGACGATCCCCCAGTCGACATCCGCGTCGCCACGCTGCGCCGCGAACGAGGCGCTCGTGCTCATCGCGATGACGAGCAGCGAGGTGCCGACCGCGGGCCGCAACTCGAGGCCGCCGAGGATGATGAGCGCCGGTACGATGAGGAAGCCCCCGCCCACGCCGACGACCCCGGTGAGGACGCCGACGCCGACCCCGATCGCGAGCAGCGCCGGCCAGCGCGCCACGGCCCCCGCGCGCGGTGGCGCCGCGCGCCACACGTCACGGAGCATCGCGGCGCCCGCGAGGACCATCGTGAGCGAGAGCAGCGCGAACCGGACTTGCCCGTCGAGCCCGAGGGCGATCACGATGCGGGTCCCGAGCCAGGCGCCGAGCATCGCCGCGAGGCCCATCGGCACGGTCGTGCGCGCGGCGATCGTTCCGGCGCGGAGATGCTGCACCGCCCCGAGGAGCGCCGCTCCGCCCACGATGGGGTAGCCCATCACGATGGCGCCGGCCGGCGAGACGCCGGCGGCGTAGACCAGCACCGGATTCGTGAGGATGGACCCGCCCCCCCCGACGAGGCCGAGGACCACGCCGATGCCGAACGCGAGGGCGGCGGAGAGCATTGACATATAGCTCAATAGTAGAATATTCCGAGGTGTGGGTCAACTGCGGGCACCGGGGAGGCGCGGATGCGGCGGGTGGGCCGGGGTGGGCAGCGATGATGATGGTGGCGGCCGGGCTCGCGTTCGCGCTCGGGCTCATGCTCGTGCTCTGGGTGCTGCATCTGCGACTGCGGAACGCCGCGGTCGTCGATGTCGGCTGGACGGTCGCGGTCGGGGCCCAGGCCGTGAGCGCGGCCCTGCTCGGCGGCGGCGACCCGGTGCGGCGGGCGATCGTGGGGCTCGTGGGTGGTGCCTGGAGCGTCCGTCTGGCGTGGCATCTCGTCGTGCGCGTCGCCCGGGAGCCTGAGGATGCGCGCTACGCGGAGCTCCGGGCGCGCTGGGGGGGCAACCTGCCGCTCAAGTTCCTCGCGTTCTTCCTCTTCCAGGGCGCGCTGGCGACCGTGCTCGGCGTCCCGTTCTTCGTCGCGGCGGCGGACCCGTCCCCGGCGCTGCATCCGCTCCTGTTCGCCGGACTGGCGCTCGGGCTCGTGTCGGTGCTCGGTGAGGCGGTCGCCGACGGGCAGCTCCGGCGCTTCCGGGCCGACCCGGCGCACCGGGGCGCCGTGTGCCGTGTGGGACTGTGGGGTTGGTCGCGCCACCCGAACTACTTCTTCGAGTGGCTGGCGTGGGTGGCCTTCGTGCTGATCGCGGCGGGGTCCCCGTGGGGTTGGGCGACGGTCACCAGTCCGCTGCTGATGCTGTACTTCCTGCTCCGCGTCACCGGGATCCCGGCGACGGAGGCCCACGCCCTGCGGTCGCGCGGCGTGGACTACGCACGATACCAGCGTGAGGTGAGTGCGTTCGTGCCCTGGAAGCCGACTATCTTCCGTTGATGCGAGCCCCCCGATCGAACGCCGCACGCGCCCTGCGTGCCGTCGCGCCGCTCCTGGCGTTCGCGCTCGCGTGCGCGGAGCGGCCGTGGCACGGGATCCTGCTCGATCCGCCGTCGGCGGCGCCGCCCCTCGCGGTCGCGCGTGGCGACGGGAGCCGGTTCACGCTCGCGTCAGCGCGCGGGGCGGTGACGGTGGTGTACTTCGGCTACACCTTCTGCCCCGATGTCTGTCCGACGATGATGGCCGACTGGACGCGCGCGCGGCGGGCGCTGGGTGCGGACACGGCGCGCGTGCGATTCGTCTTCGTGAGCGTGGACCCCGGACGCGACTCGCCGGCCATCGCGCAGGGCTACGCCCGGCAGTACGACGCCGCGTTCGAGGGATACGCGACGACCGACGCCGAGCTCGCGCTGATCCTGCGGGACTGGGGCATCGCGGCGTATCCCGAAGGGGACCCGCGCACCCCCAACTACACCGTCGCCCATCCGGCCCACGCGTACGTCGTGGACGCGGCGGGGCGCCTCCGCCTGATGATCCCTCCCGGAGTCCGTGGTGAGCAGATCGCTGAAGACCTCCGCCGCCTGCGCTAGCGCGCTCGGCATCCTGCTGGCCTGCGGCGGTGAGCGGCCGCCGGCCGCTGCCGCGTCGGCGGCGGCGTTCGTGGCCGTCGGGGCCTGGGCACGAGCCGCGGACAGCGGCGCAACGACGGCGGCCTACCTCACGGTGCGCAACGGGACCGCGGTCGCGGACACCATCGTGGGAGTCGCCAGTGACGCGGCGGCCTCGACCGACCTGCACGAGTCGATGGAGTCGCACGGCATGATGCACATGGCGTCGCTGGCCGCCGTGCCGGTCGCGGCCGGCGACAGCGTCGTATTCGCCCCGATGGGGAAGCACGTGATGCTGACCGGCACGACGCGCGGGCTCGCGGCGGGGGACACGATCGCCCTGACGCTCCGATTCTCGTCCGGGCGGACTCTGGAGGTGCGGGCCGGTGTCCGCCAGCCGTAGCGCCACGCTGGCCGCGATCGTGCTCGCGGCGGGCGCGGTCGCCTGGTGGACCTGGCCGCGGCCCTCGGTGCGGATCGACATCGCGCCGGGGGGACGGGCGACGGTGGGCGGCCAGCCCCTGCCGGAGACCCTGTTCGTGTCGGCGCGCGGCCGCAGCACGCTCGTCCGCGTCGTCAACGCGGACACGGTGCGGCACACGCTCGCGCTCTTCGGTGCTGACGCGGGTTCGACGGTGGACTACACGATCGCCTATCCCGGCACCTACGGCGGCACCTGCTCGGCGCACCCGAGCGGCAACCTCGTGTACATCGTCCGATGACGCCGGCCTCCACTCGCCGATCGCCGGTGTCCGCACGGCGGAGACGGCTCGTCACGGGCGTCGCCGTGCTCGCGGCGTCGTGCCTGGGCGTCCTCGGCCGACCGTCGCGGCTCCCCGCGCAGGGTGAGGCGGTCCGCGTGCGGCTCCCGGCGGCGGACGCGGCGGATGGTCGCCCGGCACCCGCTGACCGGCGGCGTGAGCGCGCATCCGCTCCGTACGCGGAGCCGTGCCCGCTCGCGGAGCCGACGTGCGTCGTGCCGGCGCTCCCGCGCGAGTTCCGCGGCGTCTGGGTCGCGACGGTGGACAACATCGACTGGCCATCGAAGCGTGGGCTGTCGACGCGGCAGATGCGGCGCGAGCTGGTGGCGCTCCTCGACCGTGCCCAGGCAGCCGGAATGAATGCGGTGGTGCTCCAGGTGCGCCCGGCGGGCGACGCCATCTACCGCTCGCGTCTCGAGCCCTGGTCCGAGTATCTCACGGGCCGCCAGGGGCGCGCCCCCGCCGGCGGCTGGGACCCGCTCGCCTTCGCCGTGCTCGAGGCCCACGCGCGCGGCATGGAACTGCATGCGTGGTTCAATCCGTATCGTGCGCGCCATCCGTCGGCGAAGGGGCCGCTCGCGCCGCGGCACCTCGCGCGCACGCGGCCCGAGCTCGTGAGGACGTACGGCACGCACCTATGGATGGATCCGGGTGAACCGGACGTGCGGGCCCATACGATCGCGGTGATCACCGACGTCGTCCGCCGATATGACATCGACGGGGTGCACTTCGACGACTACTTCTATCCTTACAAGGAGAAGGGCCGCAACGGCGAGGTGCTCGACTTCCCCGACTCCGCCAGCTATGCGCGCTACCTCGCCGCAGGCGGCACGCAGGAGCGAGACGACTGGCGCCGGGCCAACGTGGACCGGCTGGTCGAGGAACTCCAGCGCGCGATCCACGCCGAGAAGCCATGGGTGAAGTTCGGCATCAGTCCGTTCGGCATCTGGCGCCCGGGGTATCCGGCGGTGGTGCGCGGGTTCGACGCGTACGCCGAGCTGTACGCGGACGCGCGCAAGTGGCTCGCGAGCGGCTGGGTGGACTACTTCACGCCGCAGCTGTACTGGCCGATCGCGCAGCCTGCGCAACCGTATCCGGCACTGCTGCGCTGGTGGGCGGAGCAGAACGCGTTCGGGCGTCACCTCTGGCCGGGGAACTACACGAGCCGGGTGGGCGAGCGGTCGCGCACGCCGTGGCGCGCGGCGGAGATCACCGCGCAGGTGGCAGTCACGCGCGACGAACCCGGGGCGAGCGGGAACCTCCATTTCTCGATGAAGGCCTTCCTCGAGGACCGCGACTCGCTGGTGTCGCGCCTCGGACGGGCGGCGTATGCCGCGAAGGCGCTCGTGCCCCCGTCCCCCTGGCTCGACGTGCCGCCGCAGCCGGAGCCGACGGTGACGGTGCGGCGCTCCCGATCCGGCGGCGCCTTCCACGCGACGCTCGCGCCTGGCGCCGGCGCCGCGCGGCCCAGATGGTGGGCGGTGCAGGAAGGCGATGCGGCAGGCCGCTGGACCCTCCGGGTGCTGCCGGGGTCGGCCACCGAGGTGACGTTCTCGCGCACCGCGGCGCGCGCGGCGATCCGGGCGGTCGATGCGGCGACGATCGACGGACCGCCGCGGGTGGTGCGGTTGCGCGACTGATGGCTCGAGGGCGGGGCGCAGGAACACGAACGGGGCGGGCGCCGACGGCGCCCGCCCCGTTCGTGTTCCCACCGTCACGCACGACGGCGGGCCCGCCTCACGGCTGGTCGCGGAGCCACTCCTCATACGCCTCGAGCATCTGCTCGAGTTCGAAGGGGAAGCCGCTCGAGTCGCCGCCGGCGCGCTGCTCGACGCGCAGCACCTGCTTCATGACCTGGCCGTCGACCGTCAGGGTGACGAGGTAGTCGCCCGTGCCGGCGATCGGAACCCCGCCTCCGAAGCCGCCACCCCCGCCGCCACCCCCGCCGGTCACGCCGAGCGCGCGCATGATGGCGAAGAGCTGGTCCTGGTCGAGGCCCATCGCGGCGCCCGCGCCACCCTGGCCCGGGGCACCGCCGCCGCCCGCTCCCCCACGGCCGCCACCGCCGCCCGGCGCCTGCGCCTGCTCACCCGGGCGCTCGTTCCAGCGCTGCGGGCCGGCGCCGAAGCCGCCGAAGCCCCCACCCCCACCACCGCCGCCGCCGAAGCCGAAGGCGCGGGCCATCGCCTGCATGCCCTGCGCGCCCTGCGCCATGTTGCGGCGGATCATGTCGAGTGCCGGCTTCGGCACGGTGCCGGCCTTCTCGATCGAGTCGAACGCCGCCGCCATCCGGCGCGCTTGCAGGATCGAGTCGCGGAGCGCCGCCCCCTTCAGGGCGGCGCGCGGCGCGGGCCGGCCGTTGAAGTTCCAGCTCACGCGGTGGAGTCCGGCGCCGCCGGGACCGGTGAGCGTCTGCAGGGTGTCACCCTTCGCGTCCGTGATGACGAGGCGGGTCGGGCCACCCGGCTTGGTGAGGCGGTACCAGATGTCGGCGCCGTAGCTGCTGCTCTGCCCGTTGAACAGCTGGTTGCCGGTCGACTCGCCGTTGTAGGCGCGCTCGCCCCACTGGAAGGCGGTGCGCGGGGCGAAGAGGTGTGCCGGCGCGGCCGCGACGGTCGCGGTCATCTGCTGCAGCGGCAGGATGTCGACGATCCAGAACGCGCGGCCGTGCGTGGCGGCGATGAGCTCCGCCTCGCGCGGGTGGATCTGGAGATCGTGCACCGGCACGTTCGGCAGGCCCGTCATGAACTTCTGCCAGGTCTGGCCGCGATCACCCGAGACGTACGCGCCCACGTCGGTGCCGACGAAGAGCAGGTTCGGATTGCGCAGGTCCTCGCGCACCACGTGCACGAAGTTGGGCAGGCCCGGGCCGCCGGCCGGGAGGCCGCCGGCGAGCGAGCGGAAGGTGCGGCCGCCATCGTTGGTGACGAAGAGATAGGCGGTGAAGTCGCCGCGGCGATGGTTGTCGTACGAGACGTAGAACGTGTTGATGTCGAAATGGGACGGCTCGATGCGCGACACGTACGTGCCCGCCGGGACGCCCTTCACGTTCGCGGTCAGCTCGGTCCACGCGCCGCCGTCGTTCTCGGTCTTCCACAGGCGTCCGTCGTCGGTGCCGGCGTAGAGGACGCCGGGCTTCAGCGTGCTCTCGTTGAGCGAGACGACGGTGCCGAAGGTCTCGGCGCCGGTCGCGTCGACCGTGATGCCACCGGTGGTGACCGTCGAGACGCGGATCTTCATCGTGTCGGCGTAGGAGAGCTCGGGTGAGATCGGGTACATCTCGTCCCCGCGCTTCGTGCTCTTCAGCACGCGGTTCGCGCCGAAGTACAGCGTGCTCGGATTGTGCGCCGAGATGAAGAACGGCGTGTTCCAGTTCCAGCGGAGCTGGAGCGCCGCCGAGTCGGCCTTCTGCTTCGCGCGGAGCTCGGCGATGAGGCGCGTCTGCGCCGGCGTCGCCGCCTTGGTCGTGTCGCCGCGCACGTTCATGATGGAGTCCTCCCACATCATGTACTGCGGACGCCAGTTCGGCTTCTGGAGCGCCGTGCGCCGGCCCTGCGAGACGATGTAGCGGCCGATGTTGCCGCCCTGCGACTCGCCGTAGATGACGTCCGGGTCGGTCGGGTCCTGCGCCGTCACGAAGCCATCGCCGCCGTTGAACGTGAACCACATCGAATTGGTGATCGAGCCCTGCCGCCGTCGGCTGGGGCCGCACCACGAGCCGTTGTCCTGCAGGCCGCCGCAGACGTTGTACGGGACCGCGAAGTCGAACGACACGTTGTACGGCTGGCCGATCGCGAAGACGTTCGGGAAGATGTAGTTGCCGCCGTTGTCGTTCGAGATCCCGATGCCGCCGTCGTTGCCGACGATGTGCCGCTGCGGGTCGACCGGGTCGATCCACATCGCGTGATGGTCCACGTGCAGGCCGACCGTGGCGTTGCGGGCGTTCTTGCCGCCCTCATCGGAGACCTTGACCGGCGTCGACGAGAACCAGACGCGGTCGGGGTTCTTCGGATGCACGCGGACCTGGTTGTAGTAGAACGGCCGCGTGTTGTCGGTCGCGGTCCGCTCCCACGTGCGGCCGCCGTCGGCCGAACGGTAGAGACCGCTGAGCAGCTGCTGGGCCTTCGCGCCCGGCGCCGGCTTGGGGTTCGGCTGCGAGTCGGCCTCGACCATCGTGTACATGATGTCGGGGTTCGACGGCGCGATGGCGATGTTGATGCGCCCCTTGGTGGTCTCGGGGAACCCGCCGCCCTTCACTTCGGTCCACGTCTCGCCGCCGTCGGTCGACTTCCAGAGCGCCGAGCCGGCGCCCCCGGAGCGCAGGAAGTACGGGCCGCGGAGCCGCTGGTAGCTCGACGCGAACATGATGTTCGGGTCGCGCGGATGGATCGCGACATCCACGAAGCCGGTGGAGTCGTTGATGAACTTCACCCGGCGCCAGGTGGCGCCGCCGTCGGTGGTCTTGTAGAGCCCGCGCTCGTTGCTCGTGCGCCAGGCCGCCCCGAGCGCGGCCACGAAGGCCACGTTCGGGTTCGTGGGATGCACGACGATGCGTCCGACGTGCTCGGTCTCGCGGAGCCCGACCATCGCCCAGGTGAGGCCGCCGTCGGTGGACTTGAAGACGCCACCGCCCGGCGACATCGAGTTGCGCGAGTTCGGCTCGCCCGTGCCGAGGTAGAGCACGTTCGTATCGCTGGGCGCGATCGCGAGGTCGCCGAGGGAGGCGACGCCGTAGTTGTCGAAGACGGGGCGGAAGGTCACGCCGTTGTTGGTGGTCTTCCAGACGCCGCCTGCGGCCGCGGCCACGAAGAAGGTCCGGGACGGGGAGGGGATGCCCTCCACGTCGGCGACACGTCCCTGCATGTTCGCAGGACCGATGTTGCGCCAGCGCAGGCCGTCGATGACGGCCTGGTCGATCGCCTGGGCGTGGACGGCGGTGCCGAGCACCGCGGTGCCGACGCAGGCGGCGAGCAGTCGATGCAGTCGCATAGCGTGGGTCAGGTGGGAAGTGGGGTGGACGACTCCAGCAAGCGAAGTCTACGCGTCGCACGCGCCGGGTGTTGGGCGGGCCCCGGACGGGGCGGGGCTGGAAGGCCGAGCGGCCGGTCGGCAGATTCCTGACGTTCCCCCCGTTCACGCGCATCTCCGCCTCGAGGCCTCGATGGACGCCGGACGGTCCCCCTTGCAGCGCGCCGCGCTGCGCCCGTTGCTCGCGTTGTTGCTCACCATCGCCGCTTGCGGGCCGGAGCGGCTGGAGAAGACCGAGCTCGATCTGACCGCCGCAGTGGCTGCCGCCGAGGCGCGCGGCGACACCGCGACGCTGCGCCTCTTCGTGGAGGTCCCGTTCGCGTTCGACCGCGTCTACATCGCGGGCCCGCGGACCCCGGAACCCACGATCGCCGCGGCGTTCCGCAGCGAGGCGTGGCAGCCGGAGTTCTCCCGGCAGATCGAGGTGTCGGACCACTTCACGCTCTTCGTCTTCGAGACCCGCGGCCGCCTCGTTCCAGCGGCGATCCCGCATCGAGTGCTCGCGGTCGACTCCACCCTCACGGGGCGGATGTACGGCCCGGAGACGGCCGTGTTCCGGCTCCAGCGGCGCCCGGGCGCGTCGGCGCCGAGCCTCTTGCCGCTGGCACCGGTGGCGGACCAGGCGCCGGCTCCGCCGGCAGCAGCGCCCGCGGGATCCCCAGCTCCTCCGCCGTCGGCATCACCCGTTCGCGGCTGAACCGGCGCCGGGCACGGTCCACGGCATTGATGCGCTGCACCCACGTGATGATCTCCGCGTCGTAGCGCGCGAGGTCGTTCTGCAGCCAGTACGGGCGGTTCTCGTACCGCCAGCTCCGCTCGAAGAGCTCGCGGGTGAGCACATAGCCGTCGCGGAGGTCCTGCAGGCGCCCGTTGATGCCGGAGAGCTCGGCGAGCTCCTGCCAGGTCGCGGTGCCGGCGCGCCCGGCCGAGTCGGCGCGCGCGTACGCCCGCGCCACCTCGTCCGCGAACTGGAACTTCGCCGCGATCCAGTCGAGGCGGCGCGCGCCCAGCTCCATCGCGTCGAGCGCCGGTAGCTCGCGCAGGTGCCGCTGCTCGCGCGCCTGGGCGATCAGGACGAGCGCGGACTCGGCGTGCACACGCACCCGCGACAGCACCGGCCGCAGCCGGAGGAGGTCGACGACGCCCTCCTCGCTGTACGGATCCACGAAGAAGAGGTAGCTGGAGCCGTCGCCGGCCCGGGATTCCGCGAGAGCCGCATGCGCCGAGTCGAGCTTCGCGTGCGCGCGGTCGATCCGGCCCGTCGTGTCGCCGTGGAACTGGAGCCCGTACGCCTCGCGGAAGCGGGGGATGCTCGCCTCACCCGCCTGCCATGACGCCGCGGCCCCGAATGCGACGCCCAGCCACACCTGCTCGAAGATCGCGTCGCCGTTGTCGTCCCACGTCGTGTTGAGGACGCCCTTCGCCCCGCCCGCCTGCCCTTCTCGGATGAAGCCCTGGATGTTGGGGAGTGCCGCATTGTGGTTCGGCCACACGCGGTTCCAGCTCGACACGCCCGGCGCCACCCAGGTCTCCATGCCTGCGTCGCGGAACGGCTTGAGGAAGCGGTCGAATCCGGCCGCGCGGCCGTACTCCCACGCGACGGCCACCATGTCGCTCGGCAGCTGCGGCACGAGCGTCGGCGCGTTCATGGCGATGTCGCCCCAGAAGAGGAAGCGCTTCCCCGGCCGGCGGAGCGCGGACTCGATCGAGCGCAGGTAGTCGATGTACACGGCGCCGATCCCCGCCGAGTCCACGCGTGCCTTCGTCTGGCCGCGCCCGAGCTCGAAGGTCTCGTCGGCGCCGAGGTGCACGAAGGGCGAGGGGAAGAGCGAGTCGATCTCGGCGAAGAGCTGGCGCGTCACCTCGAGCGAGCCGGGCTGTCCCGGCGCGAGCACGTGCCCGTGCGTCGTCTCGGCGAGCGGCGCGTAGAGCTCGAGCTTCAGCATGTGGTGCAGGTGCCCGAAGGTCTGCTGCTGCGGGATCACCGTGACATGGTACCGGGCCGCGTACTCGACGAGCTCGCGGACCTCCTCCCGTGTCATCGCGCCGCCCGGCGGGGCGACCACGGGTTGCGAGCGGAACGCCAGCGTGTGCTCGAAGTACGGCGAGTAGACATTGAGCTTGAGCGCGGCGAAGCGGCGGACCTGCGACTTCTGGTACGCCAGTGTCGGCACCGGGCCGCGCGAGAGGTCATCCTGCACCCCGCGCCAGCGGAGCGCCGGCCAGTCGCGGATCACCACCCGCGTCAGCGTGGTCTGCGCGCCGGCGCCGGTGAAGAGCTGCTTCAGCGTCTGCAGCCCGTAGAACGTGCCGGCGTCCGTCGCGGCGACGATCGTGGCGCCGCGGTCCGTCGCGATCAGCACGTAGCCCTCGTCGTGCATGGCCGGGTCGAACTCCACTTGCGCGCCGCGCAGCGCCTCCGCGGCATCGCCCGAGCCGGTGCGCAGCAGCGCGACGCGCCACCCGCCACCGCCCGTCATCTCGGCGCGGATGCCTCGCTCGCGCATCGCCTCGACGAAGTCGCGCACCGCGGCACGGTCACCGGCGTCGGCCACGGTGCCGAACGTGATCGTCGCGGCGAAGCGCATCGGCGCCTCCGGCGCCGCGACCTCCCGCGGGGCGGGGACGAGACGCGGCACCTGGGCGGCGGCCGGCAGGGCGGACGCGCCCACGGCGAGCGCGAGGGCGAGGACGTGGCGGAGCGGTCGGGGCATCGGGGCAATGTGCGCGGGGCACCGGACCGCGACAAGCGCGGTCGCGGTAGCTTCCGGGCATGCCCGCGCCCACGCTGCCCGATCTCCTCGCCGCCCTCGCCGCCGACGCCACCGTCGAGGGGGGCGCTCCGTTCCTGCACCTCGCGGCGGACCACTTCGCGCGCACCGCCGCCGAGGCCGGCCCCGTCTCGGCCGGCCGTCCGGCGCGCGAGCTCGCCGCGCGATTCGACGAACCACTCCCGCAGGGCATCCGTCCGCTCGGGGCGGTCGTGGATCGCCTCGCGCGCGACGTGCTCCCCGACGTGAATCGCCTCTCACACCCGATGTATCTCGGGCACCAGGTCTCGGCGCCGCTTCCGGTGGCCGTCTGGAGCGATCTCGTGATCTCCGCGGTGAACAACTCACAGGCGGTACGCGAGATGTCGCCGGTCACGACGCCGATCGAGCGGCGCCTGATCGCGTGGATGGCGGAGCTCGCGGGGTTCGGCGCCGGGGCCGGCGGTACGTTGACCTCGGGTGGCACCGAGGCGACGCTCACGGCACTGCTCGCCGCGCGCGCGGCGCTGCGCCCCGGGGCGTGGCAGGACGGCCTCACCGGGCCGCCGCCGGTGCTCGTCGCCGGCGAGCACGCGCACTATGCGGTATCGCGCGCGGCCGGCGTGATGGGGATCGGCGCCGCGCACTGCCTCGCCGTGCCGTCGCGCGACCACCGGATGGATCCGGGGGCGCTGGAGACGATGCTCACCGGACTCCGCCGCGAGGGCCGGGAGATCCTGGCCGTGGTGGCGACCGCCGGATGCACCGCGACCGGTGCATTCGACGACCTCGAGGCGATCGCCACCGTCTGCGAGCGCGCCGGGGCATGGCTGCACGTGGACGGCGCGCACGGGGCGTCGGCGCTCCTCTCGGATGCACACCGGCACCGGGTACGCGGGATCGCGCGGGCGCAGAGCCTCGCGTGGGACCCGCACAAGATGATGCTCCTGCCGCTCGCGGCGGGCGCGGTGCTCGTGCGCGATGTCGAGGCACTCGGGCGCGCGTACGCGCAGCGCGCACCATATCTGTTCCACGAGGCGGATGAGGCGGACACGGACCTCGGTCCCGTGAGCTTCCAGTGCTCACGCCGCGCCGACGCCCTCAAGGTCTGGGTGGCGTTGCAACGGTACGGTGCCGATGGCATCGGAGTGCTGCACGACCACCTCTGCGCCCTCACGTCCGCGCTACACGACCGCGTGGCGGCGCGATCGGCGTTCGAAGTGCTGCACCGCCCCGAGTCCAACATCCTCTGCTTCCGCTATCGGGCGGACGACGCCTTCAATGCCTCCCTGCGTGCGCGCTACAACCGCAGCGGCCACGGCTGGATCACCGCCACCGCCCTGGACGGGCGCCGCGTGCTGCGGGTGACCGTCATGAATCCGCGCACGACGGAGGCGCATCTGGACCGTCTGCTGGACGGGTTGGAGGCGGAAGCGCATCGTATGGTAGCCGGGCGGGATGTGGCCGGGTCGTCTGGACGCGCCTTGGAATCGTGATTAACTTAGTACTGAGATGACAGCCCATCAGACTACACAATCAGAGCCGGCGGCGCTCAGCGAGGCCGATCGACCCGCGATGCCGCCGACCGACGCGCCCACCGCGACGGCACTGAAGCTGTGGGTGGTGCTGTCGCGCGCCAACGCGGCGATCGAGGCGCACGTGACCGCGGACATCGACCGGCACGGGCTGACGCCGGCAGAGTTCGGCGTGCTCGAGGCGCTCTACCACAAGGGTCCGCTCCTCCTCGGCGACGTGCAGAAGCGCACGCTCGTGTCGAGTGGCGGCACGACCTTCCTCGTGGACAAGCTCGAGAAGCGGGGGTTGGTCGAGCGCCGGCTCTGCGCGTCGGATCGGCGCGCCCGTTATGCCGCGCTCACGGGTGCCGGGCGCGCGCTGATCGCCGAGATCTTCCCCGTGCACGCTGAGGCCGTGCGGCGAGCGATGAGCGGGCTGGGCCTGGCGGACCAGCGGCAGGCGACCGACCTGCTGCGGGTCCTCGGCCGGGAGGCCGACGCACTCACCAAGCCGGGCGAGTAGCATGAGCCGAGGGGGGCTTGACGGCCCTTTTCTTATCGCTTAATATCTCAGCAGTAAGAAGTTCACTGTTGAGACGCACATGCCCCGCCTTCGCACCCTCGGCTTCCATCACATCACCCTCGTGGCTTCGGACGCGCGCCGGACGCTCGCGTTCTACCGCGAGGTGCTGGGGCTCCGGCTGGTGAAGCGGACGGTCAACTTCGACGACCCGACGAGCTACCACCTGTACTTCGGGGACGCGACGGGCGCGCCGGGGACGATCGTGACGTTCTTCGAGTGGCCGACGGCGCCGCACGGCCGGTATGGGGTGGGCGGCGTGCATCATCTCGCGTTCAGCGTGCCGACGTACGAGGCGCTGCTGAAGTGGAAGCGCCGACTCCAGGACCGCGGGCTGGCCGTCAGCGGTCCGATGCCGCGGGGCTACTTCACCTCGCTCTACTTCCGCGACCCCGACGGGCAGGTGCTGGAGATCGCGACGGCGGGGCCGGGCTACGCGATCGACGAGCCGATCGAAGCGCTCGGGCGGACCGTGATGGCGCCGTCGCCGTCGCAGCTGCCCGGCACGCGTGACGAGGCGGAGATCGCGGCGACCACGCATCCGGAGCCGGTCGCGGCGATCACGCCCGAGATGGAGCTCACGGGGCTGCACCACGTGAGCGGGATGACCGACGACATCGAGCGGGCGAGCGACTTCTACCAGCAGGCGCTCGGGCTCACGCTCGTGAAGCGGACCATCAATCAGGACGACCCGGACACACCGCATTGGTTCTGGGCGAACTACGACGGGACGCGCGTGCTCCCCGGGAGCGGCTGGACGCTCTTCGGGTGGTCGGCGCGGCACCCGAAGGCGCGCGCTGGCATCGGCCAGACGCACCACGTGGCGTTCCGCGCGAAGGACGCCGAGGAACAGCTCGCGTGGCAGGACCACCTGCGTGCGATGGGGCTCGAGGTGAGCCCGGTGATGGACCGGCACTACTTCCGGTCCATCTACTTCCAGTCACCCGATGGCCAGCTGCTCGAGATCGCGACGGACGGGCCCGGCTTCGCCGTGGACGAGCCGGCCGAGACGCTGGGCCGCGCGCTCAAGCTCCCGGCCTGGCTCGAGCCGCACCGGGCGGCGATCGAGGGCGACCTGGGCCCGCTGGACTGACCCTGCAGGACGACGACCGACCCCATGCCACATCACCGCACTCCCCACCACCACCGAGGACCCGCATCATGACCACCTGGAACATCGACACCACCCACGCGAACGTGGACTTCTCCGTCAAGCACATGGCCATCTCGACCGTGCGAGGCGCGTTCAACCTCTTCAACGGCACCGGCGCGACCAACGAGGACGGCTTCCCGGTCTCGCTCGCGATGCAGATCGATGCGGCGAGCATCTCGACGAACAACGAGCAGCGCGACGGCCATCTCAAGTCGCCGGACTTCTTCGATGTGGCGAACCATCCCACGCTGACGTTCAAGTCGACGCGCATCTCGGGCACGCGCGAGGACGTCACCATCGTCGGTGATCTCACGATCCGCGGCGTCACCAAGTCGGTCACGCTCAAGGGCGAGCTCGGCCCGATCGTGAAGGATCCGTGGGGCAACGAGCGCACGTCGCTCGTCGCGACCGGCAAGATCTCGCGCGAGCAGTTCGGCCTCACGTGGAACATGGCGCTCGAGTTCGGCGGCGTGATGGTCTCGGACGAGGTGAAGCTGCACGTCGAGGTCGAGGCGGTGAAGGCGGCGCCCGTCCCGGCCTGAACGGCCCGATCGGGGCGCCCCGCCGTCAGCTGACGGCCGGGCAGCGGGGGAGCGGCGCCGCGCGCCGCTCCCCCGCGTCCGTTCGAGCGGCGCGCCGTTGCCGAGTGCGCCGCGACCGGTAGCTTCCCGACGACTCCCCGCGCCCCGCGCCGCGCGTCCACCCCCGAGCCCGCATGCGCCTCCGCCTCCTGCTCCCCGCCGTCGTCGGCCTCGCCCGCGCGCTCTCCGCGCAGGCCCCGACGCTCCCGCTCCGCCAATCCGCCCTCGATGCCGGAGCGCGCGACCCAGGCTACCGCGTCCCGCTCGACTCCACGGTGAACGCCCGCTGGCTCGGCGGCGGCGTCACGGCGCCACGATGGGACGTGGAGGGGCAGTGGGCCTACTTCCAGTTCGCGCTCGATCCGAGGCCGGTCCTGGTCGGCACGCAGCCGGACGATCCGTGGTGGCGCGTCTCGCGGGATGGCCGCCGCGTCGAGGCGGTCGACCGTCGCGCCGCGCTCGCGATCCCGACCGCCGTGCAGCACACGCGCGATGCCCGTCGCGCGGTCTGGTCGCACCGCGGGGAGCTCCGCTACTGGAAGCGCGGCGTCCCCGGCACGCGCCTCCTCGTCGCGCGCCCCGACGGCATCGCCCCCTTCTGGACCCCGGACGAGAAGGCGGTCCGCTGGATCGCGCAGAACGACCTGTGGGAGGTGGACCCCGAGACCGGCGCGACGCGGCAGCTCACCCGCGCGTACCAGCAGCGCGACAGCGTCCGCGCCGACCGGCTCCGCAGCGAACTCGTCCGAGAGCAGCTCGAGATCTTCGAATTCGCGAGGAAGGCCAAGGCCGACCGTGACAGCGCGTACCGCCGCTCGCTCACCGAGCGCGCGCCGGCGCCGATCACGATCCCGTACCACGAGGGCGAGACGATCTCGTCACTCGAGCTGCCCGCGAACGGTCGCTATGCGACCTTCGTGCTCACGCCGCGGGTGCAGACGACCCAGGTGACGTTCAGCGACTACGTCAACGACTCGGGCGTCGTGGTCACGCGGACCGCGCGGCCCAAGGTCGGGTCCCCGGTCGCGGTGCGGCGCGCGATGATCGTCCCGGCGGACCCGATGGCGACCCCCGACTCCGTCAGGGCGATCGCCGTCGAGGCCGACACCGGCCGGTTCGGCGGCAAGCGCGTGACGGCGGTGCAGGCGCGCTGGAACGACCAGGGGACGCGATTCGTCGTGGAGTTCCAGTCGCTCGACCACAAGGATCGCTGGGTCGTGCTCGTCGACCCGGCCACCGGGAAGCACGAGCGCGTGCTGCACCACATCCACGATGACGCGTGGTTCGGCGGCGCCGGCCAGGCCCAGGGCTGGCTCGGGGACTCGTGGATGGAGTTCCTCCCCGATGGCGAGACGCTCGCGATCACGAGCGAGCAGACCGGGTGGGCGCACCTCTACCTCGTGGCGATGGACGGCACGTCGCAGGCGCTCACGAGCGGGGACTGGGAGATCCGCAGCATCCGGCGCTCCGCCGACGGCACGAAGTGGTGGATCGGTGCGGGCGTGGAGCATCCGAACGAGCAGCATCTCTACGAGCTCCCGCTCCGCGGCGGCATGCTGACGCGCCTCGATGGCGTCGGCGAGGGCGAGCTCCAGCCGACGCCGTCCCCCGACGGGCAGGTCCTGGCGTTCCGCTGGTCGAACCCGAGGGAGCTGACCGATCTGTACCTGCAGCCGATGCGCGCCGGAGCGCCCGCGGTGCGTGTGACCCGCTCGGGTACCGATGCCTTCTACCGGATCGCATGGCCGGAGAGCGAGTTCATCTCGTTCCCCGACGATCGCGGGAAGCCCGTGTACGCGAGGGTCTACCGGCCGCTGACGACGGTGGCGACCCGGCCGGCGGTGCTCGAGATCCACGGTGCCGGCTATGCGCAGGGCGTGCACAAGTCCTTCGCCGGCTCGAGCGCCCATGGCGGTGCCCTGACCGCCCAGTACCTCGCGGCGCGCGGCGTCACCTACCTCGTGCTCGACTATCGCGGCAGTTCGGGCTACGGGCGGGACATGCGGACCGACATCTACCGGGCGATGGGCGACCGCGATGTCCAGTCGGCCCTCGCCGCGATCCCGGTGCTCCAGCAGCGCTATGGGGTGAACCCCGGCAAGATCGGGCTCTTCGGCTGCTCGTACGGCGGCTTCTTCACGCTGATGGCCCTCTTCAAGCACCCGGGCGTCTTCCAGGGCGGCGTGGCGCAGTGCTCGGTGACGGACTGGGCGCACTACAACCACGGCTACACGGCGCGCATCCTCAACGGCGGGCCGGTGGACGACACGACGGCGTACCGCGTGAGCTCACCGATCTACCACGCCGAGGGGCTCCGCGACCGGCTGCAGCTGCAGCACGGCCTCGTGGACAACAACGTGCAGTACCAGGACGCGGTGCGCCTCGTGCAGCGGCTCATGGAGCTCGGCAAGGACTTCGAGTTCGTCACGTATCCCATCGACGCGCACGGCTGGCAGTCGCGCTGGGCGCGGCTCGATTCGCAACGGCGGATGATGCGGCTCTGGGACGAGGTGCTCCTCAAGTGACCTTCCGACCCGACCTCCTGCAGGGCAAGGCGATCCTCGTCACCGGTGGCGGCACCGGACTCGGCCGGGCGATGGGTGAGCGCTTCCTCCAGCTCGGCGCGACGGTCGTGATCAGCTCGCGCCGCGAGGCGCTGCTGCAGGGTGCCGCCGACGAGATGATGGCCGCGCACGGTGGCACCGTGGTGCCGCTCGCGTGCGATGTACGCGACCCCGAGGCGGTGGCGCGCACCATCGCCGCGGCCTGGGAGCGCTGCGGCGGACTCGACGGGCTCGTCAACAACGCGGCCGGCAACATCGCCGCGCCGACCGAGCGCCTCTCGCACCGCGCGGTCGACGCGGTGCTGGGCATCGTGCTCCACGGTTCGTTCTACTGCACGCTCGAGCTGGGCAAGCGCTGGCTCGAGGCCGGGCGCAAGGGCCGCGTGCTGAGCATCGTGACGAGCTACGCCGAGGGCGGCTCGGCCTACGTGGTGCCGTCGGCGGCGGCGAAGGCCGGCGTGCTGGCGATGACGCGGTCGCTCGCGGTCGAGTGGGGTCCGCGCGGCATCACCTGCAACGCGATCGCCCCCGGTCCGTTCCCGACCAAGGGCGCGTGGGACCGCCTGCTCCCGGACGCCACGATCCTCGAGTCGGCGCTCGGTCGCATCCCCTTGCAGCGCCCGGGCCGGCTCGAGGAGCTCGCTGACCTCGCCGCGTTCCTGATGGCCGACATCTCCGAGTACATCAACGGCGACTGCATCACCATCGACGGCGGGGAGAAGCTGAAGGGCGGGGGCCAGTTCTCGTGGATGGGCCAGCTCACGCCGGCCCAGTGGGCGGCGCTCGAGGCGTCCGCCCGCGGCGCCACGCAGCAGGACCGCGGCGCATGAGCGCCCCCGTCGGCCCGGTCCGCGCGGTGCTCGAGGAGTACGCGTTCCCGCTCGAGCGCGAGTTCCTCGCGCGCCCGTTCGCCGCACTCGTGCCGCGCCTGGCCGCCGTGCGCGCCGAGGTGAAGCGCCGCGGGCTCTGGGCACCGCACCTTCCGGCGGCGCTCGGTGGGATGGGGCTGGCGCTCCCCGCCTTCGGCGAGGTGAGCGCCGTGCTCGGCGAAAGCCCGATCGGCCACTACCTCTTCGGCTGCAACGCGCCCGACATCGGGAACCAGGAGCTGCTGCTCGCGCACGGGAGCGACGCGCAGCGCGCGCAGTGGCTCGCCCCGCTCGCGCGCGGCGAGATCCGCAGCTGCTTCGCGATGACCGAGCCCGAGTACGCGGGATCCAACCCCGTGTGGATGGACACCCGCGCCGTGCCGGACGGGTCGGACTACGTCATCACCGGCCATAAGTGGTTCACCTCGTCGGCCGACGGCGCCGCCTTCACGATCGTGATGGCGGTGACGGATCCCGCCGCCCCGCCGCACCAACGCGCGAGCCAGATCATCGTGCCGATGGGGGCGCCGGGCATCACCTTCGTGCGGAACATCCCGGTCATGGGCGAAGGCGGCAGCGACTACGCGAGCCATGCCGAGCTGCGGTTCGACGCCGTCCGCGTGCCGCAAGCGAACCGCATCGGGCCCGAGGGGGCCGGCTTCGCCCTCGCCCAGGAGCGCTTGGGCCCGGGACGGATCCATCACTGCATGCGGTGGCTCGGCATCGCCGAGCGTGCCTTCCGGCTCATGGTCCAGCGCGCGGTGACGCGCGAGCTCGCGCCGGGCGAGCCACTCGGGCGGCAGCAGGTGGTGCAACACTGGATCGCCGAATCTCGCGCGGAGATGGATGCAGCGCGGCTGCTCGTGCTCGACGTCGCCCACCGCATCGAGCGGGAGGGCGCGCATGCGGCCCGCGACGGCATCTCGCTGATCAAGTTCCATGTCGCCGGCGTGCTCCAGCGGGTGCTCGACCGTGCGATCCAGGTCCACGGGGCGCTCGGGATGACCGACGATACGCCGCTCGCCTACTGGTACCGCCACGAGCGCGGTGCGCGCATCTACGACGGACCGGACGAGGTGCACAAGTCGGCGGTCGGCCGGCGGATCCTGGAGGGCGCGGGGATGACCCGCTCCCCGGGGGGCCGCCGATGAGCGAGCCACGCGCCGTGCGTGCCGGCGATGAGCTGCCGCGCGAGCCGCTCGACGCGTGGCTCGCCACACACGTGCCGCACCTCGGCCCGGTCCGCGAGGTGTCGCAGTTCCCCGGTGGGTTCTCGAACCTCACCTACCTGCTCACGTGCGCGCACGGCGAGGCGGTGCTGCGCCGCCCGCCGCACGGCGTCGCGGCCGGGAAGGCGCATGACATGCCGCGCGAGGCGGGGATCCTGTCGGTCCTCGAGCTGCGCGGCATCCCCGCGCCGAAGGCGCTCGCCGTCTGCGACGACGCGACCGTGATCGGCGCGCCGTTCTACGTGATGGAGCGGATGCGCGGGCTCATCCTGCGTGGCGCCACGGCGCCGTCCGCCTGCACGGCGGACACCTTCGCGCGCCTCGGCGCGAGCTTCGTGGACACCCTCGTCGCGATCCATGGCGCCACGCCGGCCGACCCCGTGATCGGCGGCCTCGGGCGACCGCTGGGGTACGTCGGGCGGCAGGTGGAGGGGTGGACCGAACGGTGGCATCGGAGCCGCGACGATGCCGTGCCGGCGATGGAGCAGCTCGCCGCGTGGCTCGCCGAGCGGCAGCCGGGTGAGAGCGGCGCGTGCCTCGTGCATAACGACTACAAGTACGACAATCTCGTACTCGATCCGACCGACCCCGCGCGCATCATCGCCGTCCTCGACTGGGAGATGGCGACGCTCGGCGATCCGCTGCTCGACGTGGGCACGGCGCTCGCCTACTGGGTGGAGGCGGGCGACCCCCCGACGTTCAAGGCGCTCGGCCTGGGGGTCACCGCGCTGCCGGGGAACCTCACGCGCGCCGAGCTCTGGGCGCGCTATCTCGAGCGCAGCGGGCGGGCGATGCGCCCCGCTGCGTGGTATCACGCGTTCGGGCTGTTCAAGGTCGCGGTGATCGCGCAGCAGCTCTTCGCGCGCCATCGGAAGGGGCTCACGACGGATGAGCGCTTCGGGCGGCTCGGCGAGGCGGTCCACCTGCTGGCCGCGCTCGGCGGGCGGGCCGCCGCGGGCTGATCAGTCGAAGCGGCGTCTCGCGCGGGTCCGCGGACGGGCGGTCGCGACCCTGGGCACCGCCCTCGCCACCGCCTTGGGCCCGTCCGCATGTGGGTCGTCGAGCGCGGCCAGCAGATGCTGCAGTGCCGGCAGCGCGCGCGCGATGCGGCTGCGATCGGTCGCGCCGAGTCGTCGGAGTGCCGCGTCGAGCGCACCGAGGCGTCGGTCGCGTCCGGCGAGGAGGAGCCGTCGGGCGGCCGCACTGGCCTCGAGCCGCCGGCGTCGCGCATCGGCCGGATCGGGCGCGCCCCGGACCCAGCCCTCGCGTTCGAGCTCCGCCACGAGCCGCGACATCGTGGGCGCGCTCACGCCCTCGGTCTGCGCGAGCCGGCCGAGCGTGGTGGGGCCGCCGAAGACGAGCACGGAGAGGGCGGAGAGGCGGGCGGGGGACAGGCCGCTCTCGTCGTCCTCGCGCCTGAGGGTGCGCAACAGGTGCAGCACCACCCGGTGCAGCGGTTCGGCGAGCGTGCCGTGCGCACGTGCCGGCGACTCCGTCCGGCCGTTCGCCGGCCGCCCACCCCTTGCGCGCTCCGCCGCCATGCCGGATAATATTTAGCATTGCTAACAAACGGGCAAGGCCACCCGGCCGGCCCCCACCGAGGAGCACCGATGGACGGCATCCGGCTCGGCGCGCTGCAGCAGATCGCCCTCGTCCAGCACGACGTGGCGAGGGCGGTGCCCTTCTACCGCGACGGGCTCGGCCTCCCGCTGCAGTTCGAGATGCACGGGCTCGCGTTCTTCGACGCGGGCGGGGTGCGGCTGATGCTCTCGCCGCCGAGCGCGCCGGAGCTCGACCACCGGAACTCGATCCTCTACTTCGCGGTGCCGGACGTGACGCGCGCCTACGACGACCTCCGCGCGCGCGGCGTGCCGTTCGACGATGCGCCGCACCTCGTGGGCAAGACCGCGACGTTCGAGGTGTGGATGGCGTTCTGCCGGGATCCCGAGGGCAACCTCATCGGCATCTCGGAGCAGCGGCCGCTCTGATCCTTCGCGTCGGACCGGCGCCCATCCCGTGGCGGCTCCCCTCGGCTGATCCCGTGGCGGGCGCACCGGTCGCACCGGGCGGACTATCGGTGCACCGCGCGCCACGGTTGATTCCGGTGGTCCACGCCCCGGAGTCGCATGCCAGCGCCCCTCCTGCTGCCCCTCGCCGTCGCTGCGCTGCTGACGGTCGCGCACCCGCCGGCCGAGGCCGGTGAGGAGCTGCTCCGCCGGATGAACGCAGCCCATCGGGACCGCTGGTTCACGACGCTCATCTTCGAACAGCGGACGACCTTCCCCGGCTCGAGCCGGCCGGAAGAGACCTGGTACGAGACGATGGAGCGTCCCGGCAAGCTGCGGCTCGACATGATGCGGGGGGATTCGCTCATCGGACGCACCATCTTCCGTGGTGACTCGATCTACCAGTCCATGGGCGGGCGGCCGGCGGTGGCGCGGGCGCTGGTGCATCCGCTGCTCGTGCTGCTGCACGACGTGCACGTCGGCCCGGTGGACCCGGTGCTCGCGAAGCTGCGCGCGCTGGGGTTCGATCTCGCGAAGACCCGCGCCGACATCTGGCAGGGGCGCCCGGTGACGGTGGTGGGCGCGGCCGCGGGCGACACGCTGTCACGGCAGTTCTGGGTGGATGATCGGGATCTCGTGGTGGTCCGCATCCTGCAGCCCGGCGCGAGCGGCGCACGGAGCGACACGCAGGTCGGCGGCTTCTCGCGCGAGGGGGACGCGCTCGTTGAGCGCGAGATCCGCTTCTTCACGAACGGGACCGAGACCCTGCGCGAAGAGTACGTCTGGGTCCGGACGGGCGTGCCGATCGAGGCGTCGGCATTCGACCCGACGTCGAGCGGAATGCCCGCATGGGTCACGGAGCGGCGCCGGCGGCAATGAGTGCGCGCATGTGAGCGCGCATGCGAGCGCGCGCAGGTCAGCACGCCGCCGGACCCACACGCCTCGTCATCTGCAGGACCGACCCGGCCCGCGCTCCCGCCGAATGACGAACGCCCCGATCGCATCGCGACCGGGGCGTTCGTCCGTCAGCGGGGTCGAGCCGGGGCTCAGGCCTCGTAGAGGTCCCGGACGAGCAGCAACTGGATGTGCTCCGAGCTCTCGCTCTCGATGGCCTGCACCGCGAGCGGCAGCGTGCCGTCGGGGCGGACCATGCCCTTCACCTCGTCGTACAGCGCCGCGACGAAATCGAGCACGTCGTCGCGGCGGCCGCTGATCCGCATCTGCGCCTGATAGACGGTGCGGATCGGCGGGTTGGAGAGCGAGATGTGGAGCCGCGCCGACGGGCGCGGCGTGCGCGACCGGATCTCCTGCTCGATCGCGTCGATGCGTTCGGCGCGCGACATCGCGGTCGACCGCTCACTGCGGGAATAGGGTTGCGTCATCGTGGCCATCACTCCGCTCCGGGAAGGCGTCTGCCAGAGGATGTACGCTTGCACCAAAAGGTGCAAGGGATTAATCCTGGGCGGGTGGGCGACCCTGCCCGATCGGGTGGGGTCGCCAAACCGTTGCCACTACGCAGGATAGACCTCGAAGAGCCCGGCCGCGCCCATGCCGCCGCCGATGCACATCGTCACCATCCCGAGGCCGCCCCCGCGTCGTCCCAGTTCGTGCAAGAGCTGCACCGTGAGCTTGGCGCCGGAGGCTCCGAGTGGATGCCCGAGCGCGATCGCCCCGCCGTTCACGTTGATGCGCGCGGGATCCATCCCGAGGTCCGTGATCACCGCGAGCGCCTGCGCGGCGAAGGCCTCGTTGAACTCGATCAGCTGCACGTCGTGCAGCGATACGCCGGCGCGTGCGAGCGCCTTCGGCACCGCCTTCACCGGGCCGATGCCCATCACGTCGGGCTCCACGCCGGCCGTCGCGAAGGTGACGAAGCGTGCGAGCGGCCTGAGCCCGAGCGCCTCGGCCCTGGCGCGCGACATCATGAGCACACCCGCGGCCCCATCGCTCAGCGGAGAGGCGTTGCCGGCGGTCACCGTGCCGCCCGGCTTGAACGCGGGCGGGAGCTTCGCGAGCCCATCGAGCGTCGTGCCGGCGCGCACCATCTCGTCGGTCGCGAACATCACGGTCTCGCTGACCCGCTCCGCGCCCCGCCACGTGGTGCGCTCGACCGGCACCGGCACGATCTCCGTCGCGAAGCGCCCCGCCGCCTGCGCGGCCGCCGCCTTCTGCTGCGATCCGAGCGCGAACTCGTCCTGCATCGCCCGGGTGATGCCCCACCGCGTCGCGACCCGCTCGGCCGTGAAGCCCATCCCGATGCTCGCCTCGGTCATCTCGGGATGCAGTCGCGTGTGGTAGCCGGACATCGGCACGGCGCTCATCATCTCGACGCCTCCGGCGAGGATGACGTCGTTCATCCCGCTCAGGATGGCCTGTGCTCCGAGCGCGATGGTCTGCAGGCCGCTCGAGCAGAAGCGGTTGACGGTCATCGCCGACACGTCCACCGGGAAGCCCGCGCGCAGCATCGCCATGCGGGCGTGGTTGAGGCCCTGGCCCGCCTCGGGCATCGCGCAACCCCACACGACATCGTCGATCAGCGCGGCGTCCACGTTCGCGCGCCGCACGACCTCGCGCATGACGACCGCGGAGAGGTCGATCGGATGCACGGCGGCGAGCGAGCCATCCTTCTTGCCGCGGGCCACGCCGGACCGGGCGGCACTGACGATCACGACTTCGGTCTTCATGGGTCAGTTCCTCAGCGGCTTGCCGGTGGTGAGCATGTGGGCGATGCGCGCCTGGGTCTCCTTCGTGCCCAGGAGACGCAGGAAGGCGTCGCGCTCGAGGTCGAGCAGGTCCTGCTCGCTCACCTCGCGCGGGGCGCCATCGCCGCCGCAGAGGACCTTCGCGATCTCGGTGCCGATGCGCACGTCGTGGTCGCTGGCCTGGCCTGCCTCCTTGAACGACCACAGGGCGTATGCGAGGTTGGCGACGCCGGCGCGGCCGAGCGCCGTCATCCGGCGCGGGGCCGGCGCGACGTAGTCGGGGGCGAGGTCGAGCACCCGCGCCTTCGCGTCAGCGATGAGGGTGTCGCGGTTCATCGAGATCCGGTCGGCGACCGGCCGCAGGAAGCCCATCGCGCGGGCCTCATGCGCCGAGGTGCTCGTCTGCGCGAGCGCGATCATCTGGAATGCGCGCTTGATGCCCTCGAACGGATCCGCCTCGGCGTATGGCTCCAGTGCGTTGGTGAAGCGGAAGGCGAGCTCCTTGGTGCCGCAGCCGCCGGGGATCAGCCCGACCCCGACCTCGACGAGCCCCATGTACAGCTCGGCGTGCGCCTGGATGCGGTCACAATGCAGCGCGATCTCCGTGCCGCCGCCGAGCGTCAGGCCGAACGGCGCGGCGACGACGGGGACGGGCGCGAAGCGGAACGACATCACCGTGTCCTGGAATCGCCGCACCATCGCGTCGACGGTCCTCCAGTCACCGGCCTGCACCACCTGCCCCACGCCGGCCAGGTTCGCGCCGGCGGTGAAGGTGCGCGGGTCGTCGTTCCCGATCACGAGCCCGTGCCACGGTCCCTTGGCCGCCGTGTCGAGTGCGATCGCCGCCATCTCCATCACGCCCGCGCCCAGGGTGTTCATCTTCCCGCAGAACTCGAGGCCGAGCACGCCGTCGCCGAGGTCGACGAGCCGGGCCTCGGCGTTCTCGCGGACGACCTTGCCCTGTCGGCGGAGATGCGCGAGCAGGAGCTGGCCGGGGATCGGTGGCACCGGCGCGCGGCCGGGACCGTCCAGCGCCGGGACGGTCTCCAGGCTGCCGCCGCCGGCCACGGTGACGGCGTCGGCCGGCGCGTAGAACGACGCACCGGCCGCCGCGAGGAGCGGCGGGACGGTCCGGCCGCGCGCCGCCATCTCGCCGCGCAGCCAGTCGAGGCCCATGGCGTCCATCGTGCGGAAGGGGCCCATCTCCCAGCCGTATCCCCACTCCATCGCGCGGTCGATCGCCGCGAGGTCGTAGGCGAGCTGCGGGGCGAGCGTGCACGCGTAATGGAACTGCTCGACGAGCAGGTCGCGCAGGAACGCACCGTGCGCGCCGCCGAGGTCCTTGGCGAGCGCGACGCGCTCGGCGGCCGGGCGCTTCGCGATGCGATCGATCTCCTCGGAGGAGAACCGCCCCATGTCCCGGTATTCGAGCGTCCGCCAGTCGAGCGCCAGGATCGCCTTGCCATCCTTCCGGTAGAAGCCCTGCCTGGTCTTGTCGCCGAGCCGACCGGCCTTCACCAGTTCGTGCACGAACGGCACGAGGGCGAGGTCCTCGCCGGTGGTGGCCGAGAGTCCGGCCGTCACGTGGACGAGGACGTCGAGGCCGGAGAGGTCGCCGGTGCGGAAGGTCGCGGTCTTCGCGCGCGCGATGAGGGCGCCGGTGAGCGTGTCGACCTCGGGGATGGTGAGGCCATGCTGCACCATCAGCCGACCGGCGACCACCATGCCGTGCACGCCGAGTCGGTTGGCGACGAATCCGGGGACGTCCTTGGCGACGACGATGCCCTTGCCGAGGATGCGTTCCTGGAAGTGGCGCACGGTGGCCAGCACCTCCGGACTCGTCTCCCCCGTGGGGATGAGCTCGAGGAGGTGCATGTAGCGCGGCGGATTGAAGTAGTGCGTGCCGAGGAAGCGCTCGCGGAAGCGCGCGGTGCGCCCCTGGAGCAGCAGCGCCATCGGGATCCCCGAGGTGTTCGAGGTCACGATGGCGTCGGGGGCGATGGTCTCGAGCTGCGCGAAGAGCGCCTGCTTCGGCTCGGGCTTCTCGATGATGGCCTCGCAGATCCAGTCGCAGTCGGCGAGGAGGCCGAGGTGGTCGGCGGTGTTGCCGACGGTGATCCGCACGTGGGCGGCAGGATCGAGGAAGGCGGCGGGCTTGGCCTTCCGCTGCCGCTCGAGCCCGTCACGGGCGGGCTTGGAGCGGTCGGGGGAGCGCGGGTCGTCGCTGCCGGGGATGTCGAGCAGGACGACCGGCACCCCGGTGGAGGCGGCGAGGGCGGCGATGCCGGCCCCCATCGCGCCGGCGCCGATGACGCCGACCTTGGTGATCCGCATGCGGTCTCCGGGTGGTGGTGATGCGGGGCGCGCGGCGCTGGGGCCGCAGTGGCCGTTGCAGGGCGCGGGCCGCCTGCAAGCTATCATGGCGGGCGCGAGGTGGGGTACTCGACTGGTGGCGAGGGGGCGGCGGGCCGTACCTTCCGAAGGTGATCAAGTACCTCGGGTCGAAGCGGCGGCTGGTGCCGCATCTGGTGGCGCTCGCGCAGGCGGTGCCGGGGGCGCGCACGGCGCTGGACCTGTTCACGGGAACGACGCGCGTCGCGCAGGGCCTCAAGGCGGCCGGGTTCACGGTCACGGCGAACGACCTCGCCTCGTACAGCGCGGTGATCGCGACGGCGTGCATCGCCACCGACGCCCGCACCGTGCGCCGCGCCCGGCTGGACGCGCTCGCGGCGGAGCTCGAAGCGCAGCCTGGTGCCCGCGGCTATGTCACGCGCACCTTCTGCGAGGAGGCGCGCTTCTTCCGCCCCGAGAACGGGATGCGGATCGACGCGATGCGCGCGCACCTCGACCGCCTCGATGCGACGCCGGCCGAGCGCGCGATCCTGCTGACGGCGCTGCTGCTCGCGGCCGACCGCGTGGATTCGACCACGGGCCTGCAGATGGCGTACCTCAAGCAGTGGTCGGCCCGGAGCGCCCGACCGGTCACGCTCCGCCTGCCGCCCCTGCTCCCGGGGCCGGGGCACGTCCTGCAGGAGGACGCGCGAGTCTGCGTCGCCCGCGCCGATACTTACGATGTCGCGTACCTCGACCCCCCGTACAACCAGCACTCGTATCACTCGAACTACCACATCTGGGAGACGCTGGTGCGGGGCGATGCGCCGGCGGCCTACGGGGTGGCCCGCAAGCGGGCGGATTGCCGCACCACGAAGAGCGCGTTCAACATCCGGGGCGCGGCGTGGGCCGCCTTCCGGGAGGTGGTCCTGAACGTGCGGGCGCGGCATGTCCTGCTCTCATTCTCGAACGAAGGGTTCTTCACGGAGGCCGCGATCCGCGGCCTGCTCGCCGAGCGGTTCGGCGAGGTCGCGGTGGTCCCGGTGGACTCACCGCGGTACGTCGGGGCCCGGATCGGCATCCACAATCGGCGCGGTGAACGCGTGGGGCAGGTGAGTCACGTGCGGAACACGGAATGGATCTTCGTGGCGGGACCGGACGCTTCGGCGATCGCCGAGACGGCCTTCGAGGCGGTCGCGCAGGCGGTGCCCGCATGACCGCCGCCGAACCGCTGGTGCTGGTGGTGGACGACGATGCCGCCATCCGGCGCACGCTGAAGCGGGCGCTGGAGTTCAATGGATTCCGGGTCGAGGAGGCCGAGCATGGCGCCGACGCCCTGAAGCGCGCCGCGGAACTGGGTGAGGCTCCCGCGCTGCTGCTGACGGATGTGGTCATGCCCGTGATGGGCGGTGTCGCGCTCGCGGAGCAGATGCTCGCGGCGGCCCGCCCGCCCCGGGTGATCCTGATGAGCGGGCTCGCGCACGACCCGTCGCGGCTGGTCGTCGCGGGCTCGCGGCCGCCCTTCCTCGCGAAGCCCTTCGACCTGAACGAGGTGCTCAAGGTCGTCACCGCGACGCTGGCGACGCCGGCCTGATGCCGCCGCGCCACGCGAAGGCGCTGGCGCACCTGCGCGCGGTGGACCCGGTGCTCGGCCGGTGGATCGATACGGCGGGCGCCTGCGGCTGGCGGCGCGAGCAGGACGGGACCCATTTCGACCACATCGCGCGTTCCATCGTGTACCAGCAGCTCTCCGGGGCGGCGGCATCCACGATCCACGGCCGTGTCCTCGCGCTCTTCGGCGGTCGCGCGCCGACGCCGGCCGAGGTGTTGCGGACACCCGGGGCGCGCCTCCGGGCCGTCGGACTCTCGGGGCGGAAGGTGGAGTACCTCAAGGACCTCGCGCGCCACGCGCACGCGAAGACGCTCGGCATCGACGCGCTCCATGACATGGCGGACGCGGAGGTGATCGCGACACTGACGCAGGTGCGCGGCATCGGCGAGTGGACGGCGCAGATGGTCCTGATGTTCCGCCTCGGCCGACCGGACGTGCTGCCGGTGCTCGATCTCGGGATCCAGAAGGCCATCAAGCTCCTCTACGGCCTGCGGACGCACCCGACCCCGGCACGTGTCGCGAAGGTCGGCGCGCGCTGGGCTCCCTATCGCACGGTGGCCTCGTGGTACCTCTGGAGACGGGTGGACGATCCCCCGCAGTGACGACGATCGGCGGCGAGACGACGGTCTCGCGGCGCAGCCCCATGCCCGTGAGCGCCGAGGCGCTCTTCGCCTGGCACGAGCGTCCCGGCGCGTTCGAGCGGCTGACGCCGGGATTCCAGCCGGCGCGCGTCCTCGCGCGGAGCGGTGGCATCACCGACGGCTCGCGCGTGACCCTCGCCGTGCCGGTGGGGCCGGCGACGACGACGTGGGAGATGGAGCACGTCGGATACCGGCGCGGGCTCGAGTTCCGCGACGTGCAACGGCGCGGCCCGTTCGCCGCGTGGGAGCACGTGCATCGCATGGAGCCGCAGACCGACGGCACGAGCGTGCTCGAGGACACGATCCGATACGCGCTCCCGTTGCCGCCCTTCGGCGCCCTCGTGGCGGACGCCTTCACGCGAGCGTCGCTCGAACGGCTGCTGGCGTGGCGGCACGCGCTCACGCGGATGGACCTCGAGCGGCACGCCGCGTTCGCCTCGCGCGGCGCGCGCCGGATCGCGGTGACGGGCGCCGGGGGCTTCCTGGGCGGGGCGCTGGTGCCGTTCCTCACGACCGGCGGGCACGCGGTGGTGCGCGTGGGGCGCGGTCCGGCGAGCGACGTACGGTGGGACCTCACCCGCGACCCCGATGGCACGGCCGTGCGCGCCCTCGCGCGCGGGCTCGCCGGTGTGGATGCTGTGGTCCATCTCGCGGGGAGCACCATCGCGGAGCGCTGGACGCCGACGGCGCGCGCCGCGATCCTGGAGAGCCGCGTCCGCAGCACGCGGCTGCTCGCCGAGGGGCTCGCGGCGATGCCGGTGAAGCCGGAGGTGTTGGTCTGCGGGTCCGCGATCGGCGTGTACGGGGCCCAGCGTGGCGACACCTGGCTGGACGAGTCGAGTGCGGCAGGCGATGACTTCCTCGCCGACGTGGGGCAGGCCTGGGAGGCGGCGGCGCGCCCCGCGGTCGAGGCGGGCATCCGCGTCGTGTTCGCCCGGACGGGGATCGTGCTGAATCCCGCGGGCGGCGCACTCGGGAAGATGGTGACGCCGTTCCGGCTCGGCGCCGGCGGGCGCCTCGGCTCGGGCACGCAGTGGATGAGTTGGATCGCGCGCGAGGATTGGGTGGGCGCGGTGCACCACGTGCTCCAGTCACCCGCGGTGCGCGGGCCGGTGAACCTCGTGGCGCCGGAGCCGGTGACCAATGCGACGTTCACCGCCACGCTCGCCCGCGTGCTCGACCGACCGGCGCTCGTGCCGGTCCCGGCGGCCGCGCTGCGGTTGCTCTTCGGCGCGATGGCGGACGGCACGGTGCTCGCCTCGCAGCGGGTGCGCCCGGCTGCGCTCGCCGGCAGCGGGTTCGCCTTCCGCTTCCCGAGCCTGGCCTCGGCCCTGCGGTTCGAGCTCGGGCGCTAGGCCCGCGCCCGCCCCGGACGCCCGGTGCGGGCGGCGGACCCGCGCGGCTACATTCCCCCTCCATGGATCTCTCCGGCGCGGTCGTCGTCGTCACGGGCGGATCGGGCTTCCTCGGGCGGCGCGTCGTGGCCACGCTCGAGGGGCGGGGGTGCGCGGCGGTGTACGCGCCGCGCTCGGCGCACTACGACCTGCGTGAGAAGAGCCGGGTGGTGCGCCTGTACGAGGACACGCGTCCGGACGTCGTCATCCATCTCGCGGCGGTCGTCGGCGGGATCGGGGCGAACCGCGCGCATCCCGGGCGCTTCTTCTATGAGAACCTCGTGATGGGCGTCGAGGTGCTCGAGCAGGCGCGGCGCTTCGGGGTCCGGAAGTTCGTCGGCATCGGCACCATCTGCGCCTATCCGAAGTTCACGCCGGTGCCGTTCCGCGAGGACGCGCTCTGGGACGGCTATCCGGAGGAGACGAACGCGCCGTACGGGCTCGCCAAGAAGATGCTCCTCGTGCAGTCGCAGGCGTATCGCCAGGAGTACGGCATGGCGGCGGTGCACCTGCTGCCCGTGAACCTCTACGGCCCGGGCGACAACTTCGACCTCGAGACGTCGCACGTCATCCCGGCGATGATCCGCAAGATGGAGTCGGCGCGCGTCGAAGGCCGCCCGGAGGTGGTGCTCTGGGGGGACGGCTCACCGACGCGCGAGTTCCTCTACGTGGATGACGCCGCCGAGGGGATCGTGCTGGCGGCCGAGCGATACGACGGTGCGGACCCGGTGAACCTCGGCAGCGGGCGCGAGGTGCGCATCGCGGAACTCGCGGGCGCCGTCGCGGCGGCGGTGGGCTACACCGGCCGGATCGCGTGGGACGTCACGAAGCCGAACGGACAGCCGCGCCGGGCCCTCGACACGTCGCGGGCGCGCGAGGCGTTCGGCTTCACGGCGCGGACCGCGTTCGACGTCGGCCTCGCCGAGACGGTGCGCTGGTGGCGCGCGCAGGGTGGACGGTGAGCGCATGACGGGGGGCGACGCGGCGCTGTGGCAGGGCTTCACCGACTTCCACAGTCATCTGTTCCCGGCGGTCGATGACGGGTCCCAGTCGGTCGCGCAGTCCCTGGGGGCGCTGGCGCAGTTCGCGGGGCAGGGCGCGGCGACCTGTCTCACGACGCCGCACTTCGATGCCTCGCTGACCAAGCTCCCCGCGGCGTTCGCCGCGCGGCTCGAGGCGTTCGACGCGGCGTGGGCCGCGCTGGAGGCGGCGCATGCCGCGTACGAGGGGCCGGCGCTCCCGCGGATCGCGCGCGGCGTGGAGCTGATGCTCGACGATCCGGATCCCGACCTCTCCGACGCCCGGCTCCGGCTCGCCGGCGGCCCGTTCGTGCTGGTGGAGTTCCCGGCGATGCAGCTCCCGCCGAACGCCGAGTGGGCGATGCACAACCTCCGCCGCCAGGGCTGGCGGCCGATCATCGCCCATCCCGAGCGCTACCGGAACCACGATGCGCGCCTCACGGTGCTTTCGCGCTGCCGCGCGGCGGGGGCGCACCTGCAGGTGAACGCCGGCTCGTTCCTCGGGCAGCACGGCGAGCGCGCGCGCACCGTGGCGAACGTGCTGCTCTCGCTCGGCTGGATCGACTATCTCGCGAGCGACTTCCACGCGCGCGGCGAACCGTCGACGGCGAAGGCCGCGGCGCTGCTGGCCCGGCGCGGGGCGGCGGCGCAGGTGCAGCGGCTCACCGTCGAGAATCCGGCGCGCATCCTGTCCGGCGACGGGCCGCTGCCGGTGGCGCCGGTGGAGTCCGTGCAGGCCCGCAGCTGGTGGGGCCGCGCACTCGCGCGGCTGCTCGGCGAGCGCTGACCCGTCCGTCGGCGCGCCGTGGCCGGCGCGCGCCGCGCTCAGCGGCGGAGGCCGCGGAGCTGCAGTTCGAAATCGAGCGAGTTGGTCGCGAGCGAGACCGCGACGTCGAACGAGACCTGGCCGGCGATGACGCGGTCGGCGAGGTGCTGGTCGAACGTCTGCGTCCCGAACTGGGCGCGCCCCTCAGCGAGGGCGTTCCGCAGTTCGGCGAACCGCCCCGGGTCGCCGAGGATGTCGCGCACCATCGGCGTCATCAGCAGCACCTCGGCGACGGCGATGCGTCCGCGCGAGTCGGCGCGCGGGAGGAGGCGCTGGGCCACCACGCCGCGGAGCAGCTCGGTGAGCTGCAGGCGCGCGGAGTCGCGGCGGTCGGGGGCGATGCGGTCGAGGAAGCTGCGGAGCGCGGTGGTCGCGTCCGTGGCGCGGATCTGGCCGATCACGAGGCGGCCCTGTTCAGCGGCGCGGACCGCGAGCTCGACGATGTGGGGGTCCTCGAGGTCGCCGATCACGATGACGTCGGCGTCCTGCTCCATGGCGGCGCGGACGCCCGCGGCGTACGAGTCCGTGTCGATGCCGATCTCGCGCTGCGTCACGGCGCACGCGTGGTTCTTGTGCAGGAACCGAAGCGCGCGCTCCACGGTGACGACGTGGCGGCGCCGGACGGCCTTCGAGTTGAGGTGGTTCACGAACGCGGCGGTGGTGCTGGACCGACCGCCGCCCTGCGCGCTCGCGACCAGGATCAGGCCGAAGTCGGCGAGGGCGATCGAGGCGAGGGACGCGGGGAGGCCGAGCGACTCGAAGGTCGGCAGCACATCGGGAATGACGCGCAGGACGATCATGAACGACGAGCGCTGCTTCAGGAGGCTGAGCCGGAAGCGGCCGATCCCGGGTGCACTCCACGGACCGGAATGGTCGTGGACGTGCGCGATGTCCGGGGCGTTCTGCGACGTGACGAGGATGTGCCGCGTCATCTCGAACGTCTGCTTCGCGTTCAACGCCGGCATCTCGAGCGGGACGAGCTCGCCCTCGACGCGCACGTAGGGGGCATCGCCGGCGCGGATGTGGATGTCCGTGGCGTGGCGCGCGACGGCCTCGGCGAGGATCGCGCGCAGGCGCTCGACCTCGACGGGATCGGCGGGCGGGGTGATGCCGGACTCTACGGCCATGGGACTCGAGCGTGGACGCGACAGGGGAGGACGCGGGCACGCGCGTCCGGTGACTCCGTGCACCGCTGACGAGTCAACCGCGGAGAAGGTAAACCCCGGACGGCCCCCGGCCGCGCCGTGCTCCCGATCCAGCCGATGCCCCTCGCCACCCCGACCGAGCCGACCGCGCACATCGCGAAGCTCGGCGCGCGCCAGCGCGCCGTGCGGCTGCAGCGCCGCCGTTTCTGGCGCGAGGTCGTGTACGGCGGCGGGATCGTGGCGGGGGACGTCGTCACCCTCGCGCTCGTGTTCATCGCCCTCGCGGTGCTCCCGCTCGAGGAGATGGGGCGCGCGCTGGGCCCCGGGGGTGGCGATTTCCTCCGGTTCCTGATCCCGATCGAGCCGTTGCCGCTCGCGCGCCGGCTCGGCGCGCTGGCGTTCTGCCTCGTCGCCACGCGCAGCTATTCGTACACCGAGCGCGAGCGGCACGGGGGCCGCATCCTCGCCGCGCTCCTCCTCGGGCTCGCGCTGCCGCGCTGGACCGAGATCTGGACCGCGTTCCTGGTGGCGCGCGCCGGGGCGGTGGGCGTGCTGCTCGCCGTGGCCTGGGGCGCGCTGATGGCGCAGCGCGTCGTCATCACGCGTGCGCTGCGCTCGATCGACCCGAAGGGCCTGGAACCGGCGCGCACGCTCATCGTCGCCTTGCCGGACGTCCTCGACGGCGTGCGCGCGGAGTGGGCCCGGCGCGTGGCCGAGGATCCCGAGCTCGCGCCGCCCGGCTTCTTCCCCATCAGCGATGCGTGGCCGACCGACACCGCCGACGGCATGGGGGAGCTCTACGAGGCGCTGCAGCGCCGCAGCGCGGATGCGGTCGTGCTCGTGGGGCCGCTGGCCGACGGCGCGCTCCAGAGCCTGATCATCGCCGCGACGAGCGCGGGTTGCCGCGTGTTCGCGACGCGCCGCCGCGCCTTCCAGCGGCTCGACGAACCGAGCTTCCTGCTGCGGCGCGCGGAGCCGCTGGCGATGCTCAGCCGGCCGGCGCTCGTCGGCCTGCAGCTCGTGGTGAAGCGCGCGCTCGACCTCGCCGGGGCCGCGGTGGGGCTGGTGCTGGGCGCGCCCGTGATCGTGCTCGTCGCGGCGGCGGTCCGCCTCACCTCGCGCGGTCCCATCCTCTTCCGTCAGGTGCGCGTGGGATTGGGCGGCGACGCGTTCACGCTCTACAAGTTCCGCACGATGGTCGAGGATGCCGAGTCCCGCCAGGCCGAGGTCGCGTCGGCGAACCAGTACGCGGACGCGCCGCTCTTCAAGGTCCGCGGCGACCCGCGCCTGACGCCGGTGGGCCGCTTCCTTCGCCGGTCGTCGCTCGACGAACTCCCGCAGCTGGTCAACGTGCTCCGGGGCGAGATGTCCCTGGTCGGCCCGCGGCCGGCGCTGCCGAGCGAGGTGGCGCGCTACCAGCCGCACCACTTCGTGCGGTTCGAGGTGCTGCCGGGCATCACCGGCCCGTGGCAGGTGGGGGGGCGCAATGCCATCACCGACTTCGAGGCGGTCGTGCAGCTGGAGGCGGCGTACATCCGCGGCTGGACGGTGTGGCGCGACCTCGTGATCCTCGCGCGGACGCTGCCAGCGGTTCTGTCGATGCGCGGGGCCTACTGACCGGGTCCCCCCGGGTTTGTTTCGGGCGCGGCCCCTCGGTCGTATTGAGGGACAGATGCCATCCTCCCGTCACTCTCCCCGCCCCGGCCGGCGCTGGTCGCGCACGGCCCTCGCGCTCGTGGCCGTGTCCGCGCTGGCCGCGTGCCGACCCTCGCGGCCGCCCACGGTCGCGCCCCTCCCGGCGTCGATGCTGCAGCCGTGGACGACGCAGCCGGGCGACATCGTGAAGATCAACGTGTGGCGCGAGCCCGAGCTGTCCGGCGAGCTGCTGGTGCAGAATGACAGCACCGCCATCGTGCCGTCGCTCGGGCGGCTCAAGCTCGGCGGGCTGACGGCGGATTCGCTGAACACGCTGCTGATCGCGAAGTTCCGCGACCGGATCGTGAACACGCCGGTGGACGTGCGCCTCGTGCGGCCGGTGCCGGTCTTCGGCTCGGTGCGCGCGCCGGGCGTCTATCCGGTGGACCCGACGTCGACGACGGTGCAGGTGATCGCGCGGGCGGGGGGCACGATCGGCGCCGAGGGGCTGCCGCGCGTGCAGCTGATCCGATACGACGGCTCGCGGATGGATCTCTCGGTCGAACAGTCGCTCGGCGCGTTCAACCTGCGCTCGGGCGACGCGATCTTCGTGCAGGACCAGTCGTGGTGGATCCGCAACCAGCGCCAGATCACGACGGTGGCGGCGGTCTCCACGATCATCGCCTCGGTGATCTCGATCGCCGTGCTGCTGCGGAATTGAGGGGCGGATGAGCAACCTGCCGATGGTGGTGCCCGTCGAGCCGAACCAGCCGCTGGACCTGCGGCGCGGGTGGGCGACGATCGCGCGCAGCGCGTGGATCATCGTGGTGTGCGTGGGCCTCGCGGTGGCCGCCGGCGTCGTCGCGTCGGGGCGCGTGGAGCCCCTGTACCAGGCCGAGGTGACCGTGCGGATCGACGAGCCGAAGCCGGCCGCGTCCGCGCAGTTCTACTTCGGGCCCGACTACCAGCAACTGCTCGCGACCAGCACCGAGATCATCACGAGCCGCAACCTCGCACTCGAGGTCGTGGATTCGCTCGGCCTGCGCCTCGCGGTGGCGTCGCCGCAGCGCACGCCGCGCAGCGCCCTCGTCGCGTGGGCGGAGGTCGCGCCCGACGCGCCGGACGCGGAGTACCGCTTCCAGCGGGACGGCCGCGGCTGGTCGGTCCGCGGCCTCCCGCGCGACACCGCGTTCGGCACCTTCGCCGACACGACGCCGATCGTGCTGCCCGGGCTCCGGCTCGCGTTCAAGCCGGAGGCGCGGCAGCAGGATCGGATGACGCTCGTGGTCGTCTCGCGTCTCGCGGTGGCCAGCGGCCTGCGGGCGGCCCTCGAGGTGCTGCAGCCCAACCGGGACGCCAACGTCCTCCGGATCACGTTCACCGGCACCGACCCCGAGCTGACGCGCGACGTGCCGAACGTCGTCGCGCGGCGCTTCGTCGGCCGGAAGATGGACCTCGAGCGCGCCAGCGCGCGGGCGACGGTCGCCTACCTCGAGGCGCAGCTCGGCTCGCTCGACGGCCAGCTGGCCGGGGCCGAGGGCGAGATCCGCGACTATCTGCTGCGCGAGGGGATCACCACCCCCGAGGACCAGGCGCAGTACTTCTTCTCCGAGATCAACGAGCTGAAGAGCGCGGCGGCGACGCTGCGCGGCATCCGCGAGCAGCTGAATCTCGCCTTCCAGGGCGCCCAGTCCACGGACTCGACCACGCGGCGCCGCGCCCTGCTCGAGCGCATCCTCTCGACCGACGCGTTCTCGGACGCGCGCATCGCCGAGTCCGAGGTGGAGCGGCTCTCGCAACTGGTGGACGAGCGCACGACGCTGCTCAACCGCCGGATGCCGACCGATCCCGATGTCCGCGCGCTCGACCGCCGGATCGACGCGGTCCAGGACGTCATCGAGGACCGCGCGCGTCGCTTCCTGACCGGTGTCAACGCGCAGATCCGCGTGCTCGACCAGCGGGTCGAGTCGCTCGAGGAGGCGCGCAAGAAGATCCCCGAGCAGCAGCTGACGTTCCAGCGGCTGGAACGGAACCGGCGGGTCCTCGAGGACCTGTCGATGATGGTGCAGTCGCGGTTGAAGGAGGCCGAGATCACGGCCGCCGTGCAGGACTCGACCGCACAGGTGCTCGACGAGGCCCTCGGCGCGCCGGCGCAGATCTCGCAATCGAAGGCGCTGATCTTCGCGATCGCGGTGCTCGCCGGCCTCGTCGTCGGCGTCGGCATCGCCTTCCTGCGCGAGTGGCTCGACACGACGGTGCGCACCGAGGCGGACCTCGCCAACCTCGTCGGCGTCCCGGTGGTGGGCATCATCCCCAACCTGCAGCAGCAGGCCCGGACCGGTGCGTATCGACTCGGGCCCCCCGTGGCGGTGGGCGGCACGGGCGCGGCGACGCAGCGCGACGGCGTCCCGGCCACCGGCCGCGACTACCATACGCCGGCCGCCGAGGCCTACCGGTCGCTGCGGACGAACCTCAACTACCTCACGCCGCCGAAGCCGCCGCGCGTGATCGTCGTGACCAGCGCCCTGCCGGGCGACGGGAAGACGACCACCGCCGTGAACCTCGCGGTGACCCTGGCGCATCAGGGCCAGCGGGTGATCCTGATCGATGCGGAGACGCGGCGCGGCACGGTGCACGACGTGTTCGGCATCCCGCCGGCCCCGGGCTTCTTCGATCTCATGTACGGGCAGGCATCGCCGGGCGAGTGCATCCGGCGCGTCGCGATGGAAGGGGGCGGCTCGATCGACGTGCTCCCGCTCGGCTCGGCGCCGAGCGTGAACCCGGCCGACCTCCTCGTGGCGCAGCGGCTGCAGCCGCTCTTCGACCGGCTGCGCCAGCAGTACGACTACGTGCTCCTCGACACACCGCCGCTCAACCTCTTCACCGATTCGGCGCTGATCGGCGCCCACGCCGACGCCCTGCTGCTCGTCGCGCGGTCGGACCGGACGGACCGGGACGAGCTGCGGTTCGCCGTCGCGCAGCTGCGCAACGTGCAGGTGAACCTCGCCGGCGCGGTGCTGAACGACGTCGAGTTCCGCCGCGGGTCGCGGTACCGGTCGGGCTACGGCTACTACTACGACTACGGGCGATGAGCGACGGAGCCGCGGCGTGAGTCGCGCCTCCCGTGGCGGGGCGCGCGTGGCAGCGGGGAACGACACGGGCCCGGAGCTCGTGCCGGAGATCTTCGATACGGGTGCCGAGCGCCCCGCATCGTCGGGGCAGTTCGGCGCGGCGCTGCTCGTCGGCGCGCTGCTCGCGATGCTGGAGCTCGTCGCGGCCCCGCTGGTGCTGGTCCTCTCGCTCGCGGTCTCGCTCCTGGTCTGGTGGATGCTCGACCAGCCGTGGACCGGCCGGCGGCGCGGCCGGGGCCGCCGCGGGCTGACGTCCCGCCTGCTCTATCTGAGCACCATCATGCTCATCGGGCTCTGGCTCGGCACGATGTTCATCTTCCGCGCGAGCGACCCGCTGCTCAGCTCCGGTTTCACGACCACGCTCCCCGGGATGCTCTGGGGCGCCGACGCGGAGCTGATCCGGCGGCTGAACGGCATGGCGGCGGCCCCTACGTCCAGCGGTATCGCGGTCCCGGTGGGCGGCGGCGACGGCTTCGCCCCCTTCTCGCTCTTCGTACACGGCACGGCGGCGACGGTGGCGGTGAGCCTGCTCGGCTACGCGGCGTCGTCGGCGCGGCGCCGCCTGCGGCGTGCGCTGCGCGGGCGCGGCGTGCTGCCGGCGACGCGCGCCCCGCGCCCGGGTCCGCCGACGTCCTGAGGGCCGCGTGACGGCCTCCTCCCTGCCGGTCGCCGAGGCGCCGCGCGCCTCCGCGTTCCCGTCGCTGCAGACGCTCGCCGTGACCGGCTTCGTGCTGCTCACGCTCGCGGGGTTCGCGGGCGCGGGCGGCGGGGTGTTCGCGCCGGCGTGGGCGGTCGCCGCCGCGGCGACCGCGGTGACCCTCGTCTGGCGGAACCCGGCGGGCTACCTCGCCTTCGTCGTCTCGCTCTGGTTCTACACGCCGCTGCTCCGCCGTGTGCTCGACCTGCACCACGGCTTCAACCCGACCAATCTCGCGCTCGCCGCGCCCGTCCTCGCATCGGCGGTCGCGGTGATCACCCTGCTGCGCTTCCTCAAGGAGCTCCGGGGGGTGCTCTTCGCACCGGCGCTCCTCGTCATCGCGGCCGTGACGTACGGGTTCCTCGTCGGCGCGCTGCGCAACGGCCTCGTCGCCGCGTTCTACGCGTACCTCACGTGGCTCTCGCCGGCGATGGTCGGGCTGCACGTGGCGCTCCACTGGCGCCGGTACCCGGACGTGCGCCAGGCGTTCCTGCGCACGCTCGCCTGGGGGATCGGCCCCGCCGCCGCGTACGGCGTCTTCCAATTCGTCACGATGCCGCCGTGGGACGCGTTCTGGATGGTCTCGACCGACCTGCAGTCGATCGGCCGGCCGGAGCCGTTCTCGGTGCGCGTCTTCGGGTCGATGACGATGCCGGGCACCTTCGCCGTCGTGATGGAGGTCGGGCTCCTGCTGCTCCTCTCGGCCGACGTGCGCGGGCGGCTCGCGTCGCTCGTGCTGGGCTTCATCGGCTTGCTCCTGTCGCGCATTCGCACCGCCTGGCTCGGCTTCGCGCTCGGCCTCGTGCTGCAGCTCGTCACGCAGCCCGTGCGCCGATTGCCGCGGAACTGGCTGACGCTCACGTTCGTCGCGGTGATGGCGCTGCCCGTGATCACCATCCCGCGCATCCGCGAGGGGATCACGTCGCGCATCGTGTCGATCGCGTCCGGGGAGACGGACTCCTCGGTCCGGAGCCGCGTGATGGTCGCCCGCGCCGCGTACACGCTGGTGCTCGACTACGCCGAGGGCGCCGGGCTCGGCGCCACCGGCTCGGCGGTCACGGCGCGCCGATCGGGCGGGATCCGCAACTTCGAGAACGGCCTCCTCGAAGTCTTCTTCCTCTTCGGCTGGCCGGGCGGGCTGCTCTTCTTCCTCGGCGTGGCCGGCATCGTCGTGCAGGGCATCCGCCTGGCCGATGCGCAATTCGACCCGTTCGCCAATGCCGCGCGTTCCGGTGCACTGGCCCTGCTCGCCTCACTCCTCATCTCGGAGATCTTCACCGGGGCGCCGGGCACGCTCTTCTGGGTGCTGATCGGCTTCGGCGTCTCGGCGCACGCCCACAACCTCGCCTCGGGCGCGACGGCCGCGTACCGCGCGCAGCAGCTCCGGTGGCGATGACGACCGCGGGCCGCCGCATCGCGGCGAACCGTGCCGCCCACGACCGGCTCCTCGGCGGCTACGATGCGCGGCATCCGGAGATCTGGAACGACGTCGAGCAATCGCGCCTCGTCGCCTCGGTCGCCCGCGCCGTGGGCGCGATCCGCTCCGCGACCCAGCCGAACACGCGCGTGATGCTCGACATCGGCGCCGGGACCGGGAACCTCGCGGCGAAGCTCCTCGACCATCCCGGGAAGGTGCTCGCGAGCGATGTCGCGCCGCGGATGCTCGAGACGCTCCGGGCGCGCCTCGGCGCGGGCGACCGCCTGATGACGATGGTCCTCAACGGCACCGACCTTCGGCCGCTCGGCGACGCGAGCGTGGACCTCGTCGGCGCCTACTCCGTGCTCCACCACGTGCCCGACTACCTCGCGCTGGTGGAGGAGATGGCCCGCGTGGTGCGCCCGGGCGGCGTCATCCTCCTCGAGCACGAGAAGGCACCCGCCTACTGGGATCCGCCGCCGGCGCTCGCCCGGTACCTGCACGGCGCGGTCGTCTGGCCCGAGAAGCGCTGGTCCCGGTTCGTGGATCCGCGGCGCTACTGGGCGCGGATGAGGCCGTGGCTCGTCTGGCAGCGCTGGCTCGACCCGCGCTGGATGCCCGAAGGCGACCTTCACATCTGGCCGGACGACCATGTCGAATGGCCGCGCGTGGAGGCGCGGCTGCGCGCGGCCGGCTGCACGGTCGTGCACGTCGAGGAGCACCTCGCGTACGAGCCCCGGTTCGATCGCACGGCCTGGGAACGGGCGCGTCACGAGTGCGCCGACACGCGCGCGCTCATCGCCCGCAAGGAGGGGTGATGGCGCCCCTCCTGAGCATCGTGACGCCCTCGTACAACCAGGGGCGCTTCCTCGCCGAGACGCTCGACTCCATCCTCGCGCAGGGCATCGCCGGCCTCGAGCTCCTCGTCGTGGACGGCGGCAGCACCGACGAGAGCGTCGAGGTCATCCGGCGCTACGAGCGGCACCTCGCGTGGTGGGTGAGCGAGAAGGACCGTGGCCAGTCGCACGCCCTCAACAAGGGGATCGCGCGCGCGACCGGGACGTGGCTGGCGTACCTGAACAGCGACGACGTGTACCTGCCGGGCGCGCTCGCCGCGCTCCTCGACGCGTTGCAGCGCTCCCCGGGGGCGCAATGGATCGCGGGGGGAGTCGTGGGCTTCGGCACGGCGGACGCACCGGTGCACGAGTGGCACCTGCCCGCGGTGCCGCGCACGATGCTCGACCTCCTCTCGTCGCGCTTCCAGGCCGCGCAGCCGGGGCACGTCTGGTCGCGAGCGCTCGTGCAGCAGGTCGGCGGTTTCGACGTGTCGCTGCGCTACCTGTTCGACATCAATCTGTACGCCGCACTCCTCGCGCGCGGCGTGCGCTGCCACGCGCTCGACCGGCCGGTGGCGGGCTACCGGTTCCACGCGACCAGCAAGACCGTGGCGGAGGGGCAGCTCTTCGAGAAGGAATGGGACATCCTGCGGGCGCGCTACGTGCCCTCGCTCGGGCCGCTCGACCGGCTGCGTGCGGCGCACCGCATCCGCCTGCTCAAGGCGCAGGCGCTGGCGGCGGACGCGGCGCGCGCGGCGGAGGCGGGGGCGAGGGTGGAGGCGCGCGCGGGGCTCGGGCGAGCCGTGCGCCGCCATCCCGGCGTGCTGCTG
>JAIBBJ010000069.1 GCA_019694735.1 Gemmatimonadaceae bacterium | reverse complement strand
CGGGCACGGCGCCCGCCCCGGCCGGCGCCCCGGTCGATACCGCCGGGCTCCGCACCCAGGTCGAGACGCTGGTGAAGAGCGCGGTCGGCTTCGACGAGTCGCGCGGTGACGTCGTGACCGTCGCGATGCTGCCGTTCATCGCGCCGCGCCCGGTCCCGCCGCCCGCCGCCCCGACCACCCTTGAGACCCTGCAGCAGGTGCAGCGCCCTGCCCTCGGCGCGCTCGGCATCCTGTTCGCCTTCGTCGTCGCCCTGCTCGCGCTGCGCGCGGCCGGCAAGACGACCGAGACCGTCACCGCGCTCGCCGCGCCAGCCGCGACCGCCGGACTGCTCGGCGCCGACCAGCTCACGCCGAGCCTGGCCGGGGCGTATGGTGGGGCGGCGGGCCTCCCGGCCGGCGCGATGCCGGACCTCCACGGGCATGCACCGGGCCACGGCGCCGCGCCGACCGCCCCCCCGCGTCCGACGCCGCTGATCCACATCCCGAACAACCCGATCCGCGAGCAGGTCGTCGCCGCCGTCGACCAGCAGCCCGAGGTCGCGGCCAAGCTGATGCGCGCCTGGCTCCGTGACGGCTGACCGGTCCTGAGCCTCCCCGCCCCGCCATGTCCTCCGCCGCCCGCAAGTCCCCGCAGGCCGACCTGAACGGTCGCCAGAAGGCCGCGATCCTCTGCATGGTCCTCGGCACCGAGTCCGCGGCCAAGCTGCAGAAGAAGCTGTCGCCCGAGGAATCGGAGGCGATCGGCGTCGAGATCGCGCGCATGCACGCGGTGGACTCCGGGCTCGCCGAGGGCGTGCTGAAGGAGTGGCTCGACCTGCTCGGCGTGGCGGATTCCATCGCGCACGGCGGCATCGACTACGCACAGAAGATGCTCGAGCAGGCGTACGGGCCGCAGCAGGCCTCGGCGATGCTCAAGCGCATCCAGACCCAGCTCGCCGACACCGCCGGGCTGCACCGGCTGCGCAACGCCGACCCCGCCCAGCTCTCGACGATGCTCCGCAACGAGCATCCGCAGACCATCGCGCTGATCCTCGCCCACCTGCAGCCCACGCAGACGGCCACGGTGCTGAAGGAGCTCGCCCCCGAGCTCGGCGCCGAGGTCGTCTACCGCATGGCGACGATGGCGAAGGTCTCGCCCGACATGCTGCAGCTGGTGGAGCGCTCGATCTGGACCGAGGACCTGGAGACCCAGCAGGGGCTCTCGACCTCCGGCGGCCCGCAGGCCGTGGCGTCGATCCTCGCGCTCGTGCCGTCGTCGTCGGAGAAGACGCTGCTCGAGGGCGTGAGCCAGCGCGATGCGCAGCTCGCGCAACAGATCCGCGACCTGATGTTCGTCTTCGAGGACATCGCCACGCTCGACGACAAGTCGGTGCAGCGCCTGCTCCGCGAGGTCGAGGTCAAGTCGCTGGCGCTGGCCCTCAAGGGCGCGAGCGAGCAGCTCACGAAGAAGATCATGGGCGGGATGTCGTCCCGCGCGGTCGCGACGCTGCAGGAGGAGATGGAGAACCTCGGCCCGCAGCGGAAGCGCGACGTCGAGAAGGCGCAGGCCGCGGTGGTCACGGCGCTCCGCACCCTCGAGGAGGCCGGCGAGATCGTGCTCGCCTCCGCCAGCGACGACGTGCTCTCGTGACCGCCCCACGCCCCGTCACCCCGCCGCAGGCGATCCGGGCCGTGCCCGCGACGCCGCTCCGCGCCGTGGCGACGCCGAGCCCGTGGGATCTCGCCGAGCTGCCGGCGCCGGCGGCGCCGCCGCCGCCGGACCGGAGCCGCCAGCCGCACCACGGCAACTACACGCCGGCGGAGGTGGCGCACCTGCGCGAGGAGATGCAGGCGCAGCATGTGCGCGCCCTCGCCGACGCGCGCCGCCAGGCGTTCGAGGAGGGACGCGTGGCGGGCCGGGCCGACGCCCAGCAGGCGGCCGACCAGCGCGTCGCCGACGCGGTCAACGCGCTGCACGCCGCCATCACCGGGCTCCGCGAGCACGAGGAATCGTATGTCGGCGTCCTCGAGGAGAACCTCACGGCGCTCGCCTGCGCCATCGCGCGCCAGGTCATCCAGCGCGAGGTGCAGCTCGACCCGTCCGCGATCCGCGAGCTCGTGCACGCCGCGGTGACCGAGTTCCCGCAGGACCAGGCCCTGCGCGTGCGGCTCAACCCGCAGGACCACGCGTTGCTCGCCGGCGAGTCCGCCTTCCGCGATGTCACGTGGGTCCAGGACCCCCGCATCGTCCGCGGCGGCTGCGTGGTCGAGGGCCGCGAGCGCATCATCGACGGCCGCGTGGACATCGCCATCGAGGCGATCTTCCGCGCCCTGACCGGCCTCGACGCCTGAGTCGCCCGGCCGCCCTTGCCGCACGGCATGAATTGCCGAGCGGCGGCGGATTCGACCGGTTCGCGCACCTCTCACACAACTCGTTGCGAATGAACGACTTGGCGCGCTGACCCGCGCGCGCGGCCCGCGGCACGGCGGTTGCCTTTCCTCCTCGCGGACTTCCCACCCTCACGTGCCGCGATGGTCGCCTCCACGCTCGATGCCCTCACGACGAAGGTCCCGCTGGTGCCGCGACTCCGCCCGCTCGGGCGCGTCACGCGCATCGTCGGCCTGGTGATCGAGGCCACCGGCCTCGAGCTCGGGATGGGCTCGCTCTGCCGCGTGACCTCGCTCTCCGACGACCGGTCGGTGCTCGCCGAGGTCGTCGGCTTCCACGAGCGCGGCGCCCTGCTGATGCCGTTGGGCGACCTCGAGGGGCTGCACCCGGGCGCGAGCGTCGCCGACCTCGGCCGCTCGCTCGGCGTGCGCGTCGGCGAGGCGATGCTCGGCCGCGTCGTCAACGCGCTCGGGATGCCGATCGACGGCAAGGGGAAGATCGAGTTCGAGAAGCGCGTCCCGCTCTCGAACGACCCGCCCAACCCCCTCGAGCGCGAGCGCATCGAGGAGCCGTTCGTGACCGGCGTCCGGACGATCGACGGCCTGCTCACGATCGGCCGGGGGCAGCGCGTCGGCATCTTCGCCGGCTCCGGCGTCGGCAAGTCGGTGCTGCTCGGCATGATCGCCCGCCGCGCCGAGAGCGACGTGAACGTGATCGCGCTGCTCGGTGAGCGCGGCCGCGAGGTGCGCGAGTTCGTGGAGAACGCGCTCGGCCCCGAGGGGCTCGCCCGCTCGGTCATCATCGTCGCCACCGGCGACGAGTCGGCGCTGCTCCGCGCGCGCGGGGCGCTGGTCGCGACGGCGATCGCCGAGTGGTTCCGCGACCGCGGCAAGCAGGTCCTGCTGATGGTGGACTCGGTCACCCGCGTCGCGATGGCGTGGCGCGAGATCGGGCTCGCCGTCGGCGAGCCACCGACCACCAAGGGCTATCCGCCGTCCGTCTTCGCCTACCTGCCGCGCCTGCTCGAGCGCGCGGGGAACGGCGCGCAGGGCGGAATCACGGGCCTCTACACCGTCCTCGTGGACGGCGACGACTTCACCGAGCCCGTGGCCGACGCCGCGCGCTCGATCCTCGACGGCCACCTCGTGCTGACGCGCCGCCTGGCGAGCGCGGGGCACTATCCGGCGATCGACATCCTCGAGAGCAAGAGCCGCGTGCGCGACCATGTGATCACGCGCACGCAGCGTGACCACGCCGGCGCGGTGCAGCGCCTCGAAGCCGCCTACCGCGAGAAGGAGGACCTGATCCTCGTCGGCGCGTACCAGCGCGGCTCCAACCCCGTCGTGGACGCCGCGATCGACCTGCGGGGTCCGGTCCTCGATCTCCTGCAGCAGCCGCCCGACGAGTACACGCCGTTCGAACAGACCGGTCAGCAGCTCGCCGAGATCGGCACACGCGCGGCGGCGATGGTGCCCCGTCCGGGCACCGCGCCCCGCCTGAACCAGATGAGGATGCCGTCGTGACCGTCCCGCAGAGCCGCTTCGCGTTCGGTCTCCAGCGCGTGCTCGACCTGCGCCAGCAGCGCGAGCAGGCGATCGCGGGCAAGCTGGGCTCGGCCGCCGAGGCCGCGGCCGAGGCGCGTGCCGCGATGGAGGCGCTCCACCAGCTGCGGGGCGCGAGCGGATCCGACCTGACGCGCGCCCACGGTGCCGCGCTCTCGGTCGGCGCCCTCCACCAGGCCGAGCGCGTGCTCGGCGCCCTCGACCGCCACCTCGACGTGGCGGCACAGGAGGTCGCGGCCCGCGAGCAGGTCGTCGAGGAGGTCCGCAGCGAGCTCAACGCCGCGATGCAGGCGCGCCGCGTGATCTCCCGCCTCCGCGAGAAGCGCGAGGAGGAGTGGCGCCTCGCCCGAAGCCGCTCCGACCGCGCCGCGATGGATGCGCTCGCGGTCGAGCGCCACGCTGCCCACAAGCAGGACGATCCCACCTCCACCGACGAGGGGGCCGCATGAAGGCCCTGATGCCGATCATCGCGTTCGCCGTGGCCTTCGGCCTCGGCGGGGGCGCGGGCGCCGTGATGACGCGCCCGGTCGCCGCGGACTCCACCGCCGCCGACTCCACGCACGGGGCCGACGCGCCCGGTGACTCCACGCACGCTGCGCCGGGCGAGCACGCACCGGCGGCCGCCGGCGAGCATGCGACGCTCACGCCCAACACGCCCGACCTGGAGCCGCCGGCCGATCCGCATCTCGCGGACGCGGCGCGTGCCCCGGGCGCCGCGGCGCCGTCCACCGGTCCTGACGCGCACGGCGGCGAGTCGCCGGCGCCGACGAGCGGCCGGTCGCAGATCCAGTCGCTGATGCGGTCGGGCACGGGCGCCGTCGTCTCGCTCCGCGCCGATGGCACCATCGGCCCGAACGGCGAGGAGCCGGCCGGACCCGACTACCAGCGCCTCTCCCGCCTGCTGAGCCGCATGGATGCGCGCGGCGCCGCGAAGACGCTCGAGCAGCTCCCCGCCGACCAGGCGGCGCGGGCGCTCGCGATGATGAACGACAAGACCGCCGCCGGGATCCTCCAGCAGCTCGCGCCGGAGAAGGCCGCGAGCCTCCTCCAGGCCGTGCTCACCCTCGTGCCGAAGGCGCCCGCCCCATGATCGCCACCACCGCCACCCCCACGGGCGCGCTCGGCGCGCTCGCGTCGCTCGGCGCGACGCCCGCCGACACCGACACGCGCGCCACCGCCGCGGACGCCGCCGTGCAGTTCGCCGCGCTCCTTGCTGCCGCCCAGCGCCCGATGGGGCCACGCGGACCGCGCGTCGCGCTCGCGGACCTCGCCGATGCCGGCCTGTTGCCGCAGGAGCTCGCGCAGGACCTCGGCAGCATGGACGGCGAAGCCCTCGTCGAGGAGCACCCGTCCGCCCCGGCCGCCTTCGTGCCGATGGGCGGCGCTCCGGTGATCGACCTCTCGCAGTTCCCGCATGAGCACATCGCCACGTTCGCGGCCGACGACGCGGAGGCCACCGACGCGCTCGACGCCGTCGCCGACGAGGCGCGCGAGGACGAGGACGCCGAGGCCGCGACCACGACGGCGGCCGATCCGCATGGACGGGCCGCGCGCACGGCGCGCGCCACGGCGATGCCCGCCGTGACCGACCGCTCCACCACGGCCCTCGATGGCGAGTTCGCCGCGCGACTCACCCGCGTCATCGACCGCATGGAGGCCGCGGGCCACGAGGTCGAGATCCTCGAGACCACGCGGAGCAGCGCGCGGCAGGACGCGCTCTACGCGCAGGGCCGGACGACCGAAGGACCCGTCGTGACCTGGACCCGCGACTCGCGCCACCTCACCGGCCACGCGGCGGACCTCCGCGTGGACGGCAAGTCCTCCGGCCCGGGCTACGAGCTCCTGCAGCGTCTGGCGGCGGCGGAAGGCCTCCGCACGCTCGGCGCGAAGGATCCCGGCCACATCGAACTCCCCCGCACGACAGTGGATGCCAAGGAGGGCGCCACTGCTCGTCGCGGTACCGATCCCGCGGCCGCGACGGCGCCTGCGGCGCCGGCGGCCGTGTCGCGGCTCTCGCGGCTCTCCACCGTCTCCGCGACCTCGGCGCTCTCCTCGACGCAGGGCCCGCGGACCGCTCGGACGACCATCCAAGCCGCCGCACAGGCGACCGCGGCCGGCGCCACGCCGGCGCCCGCCACGCTCCCCGCCGACGCGACGGCGCGCGCGACCACGACCGGAGCGGCCGCACGGCTGGAGTACGCCGCCGGCTCCACGGTCGCCAATGCCACGCGCGGCGCGCGGGGACCGATCGCCCGGACCGCGAGTCCGGAGATGCGCGCCCGCGGCGTCGCCGCGGCGCTGCGGCTCGTGACCGACTCGCTCACCGAGGACGGCACGATCGCTCCGGCGGCGGCGCGCGCCGCGACGACCGGCACGGCCGATGCCCCCGCCGAGGCGACGGTGCCGTCCGAGGATCCGCAGGTGA
>JAIBBJ010000129.1 GCA_019694735.1 Gemmatimonadaceae bacterium | reverse complement strand
CCGGGCCCCATGCGATCGGCGGCCGCGCGGTCATCGCGCGCCCTCGCGGCGGAAGGTCCGGACGATGGCCTCGCCCATCCGGCCCATGAGCACCTGGGCCTCCTGGTCGATCCGCCAGGTCGCGTCGGCGTTGTCCTTCGTGAGGACGCACGCGATCACGCGGTCGGGGAGCGTCCACAGCGCGCACTCGGTGCGCACGCCGTCGTCGGCACCGGTCTTGTGCGGCGACACCAGGTCGGCCACGAAGCGCTGCAGCATCGCGCCGTCCTCGTTGTGGGCGAGGATGTCGAGCATGAGCGAGTCGCTCCGCGCGCTCACCGCCTGCCCGCGCGCGAGGAGCTCGAAGAGGCGCGCCATCTCGTGCGGCGTGCTGACGCCGAGCCCGTACTTCGCCGACGAGTCCGGCGCGACCGAGGCGATCGCGCGGAGGAAGCTCTTGTGGTGGATGCGCGTCCGGCGGAGCCCGAGCGAGTCCATCCGCGCGCTCACCCGGCCGATCGTGATGCGGTCGAGGAGCAGGTTGGTCGCGGTATTGTCGCTGATGGTGGACATCAGCCACGCCGCGTCGTGCACGGTGACGACGGCGCCGTCGTGCAGGAACTGCAGCTGCCCCGCCCCGCCGACCTTGTCGATGCCGAGGACGGTGAGCGGGTCCTCGAGGCGGATGCGGCCCTGCTCGATGAGCGCGTAGAGCGTGACGAGGACCGGCACCTTCACCAGTGAGGCGGTCGGGAACGGCTCGTCGCCCCGCCGGCTGAGGCGCGCCCCGGTCTCGAGGTCCACGATCGCGTAGCCGACGGTGCCGCGGTGCGCGGCGATGAGGCCGTCGAGCGTGCGGCGGAGGGCGGCGGTGTCGGCGGGCGCGACCGCCGCGCCGGGTGCGGCCGGGGGGCGCGTGGCCGCTCCCTGGGCCGGAAGCGACGCGCCCCCCAGCGCGACGGCGAGGAGCGTCGCGGCCAGGGGGCGCGTGAGGCGCGGGGTGGTCACGCGTCCGGGAAGTCGTCCGCCTTGCGCGTCTCCACGAGGTCGCGCTCGCGCGCATCCGGATCGAACACCGCCAGCAGCTTGATGTTCTCGCCGGCGTAGCAGTCGAACGTCTTGCCCGTGCCCCGCTTGATCACGATCTCGTGGCCGTCCTCGAACCGCAGGACGACGTTGGGATACTGGTTGTTGAGATACTGCTTCCGGAGCTTCTTGGGCGGCTGGGGCATCGGTCCGTCGGCTCGTGGTGGGAGGGGGCTGCGGCGAAGCTACGGCCAACCGCGCGCCGACGTAAGGGTGCCGACGCGGCAGCCCGTCACGCCGCGGGTCCCACGCGCGTTCAGGTCACCGTCGGGCGCGCGGCGGCGAACGGCCGCCACCCCTCGGTGCGCAGGATGTCGTCGATCTCCCCGACCACCCGCTCGACCTCGTCGTCGGTCGTGTAGAAGTGCGGCGCGACCCGGATCCCCGCGCCCGGGCGGTAGTCGATCACCACGTCGCGCGCGAGCAGCGCCTGCGCGACGGCCGCGCCGTTGGGCACGTCGAACGCGACGGTGCCGCCGCGGCGGGCCGGGTCGCGCGGTGCGGACACGCGGTAGCCCCGCGCATCCGCGAGCGCCACCAGCCGCGCCACCTGCCGCAGCGACTTCTCGCGCACCGCCGCCATCCCCGCCTCGGCGACGATCCGCGGCCCTTCGGTCGCCGCGAAGAGCGCCGGCACCACCGGGGTGCCCCCGAGCCACCGCTGCATCCCGTCGGCGTACGCCATCCCGTACTCGAAGGCGAACGGGCGCTGGTGCGCCTGCCAGCCGGTGAGCGCCGGCGCGAACCGCGCCCGCGCCGCGGGCGACGCGTACACGAAGCAGCCGCCGGGCCCGCCGCACAGCCACTTCAGCACGCCCCCGGTGAGGAAGTCCACGCCGCTCCGGTGCACCTCCACCGGGATCACGCCCACCGAGTGGTACGCATCGAGCGACACCACCGCGCCCATCGCGTGCGCGTGCGCGCAGAGCGCGTCCGCGTCGAGGATGAACGCCGAGCGGAACGCCACGTGCGAGACCGCGACCAGCGCGGTGCGCTCGTCGATCGCCGCATGGAGCCGCTGCTGGTCGAGGGTGATGCCGTCCGCGCTCGGCACGACGACGATCCGCGCCCCGAGGCGCGGCGCGAGCTGCTCGAACGCGTAGCGCACGCTCGGGAAGTCGAGGTCGGTCATCACGACCGTGTCGCGGCCGGCCGAGAGGTCGATCGCGCTCAGGATCGCCGCCTGCGCCAGCGTGACGGTCGGCGCCATCACGACCTCGTGCGGCGCCGCGCCGAGCAGCGGCGCCACGACGTCGCCGACGGTGCTCGGCATGTCCCACCACCCCTTCGCCCACGCGCGCACGCCGTGGGACGCCCACTGCTCGGCGTACTCCGCGAGCCGGGCGGGCACGGTGTCGGGCATCGCACCGAGCGAATTGGAGACGAGGTAGGTGGACCGCTGCAGGATCGGGAAACGGTCGCGGAAGCGGAGGAGCGGGTCCATGGCAGGCTCGGGCTCGGGGCGGGACGCAGCGCCGGACGGGCTCGGCGCGGTGCGAGCGTCGCGGGGCGCCGGGAAAGCTCGGCGCCCCGCGACAGCCGGCGACATTGGGGGTTCGTTCGGGACCGCCGCGGCGGGTCGGCCGCTCGGCTCAGGCCGTCGCCCACTCCGCGTCGGCCTCGGCCTCACGCTCCGCCGTCTCGCGCGCGTCGCGCGCTTCCTCCCAGCGCGTGAGCGCCCGGTAGAGCAGCGGCAGCACGAACAGCGTGAGCAGCGTGGAGGTGACGAGGCCGCCGATCACCACGCTCGCGAGCGGCCGCTGCACCTCGGCGCCGGCGCTCGTCGAGAGCGCCATCGGCACGAAGCCGAGCGACGCGACGAGCGCCGTCATCAGCACCGGCCGCAGCCGGTCCATCGCCCCCTCGCGGACCGCCTTCTCGAGGTCCTTGCCGGCGTGGCGCAGATGGTTGAGGTGCTCGACCAGCACCACGCCGTTGAGCACCGCGATGCCGAAGAGGGCGATGAACCCGATGCTCGCCGACAGGTTGAGGTTCAGCCCGCGCAGCCAGAGCGCCGCCACGCCGCCCACCAGCGCGAACGGCACGTTCAGCAGCACGAGCCCCGCCTGCAACACGGAGTTGAAGGAGAGGAAGAGCAGGAAGTAGATGAGCAGCAGCGCCGCCGGCACCACGATCACGAAGCGACCGAGCGCCCGCTGCTGGTTCTCGTACTGGCCGCCCCACTCGAGGAACACGCCCGCGGGCAGCGTCACCTGGGCCTCGACCCGCGCGCGCACCTCCCGCACGAAGCTGCCGAGGTCGCGGCCGCGGACGTTCGCCATCACCAGCGTGCGGCGCTGGGCGTCCTCGTGCGCGATCAGCTCGGGACCCATCACCGGCGACAGCGCGGCGAGCGAGCCCAACGGCACGAGCCCGCCGTTGGCGGTGCGGACCGCGATCCGCTTGAGCGCCTCGAGGTCCTGGCGCGCCGGCGCCGGCAGCCGCACCGCGACGCCGATCCGGCGCGGCCCGTCGACGAGCTCGGTCGCCGTCTGCATCCCGGTCGCGAGGTCGAGCGCCTGCTGCACGTCGGCGACGGTGACCCCATAGCGCGCCAGCGCGCCGCGGTCCACGTCCACCCGGTACTGGCCGCTGCCGTCGGCGATCTCCACCGACACGTCCGCCGCCCCCGGCACCCCGGCGACGATCCCGCGGATGCGCTCGCCCAGCCGCTCGTTCTGCTCCCGGTCCGGGCCGACCACCTTGATGCCGAGGTCCGTGCGGATCCCGCTCTCGGCCTCGTCGAGCCGCATCGCGAGCGGCTGCGTGAAGGAGATCTCGAGCCCGGGGATGTCCGCGAGCGCCGAGTCGAGCGCGGCGACCAGCCCGTCGCGGTCGGGCGCCGTCGTCCACTCCTCGCGCGGCTTGAGGATCACGTACGTGTCGCCCTCGAAGAGCCCCATCGCCTCGGTCGCGAGGTCCGGACGCCCCTCCTTCGTCACGACCGTCACGACCTCGGGGAACCGGCGGATGATCCGCTCGGCGGCACTCGAGAGCCGCGTCGCCTCGGCGAGCGAGATGCTCGGGAGCCGCCGCGTCGTGATGAGGATGTTCCCCTCGTCGAGCTTGGGCATGAACTCGGTGCCGATCCAGGCGAACGACGCCATCGCGACGGCCACGAGCGCGACCGCGCCCGCGATCACCCCCCGGCTGTGCGCGAACACCCACTCGAGCCCGCGGCCGTAGGCCGCGCGCAGCCCGTCGAAGAAGCGGTTCGGCTTCTCGTGCGCGTGCCGCAGCAGCAGGTGCGACATCGTCGGCACGTAGGTGAGCGCGAGGAGCAGCGACCCGATCACGGCGGTCACGACCGTGAACGCCATCGGCTTGAACATGCGCCCTTCCATCCCGTCGAGCGTGAAGATCGGGATGTAGACCGACACGATGATCGCGATCCCGAAGAGGATCGGGCGGCCGACCTCGACCGCCGCCGAATGGAAGAGCGCATCGCGGTCGCCGTGCGCCCCCTGCTCCAGCCGGCGCACGAAGTTCTCCACCATCACCACGGAGGCGTCCACGATGAGGCCGAAGTCCAGCGCGCCGAGCGACATCAGGTTCGCGGAGTAGCCGAAGAGCCGCATCCCGGCGAACGCGAACAGCATCGAGAGCGGGATGACCGACGCCACGATGAGCGACGCGCGGACGTTCCGCAGGAAGAGGAAGAGCACCGCGATCACGAGCAGCCCGCCCTCGATCAGGTTCTTCGTGATCGTGTGCGTCGTGCGCTCGACCAGCTCCGTCTGGTCATAGAACGGCGTGATGCGGACGTGGGCCGGGAGCCCGGCGCGGACCTCGTCCATCCGCGTCCGGACCGCTTCCATCACCCGCCGCGAGTCGGCTCCCTTGAGCTTCAGCACCATCCCGGTCACCACCTCGCCCTTCCCGTCCTGGGTCACCGCCCCCTGCCGCGGCAGCCCGCCCTGCTCCACCACGGCGATGTCGCGCACCAGCACCGGCACGCCGCCGCGGGTCGCCACCACCATCCGGCCGATCTCCTCGCGCGACTCCGCGCGGCCGACCCCGCGCAGCGTGAAGCGCTCGCCGGCGTTCTCGACGTACGCGCCGCCGAACGCGCGGTTGTTCGCCGCGAGCGCATCGTGCACCTCGGCGAGCGTCAGCCCGCGCAGCGCGAGCTTCGCCGGGTCCACCACCACGTGCACCTGCTCCGTGTACCCGCCCCACGAGTTCACCTCGGAGACGCCGGCCACCGTCCGCAGCCGCGGCCGGATGGTGTAGTCATGCAGCGTCTTCAGCTCGGTCAGGGACAGCGAGTCGCTCGTGACCGTGTACTGGTAGAGCTCGCCCATCGGCGTCGAGACGGGCCCGAGCCCGGGCTCCACGCCGGTCGGCAGCGCGCCCTTCGCGTCGGCGATGCGCTGCTGCACCAGCTGCCGCGCGAAGTACACGTCCACGTCGTCCGGGAAGCTCACCGTGATGAGCGACAGCCCCTGCTTGCTCACCGACCGCACGCCCTCGGCGCGCGGCAGGCCCATCAGCGACGACTCGACCGGGTACGTGACGAGCCGCTCCACGTCCTCCGGCGGCATGCCGGGGACCGGCGTGATCACCTCGACCCGCGTCCCCGTCAGGTCGGGGAAGGCGTCGAACGGCAGGTGCGTCAGGGCGAAGAGCCCGGCCGCCACCAGCGTCAGGGCGCCGCCGATGACGAAGAAGCGCTGCTTGAGCGCGAACGCGATCAGCCGGTTCATTCGCCGCCGCCTTCGGCCGCGGCGCGGCGCTTCAGGATCTCCGCCTTCGCGATCGCCGCGCCGCGGCCGACGACGGAGTCGCCCGCCGCGAGTCCGCCGAGCACCTCGGTCAGCACCGATGTGCGGCGCCCGAGCCGCACCGGCCGCGCTTCCACCAGCAGCCCCTGTCCGAGCCGCGTCCCGAGCACGACGACGGTGTCGCCCTCCATCACCTGCACCGCGCCCGTCGGCACCGCGAGGACCTTCGCCCCGCGCGCGCCGAGCAGTTCCGCGTCGGCGGTCATCTCGGCACGCAGCATCCGCTGCCCCTCCGCGCCGATGGCCGCCCACACCTCGATCGCCCGCGAGAGCGAGTCCACGACCGGCGAGACGCGGGCGACGCGCGCCTCGAACGTCCGCCCCGCATAGGCCGGCACCGTGAACCGCACCGGCACGTCGCGCGCGACGCTCGCGACCGCCTCCTCCGGCAGCCGGAGGAGCACGCCGAGCGCGCCCTCGCGCGCGACGGTCACCAGCGGCTGGCCGACGAGCACGACCTGGCCCGCCTGCGCCTCGCGGCCCGTCACCACGCCGTCGAACGGCGCGCGGATGAGCGCCGCGTGCTCGTCGACGCCCGGCGGCGTGCCGGCGCCCACGAGGTGCTCGACGAAGGCCG
>JAIBBJ010000186.1 GCA_019694735.1 Gemmatimonadaceae bacterium | reverse complement strand
CCGGCGCCGGCGCCGGCGCCGGCGCGGCCGCGCATCGCCGTCCTCTCGGCCTTCCAGCTCGAGCTCGATGCCCTCCGCCACGCGGCGACGATCACCGAGACCCGCGTGATCAACGGTCGTACGCACTATCTCGGCACGCTCGAAGGACAGGAGGTCGTGCTCGCGCTCAGCGGCTTCAGCGTCGTGAACGCGGCGATGACCACGCAGGCGCTGCTCGACCGCGTCCCCGTGCGCGCGATCGTCTTCTCCGGCATCGCCGGCGGCGTGAACCCGTCGCTGCACGTCGGCGACGTCACCGTGCCGGCCCAGTGGGGCAACTACCAGGAGATGGTGTTCGCCCGCGAGACGGCGACCGGCTTCGCCCCGGCGCGCGTGACGACGCCGTTCCCGAACTTCGGCATGATGTACCCGCAGGGCACGTCGGTGACGGTGCGCGGCGGCACGGCCGACTCGCTGGCGCGCCGCTTCTGGTTCCCCGCCGACTCCGCGGCCCTCGGCGTCGCCCGGACCGTCGCGGCCACGGTCGCGCTCGCCCGCTGCACCCCGGACGGCGCCTGCCTCGCGCACGCGCCCCGCGTGGTGGTCGGCGGCAACGGCGTCAGCGGCCCGACCTTCGTGGACAACGCGCGCTTCCGCGAATGGGCGTGGAGCGCCTTCCAGGCCGACGCGCTCGACATGGAGACGGCCGCGGTCGCGGTGGTGGCGTACGAGAACCGCGTGCCGTACATCGCCTTCCGTTCCCTCTCCGACCTCGCGGGCGGCGGCGAGGGCGCCAACGAGGTCCCCGTGTTCGGGCGGCTCGCCGCCCAGAACGCCGCGGCCGTCGTGCGCGCCTACCTCCGTGCCCTGCCACCCGCCCGCCCGTGACCCGCCTCTTCGACCTCGCCGGCCACGGGACCACGGTCCGCACGGAGGTGCGCGCCGGCATCGCCACCTTCCTGACGATGGCCTACATCATCGTCGTGAACCCGGCGATCCTCGAGGCGGCCGGGCTGCCGCGCGATGCCTCGGTCACGGCGACGATCCTCGCCGCCGCGGCCGGCACCCTGCTGATGGGCCTCCACGCGCGGCGCCCGTTCGCCATCGCACCCTACATGGGCGAGAATGCGTTCATCGCCTTCACGGTCGTGCAGGGGATGCACATCCCGTGGCCGGTCGCGCTCGGCGCGATCTTCCTCGCGGGCGTCCTCTTCACCGTGCTCACGCTCTTCCGCGTCCGCGGCTGGCTGGCCAACGCGCTGCCGGCCGCGCTCAAGCAGGCGATCACGGTCGGCATCGGGCTCTTCCTCACCTTCATCGGGCTCAACCAGGTCGGCATCGTCGCGCTCGGCGTGCCGGGCGCACCGGTGGCGCTCGGCAACCTCGCCGCGCCGGCGACGCTGGTCGGCATCGCCGGCTTCCTGCTGACGGCCTGGCTCCTCGCCCGCGGCGTCACCGGCGCGCTGATCCTGGGGATCCTCGCGACGACGCTCCTCGCCGTGCTGGCCGGCGTCACGCCGCTGCCGACCGCGGTGGTGAGCGCGCCGCCATCCCTCGCCCCGGTGCTCGGCAAGCTCGACATCGCCGGCGCCCTCTCATGGCAGGCGCTCCCGGTGGTGGTCATCGTCTTCGTGATGGCGTTCGTGGACACGGTCGGCACGCTGCTCGGGCTGTCCGCGCGCGCGGGGCTGCTCGACGCGGACGGCAACCTCCCGCGGATCGAGCGCCCGATGCTCGCCGACGCGCTCGTCAACATCATCGCGCCCGTGCTCGGGACCACGACGTGCGGGGCGTTCGTCGAGAGCGCGGTCGGGATCGAGGAGGGCGGCCGCACCGGGCTGACCGCGGTCGTCGTCGCGCTGCTCTTCCTCGCCGCGCTCGTGCTGTCGCCGATCCTCACGGCCATCCCCCCGCAGGCGACCGGCATCGCGCTGGTCGCGCTCGGGGCGCTGATGATCCGGCCCATCGGCCAGCTCGACCGGCACGACCTCGCCGAGTGGATCCCGGCGTTCGCCACCATCACGCTGACCATCTTCACGTTCAACATCGGCGTGGGGATGACGGCCGGCCTGCTGCTGCATCCGGTGCTCAAGGTGCTGCTCGGCCGCGGCCGCGAGGTACCGCTCCCGCTCTGGCTCCTCGCGGCGATGTCGCTCGCCTTCTTCCTGGTGTATCCGTACCATTGACCCGCGCCCGGCGCGCGCCCCCTGCCGCCTCCTCCCTCCGGAGTCCCCCGTGATCGTGCCCGTGACCCATCCGCCCCGGCTGCGCCGGCTCGCCCCCCTCGCACTCGCCGCGCTGCTGGCGGCCGCGGCACCCGCCGGTGCGCAGGTCGCGCAGGCCGAGTTCGCCGCGCGCCGCGCCGCACTCATGGACGCGCTCCCCGACGGCGTCCTGCTGGCGCTCGGCAACGGCGAGCCGAACCCGGACTTCATCCCGTTCCACCAGCATCCGCACTTCTTCTACCTCACCGGATTCGACGAGCCCGGCGGCGCGCTGGTAATCGTGAAGCGCGGGGGCGAGCGGCGCGAACTGCTCTTCGTCCGCCCGGGCAATCCGGCCGAGGAGGTCTGGACCGGCGCGCGCCTCGGCGTGCCGGGCGTGAAGGCGACCACCGGGATGGAGGGCCGCGACGCGAGCGTGCTCCGCGCGGTCCTCGACTCGATCCTGCAGGCGACCCCCACCCTCTTCGTCCTCGGGGACCTCGGCGCCCGCATGACCGAGCGTTCGGTGCACGACCAGTTCGTGGACGCGCTCGCGGCCGGCAACCCGTCGGTGAAGGTGGACCAGGCGGCCGCGCGGCGCGCGATCACCCTGCTCCGCGGCCGGAAGAGCCCGGCCGAGCTCGAGCGGATCCGCCTCGCATCGGAGATCAGCGCGCGCGGCCACGTGGACGCCTGGAGGCTCGTGCAGCCGGGCATCGCGGAGTTCGAGCTGCAGGCGGCGGCCGAGGGCCGCTGGCGCGCCGAGGGCGCGGACGGGCCGTCGTACGGCACCATCGTCGGGTCAGGCCCCAACTCGACCACGCTGCACTACAACCGGAACGACCGCATCGCGCAGGCGGGCGAGGTGATCGTGATGGACATGGCCGCGTATTTCGACGGCTATGCGGCCGACATCACCCGCACGGTGCCGGTGAGCGGCCGCTTCAGCGCCGAGCAGCGCGCGGTCTATGAGGTCGTGCTGAACGCGCAGAAGGCCGCGGAGCGGCAGGTGCGCGTGGATGGCCCGTCGCGCGCGATGAACGACTCCGCGAACGCGGTCATCGCCGCCGGCCTCACGGCCCTCGGGCTCATCGAGTCGCCCACGGCGACCTACGACTGCGGCTCGGCGCAGCAGCCGCGGACGTGCCCGCAGACCTTCCTCTACTACATGCACGGCCTCGGCCACGGCATCGGGCTGCTGGTGCACGACCCCGACCAGTACTCGGCGACCGGGCGCATCCAGGTCGGGAGCGCGTTCACGATCGAACCCGGCATCTACGTGCGCGGCAACCTGCTCGACATCCTGGCCGACACCCCGCGCAACCGCGAGCTCAAGGCGCGGATCGGCCCGGCGGTGCGCCGCTACGCGAACATCGGCGTCCGGATCGAGGACGACTTCCTCGTGACCGAGGCCGGTGTGCTGCGGCCGTCGCAGGGCGTGCCGCGCGAGATCGACGAGATCGAGCGCCTGCTCGCGCAGCCGCGGGCACCGCGCGACCCCGCGGTCGCGGCCCGCTACAAGCGGATGAAGTCCGGGCGCTGACGCGCCGGCACGGTGGCGGCACGGGGCGCGGGCCGATGGCCCGCGCCCCGCGTCGTTCAGGGTGTCGGGCCGCGCCCCGCGGGCCGCCCGGCGAGCAGCCCGGCGCGGATGCGCCGCGCCCGCTCCGTCGCCCGCGGGTCGGGCGCGATGTGCCGGTCAATCAGGGTCGTGACCTCCACCGTCACGTCGACGCGGATCGTCCCGCCGCCGCGGCGCACCTCGAGGGTCATCACGGCACCCGGCCGACGGCCCCAGAACTCGCGCCACGCATCGCCGAACGCGGGGTCGAGCGTCGAGCGCCCGCCGATCGCCGTGATGACGTCGCCCACCTGCAGCCCGGCGCGCGTCGCCGGTCCCTGCGGGTCGAGCTCGTCCACGCGCACCCCGAGCGAGTCCGCGCGCAGCAGCGCCCCCAGCCGCGGCTCGGCCGTCGAGTCCTCCACGATGCGCCAGCCGCCCAAGGGCAGCCAGCGGTCCCACGGGTACGGCTCGCGTCCGTCGATGTAGCGCCGCGCGAAGTCGCCGAACGCCTTGCCGCCGGCGGCGCGCGTCACGGCGTTCCAGAAGTCGTCGTCGGTGAAGCCGCGGCCCTGCTTCCAGGGCCCGTCCCACAGCTCGCGCATCACGTCATCGAGCGAGCGCGCCCCGTCCGACGCGTCGCGGATCAGCAGGTCGAGCGCGAGACCGGCGAGCGAGCCCTTGTCGTAATAGAGGTCCGCGGTGCCGTCGGTGGGGCCGATCCACGCCTGGAGCGACGCGTCCTCGAGCGCGACCTCCGGCACGTTCGCCACGTGGTCGATCTTCTCCAGCGTGGACGCCAGGAACGCCGCCTCGTCGGTGAGCCCGGCCCGCACGAGCACGAGGTCGGCGTAGTAGTCGGTGATCCCCTCGCTCATCCAGAGCCACGTCGTGGGCTGCATCCGGTCGTAGCGGTACGGCACGAGGTCCGCGGGGCGGAGCCGCTTCACGTTCCAGGCGTGCACGATCTCGTGCGCATGCACCGCGCGCACGAACGGCTCGTCGAGGTACTCCGCGCCGACCACCGCGAGCTCGCTCTCCGCGTGCTCGAGCGCGCCCATCCCGCCGTATCCGGGCACGGCGACCTGCAGCACCGTGTAGCTGCGCCAGGGCACCTCGCCGAACACGGCGGCGACCGGCGCGACGACCCGGGTGAGCTCGTCCCAGTACCGCGCACGGCGCGCGCCCGACACCGAGCCCTCGGGATACGTCGCGAGCCGCATCCAGCGTCCCGCCACCTGGGTGCTGTCGAGGTCGAATCGGCCGACGAAGAACGGATGGTCCAGCAGGTCGTGGACGTCGTGCGCGGTCCAGCTGCGCGCGGAGTCGGCGGGCGCCATCCCCGTCGCGATGCGCCAGCCGGGCTCGGTGCGGACGGTGACGCGGGCGGGGACGTCGGCGACCCCTTCGACGATGAGGAACGTCGCGGTGCCGTTGAAGAACCCGAAGTCCTCGCGCATCCAGTTGCGCGCGTTGTCGAGGGTGTCGCCGCGCACGCGGTACTCGACGCGCACGGCGCCGCGGCCGGTGGGGACCAGCCGCCAGGTGTCGGGGTCGAGCTTGTCCCAATGGATGGGCCGACCGTCCTGCGTGGCGGTGAAGCCGCTCACCTGCCGCGCGAAGTCGGCGATCTCGTACGACCCCGGCGTCCACGCGGGCATCGAGAGGAGTACGGGCTCGCGGCCCTCCACGCGGAAGGTCGCCGTCACCTTCAGCTGGGCGAGGAACGCCTCCTCGGCCCCGAGCGTGACGTCGAACCGCAACTGCGACACGGGCGCCGATCGCGGCGCGCGCTCGACGGGCTGGGCGGCGAGGGGACCGGCGGCGGCGGGCTCCACCGCGGCCGCGGCGACGAGCGCGAGCGCCGCCATGCGGCGCGGGAGGAAGCGTCCGGACACGAGCAGGGAACGGGCGGGCATCCGGGAAGGCTCGGCGGTCGGTGGGCTGCCGGCAAGCGGGGGTGCGCCGCCCGTGCCGTCCGGGGAGGCTCGGTCGTCCCTATTCTCGGACCCAACCCCCGATGACCCGCCCATGACCGCACCCGTTGGACGCACCCGGGCCCAGGAGAGCAAGCGCCTTCACGTGGTGATGCGTGATGGCTCGATGCTCGAGGGCAACATCCACATCGCCGAGGACATGTCCCTCGTGAACTTCCTCGGCACCCGCAAGGGCGGCTGGATGAACATGGTGGATGCCCGCCGCCCGAAGCTGCAGGAGGCGCCCGGCCACATCATCGTGCAGACGGACCTCGTCGTGCTCGTCACAGCGCCCGACGGGAACCTCTCGGCCGTCAACGCGTCCGGCGCGAGCCAGGGCGAGCGCGAGGTCGAGATGCACCTGATCGGCGGCCGCCGGATCCGCGGGGTGATGTACCTCGCGCCGATGCAGCGGATGAGCGACTACCTCCACCAGGTCGGCAAGTTCGCCGGCATCTCCAAGGCGGTGCTGCTCCCCGAGCAGACCGTGCTCGGCGATGTCGCGGTGCACACCTCGGCGATTGCGACGGTCGCGGAGGCGCGGCCGCACCAGGAGTGAGCGCTGGGCGGGGCGCCGATCGCCCCGCCGATCGCCCCGGCGATCGCCCCGCCCGCACCCGCCCGCCGCTTCACCGCGCGGCGAGCACGCGGCGCAACAGGCCCGGGCGGTCGGTGAACATGCCGTCCACGCCCGCCGCGATGAGCGCGCGCATCTGGGCCTCCTCGTTC
>JAIBBJ010000023.1 GCA_019694735.1 Gemmatimonadaceae bacterium | reverse complement strand
GCCTTAGCGGGCCCGACGCGCACCGCCTCGCCGAGGCGGTCGGCGTGCCGCGCGGCCGGCCCGCGCGGCGCGTCACGCGGGCGCGGCTGCACCGCCCGGACGCAGCCGGAGTGCCGGGCGCCCCGCTCGACGATGCGCTCGTCACCCGCTTCGACGCGCCGACCTCCTTCACCGGTGAGGATACGGTGGAGTTCTCGGTGCACGGCGGCCCGTACGCCGCCGCCGCGCTGCTCGCCACGCTCGTCGAGGGTGGCGCGCGCCCGGCCCTGCCGGGTGAGTTCACCGAGCGGGCCTTCCTGCACGGGAAGCTGGGGCTCCTCGAAGCGGAGGCCATCGCCGACCTCATCGAGGCCCGATCCACCGCGTCGCACCAGGCCGCGCTCTGCCAGCTCGATGGCGCACTCACGCGCGCGCTCGACGTCCTCCGCGACGCCCTGCTAGACCTCGAGGCCCTGCTCGCGTACGACATCGACTTCCCAGAGGAGGATGACGGCCCGGTGCCGCGCGCGCGCGTACTCGCCGCCGCGACCGCGGTCGAACGGCAGCTCGAGGCCCTGCTCGCCACGCAGCCGCAGGCCGAACTCGGCCGCGAGGGCGTGCTCGTGGTGCTGGCGGGCCCACCGAACGCGGGGAAGTCGTCGCTGTTCAACGCCCTCGCCGGCGCGCCGCGCGCGATCGTGAGTCCGCTGCCCGGCACGACGCGCGACGCGATCGAGCTGCTGGTGGACGACGACCCGCTGCCGCTGCGGCTCGTGGACACCGCCGGGCTTCGGTCGAGCGACGATGCGCTCGAGCAGCTCGGCATCGCCGTCAGCCATGCTCGGCTCGCGGCGGCGCACGTGGTGCTCGCCTGCGCCGAGGATGACGCGACGTTGCGCGCACTGTGCGCGGAGGTCGCGGCGCGGTCGCCGGCGGTGCGGCTGGCGGTGCGCACCAAGGCGGACCTGCACGCGCCCGCCGGTGATGCGACCGCCGAAACGGCCGCGGACACCGCGGACGCGCGCGACGCCCTCCCCGGCGTGAGCGCGGACCTCGATGCGCGCGCCGTCCTCCGCGTGAGCGCGATCGACGGGCGCGGGCTCCCGGCCCTGCGCGCCGCGCTGCGCGCGGTCGCGCGCGCGCTGCTGCCGCCGCGCGCGGAGTCGCTGCCGCTCGTGACCCGCGCGCGGCACGTCCACGCGCTCACGGCCGCGCGCGCGGAGGTGTCGGCCTTCCTCGACGCGTGGCAGGCCGCCGAGCTGCCGGCACCGGTCCTGGCGACGCACCTCCGGGCCGCGGTCCACGCGCTCGACGAGCTGCTGGGCGGGATCGACCGCGACGAGGTGATCGCGCGGGTCTTCCGCACGTTCTGCGTCGGGAAGTAGCCGGCCGGCGCGCCGGTACCATCCCCGGAATTGACGACGCGCGGCCGGCCCCGGAGCCGGTCGCGCGCGTCCACCGTGCGGTGCGCTCTCGACGATTATGCTGTGCGAGCGGCCGCGTCGGCGAAGTGGAGGAGTTCCTGCGCGTCGGCGCGGAGCGCCCACGCGATGCCCTTCTCGGCGATGGCGTCCTCGACCATCCGCGCGCCGAGCCAGTAGCCGGCGCGCTCGGGCAGGACATGCCGTTGCACGGTGCGGGCCTCGTCGCTCATGCCGCCCGACAGCCACCGCAGCCGCAGGCCGAGTCCGGCGCGATCGAGGTCGTCGGTGACGACCCGCGACAGCACGGACTCGAGCTCCCGGATGCGCGCGTACTGCCGGCGCAGGAAGCCGTAGTACTCCCAGGGCGCATGCCCGGGGCTGACGAGGCGCGAGGCCTGCACTGCCAACCCCTCGTTGACGAGGTGCTCCCGGAGCGAGGCGTGCCGCCCGGTGTCCCAATAGGAATAGAAGCCGTTCGCGGCGCCGATGACCCGGCGCAGCTCCGCGCGCGAGGCCGGCGAGGTGTAGCGGACGCCGTGGGCGATCTCGTGCGCGAGCCACATCGGGATGAGCTCGGGGTCGAGCCCGAGGCCCCGCGTGGTCGGATTGGCGATCGAGGTGAAGTGCTCGAGGCAGACGAACGCGAGGCCGCGGCCATTGACGACGAGCTCGCCCGCGTTCGCCGCACCGACGCCGACCATGAGCACCACATCGATGGTCGAGTCGATCTCGAAGAGCTCGGTGCAGGCCGCCTCGGCCTGCCGGGCGAGGGCGACGACGTCGGTGCGCTCGAGCATCGCGCGCAGGTCGGCGCGGTCGGCGCGGACGGTCTCGCGCACGACCTCCTGGAAATGCGGGCCGGTGGGCTCGATGACGTAGTTGTGCCAGTACGCGCCGAGGAGGGCGCGCTGCGTCTCGAAGTACCGGTGATATGCTGCGACCGGATCGGCGCTCTCCAGAGCGGCGAAGAAGTCGGGCAGCAGGTTGATCAGCATCTCGGGAGGGCGAAGCGTCGGGCGATCAGCGCGCGCGGACGAGCACGGGGCGAACGATACGTGCGGTCGTGATTCCAGACAAGAGGACGTGATCCCGAGCAAGTGCGTTGGGTCACACCCGCTGAACGACCCGGCGCGCTACTTGGTGCCGAACAGCCGATCGCCGGCGTCCCCGAGGCCGGGGAGGATGTAGCCGTGCTCGTTGAGCTCCCGGTCCAGCGCCGCGGCGAAGATCGGCACATCGGGGTGCGCCGCCTGCAGCCGGCGGACGCCCTCGGGCGCGGCCACGAGGCAGAGGAAGCGGATGCGCGCGGCACCCGCGCGCTTGAGCGAGGCGACGGCGCTCGCCGCGCTGCCGCCGGTGGCGAGCATCGGGTCCAGCACGAAGAAGTCGCGCTCGGCCCCATCGGCGGGGATCTTGAAGTAGTAGTCCACCGGTTCGAGCGTGTCGTGGTCGCGGTAGAGGCCGACGTGCCCGACCCGCGCCGACGGCACGAGGCGGAGGATGCCGTCCACCATCCCGAGGCCCGCGCGCAGGATCGGCACGAGCGTGAGCTTCTTGCCGGCGACGCGCCGGCCGGTCGTCGTCTCGAGCGGGGTCACGACCTCGCACGCCTCGAGCGCGAGGTCCTGGGTGGCCTCGTAGGCCATCAGCATCGCGATCTCGTCCACGAGCTCCTTGAAGACCTTCTTCGGCGTCGCCTGGTCGCGCAGGAGCGCGATCTTGTGCTGCACGAGCGGGTGCGTGACGACGGTGAGGCCGGGGAGCGCGGGGGTGGTGGGCATGCGCGACAAGCTACTATCATTTCGGACATGAAAGAATATCAGGCCGTGATCCTCCGGCTCGCGCGGCACCAGCGTGAGGACGAGGATGCGCTGACGGACCTGCTGAACGAGCGCAGCCGCGGCGGCTGGACCCCGACGATGATGACGCAGGACGGGGCGCGGCTCACCGTGGTGTTCGCGCGCGAGGCCAAGCCGGAGCGCTGAGCGCCACCGGCGTTCCCGAGGGGCGATGCGACTCCAGTTCGTCGGTGCAGCACGTGAGGTGACCGGTTCCGCGCACCTCGTGCACGTCCTCGGCCGCACCATCCTCCTCGATTGCGGCCTCTTCCAGGGACGCCGTGCCGAGGTGGGACGGCGCAATCGTGCCCTCCCGTACGCGGTCGACCGGATCGACGCGGTCGTCCTCTCCCACGCGCACATCGACCACGCCGGGCGCCTGCCGTTCCTCGTGGCGGAGGGCTATCGCGGCGACATCCACGCGACGACCGCGACGCGCGACCTGTGCGAGGTGATGCTCGCCGATTCCGCGCACATCCAGGAGAAGGACGCCGAGTTCCTGCGCCGCCACCGCAAGGAGGCGGCCGATCCACTCTATACGCTGCGGGACGTCTCGACGACGCTCACGCAGATGCGACCGCACCGCTACCGCGAGCGCTTCGAGGTCGTGCCCGGCGTGCACGCGCGCTTCACCGACGCCGGCCACATCCTCGGCTCGGCGTCGGTGACGCTCGAGTGGGAGGAGGACGGGCAGCGTCGCCGGCTCGGATTCAGCGGGGACATCGGCCGCAGCGGATTGCCGATCATCCGCGATCCGGAGCCGGTCGAGGACGTGGACTGGCTCCTCATGGAGTCCACCTACGGCGACCGCGACCACACGAGTGTCGCCGGCGCGCGGGACCAGCTGGCGCGCGTGATCCGCGAGACCGTCGCGCGCGGCGGGCGCGTGCTGATCCCCGCGTTCGCCGTCGGCCGGACGCAGGAGCTGCTCTACGATCTGCACCAGCTCACGCACGAGGGGCGCATCCCGCGCGTGCCGGTCGTGATCGACAGCCCCCTGGCGCACGAGGCCACCGAGGTCTTCCGCGAGAACACACGCGACTTCGACACCTCGGAACCGATGGTGCGCGCCCACGACGGCGACCTCGCGCAGCTCTTCGACTTCGAGCAGCTCCGCTTCACGCCGGCGGTCGAGGACTCGAAGGCGGTGATGCGCAGCCACGGGCCGATGATCGTCATCGCAGCCTCCGGCATGGCGGAGTCGGGGCGCATCCTGCACCACCTGGCCCACAGCGCCGGCGACCCGCGGTCGACGATCCTGATCGTCGGCTTCCAGGCGGCGCACACCCTCGGCCGCCGGATCGTGGACCGGGTCCCCGCCCTGAAGGTGTTCGGCGAGGAGGTGCCGCTGCGGGCGCAGGTCGAGGTGCTCACCGGCTACAGCGCACACGCCGACCGCGGCGAGCTGCGGCGCTGGCTCCAGGCCGTGCGCGCGAGTTCGCCGCGCTTCGCCGATCTCTTCCTCGTGCACGGCGAGGCCGCGGCGCAGGATGCGTTCCTCGCCGACCTCGCCGGCCGCGGCATCGCCGCGACGGCGCCGGAGCCGGGCACCGTTGTCACGCGCTGAAACGGCAGCGCGCCTCACGCGCGCGGCCATCGCGCTCGGCACCGCGCGCGGCGTGGGGGCGCTCTCGCTCCAGGCGATCGCGAACGAGGCTGGCGTGAGCAAGGCGCTGCTCCTCTACCACTTCGCCGGCAAGACCGCGCTCCTCGATGCGATGGTCGCGGCGCTCGGCTCGGCGGGAGCGGAGCGGCTGCGGGCGGCCGGCGGACGTCCGGATGCGATGGCGGCGTGGCGCGCGCTCGCGCGCGACGAGGTGCTCGCAGGCGAGGCCGCCCTCCTGGCGGCCCTGGGCCGCGAGGCGGAGGTCGGTCCCGCGCCGATCGCCGAGGCGCGGGCGGCGCGCCACACCGCCGCGGTGACGCTCGCCGCGGCGATCCTCGCCGAGGTGGGGCTCACGCCACGCGTGCCGCCCGCGTTCATCGGCGCGCTGCTGCTCCGCCAGCTGGACGGCCTCGCGGCCGCCGCGCCGCGCGGAGCGCTGCCGGATGCGGCGTTCGACGCCGAGCTCGACGCGTTCGCGCTCGCGCTGCTGGCCTTCGGTCACTGACCGTACCGCGCATCGGCGCGGTCCGATAGCTTCCGGCGATGCGCGCTCCATCGCCCCCGCGGTCCCGCCGCCGGCTCGTGCTGGCCGTCGTCGCGACGCTCGTGGCCCTCTGGTCCGCCTCGGCGGGGACGGTGCTCTGGTTCGCGTCGCGCGACGGGGCCGCGCCGGCCGACGCGATCGTGGTGCTCGGCGCGGCGCACTACCGGGGGCGGCCGTCGCCGGTGCTCCGCGCGCGGCTCGACCACGCGGTGAGCCTGTATGCGCGCGGCCTCGCACCGCGGCTCGTGCTCACCGGCGGCGTGGCCGAGGGCGACACCGCGAGCGAGGCGGCCGTGAGCCGGACATACGTGATGCGCCAAGGCGTGCCCGACAGCGCGATCCTCCTCGAGAACAACGGGCGCACGACGCACCAGTCGCTGCGCGCCGTGGCGCGGATCCTCGACGCGCGCGGCCTCCCGCGCGCGATCGTCGTGTCGGACGGGCTCCACCTCTTCCGGGCCTGGACCTCGGCGCGCCACCACGGGCTCGCCGTGCGTACCTCCCCGGCGCGCCCGGGCACGTCGGCGCTCGCGCAGGCGATGGAGCAGCCGCTCTACTTCCTCGCCGAGACGTTCAAGGCGCCGCTGGCGCTCTTCCTGGAATGGTGACGATGCGGATCCCGCTGGAGCAGCACACCCTCCCCAACGGCCTGCGGCTCGTGCTCGCCGAGGACCATGCGACGCCCGTCGTCGCGGTGAACCTCTGGTACCACGTCGGCTCGGCGAACGAACGGGTCGGCCGCACCGGCTTCGCCCACCTCTTCGAGCACATGCTCTTCCAGGGGAGCGCCAACGTCGGGGCCAACGAGCACTTCGAGCTCGTGCAGCGCGCGGGCGGCACGCTCAACGGCTCCACCTGGCTCGACCGCACGAACTACTTCGAGACGGTGCCCAGCCACCAGCTGGAGCTCGCGCTCTGGCTCGAGGCCGACCGGATGGCGCGGCTGCTGCCGGCGATGACGCAGGAGAAGCTCGACACCCAGCGCGACGTCGTGAAGAACGAGCGCCGCTGGTCGGTGGACAACCAGCCGTACGGCACCTGGTGGGAGCGCCTGCCGGCGCTCTGCTTCCCGCCGGCGCACCCGTTCCACCACTCGCTCATCGGGTCCATGGAGGACCTGAGCGCGGCGAGCCT
>JAIBBJ010000139.1 GCA_019694735.1 Gemmatimonadaceae bacterium | reverse complement strand
CGGTCGACGGCCGGCGGGAGTCGGAGTCGCCGGTCGGCGGCGACTGGCCGCCGATCCCCGACCGCAGCGAGGCGGCGTGGCGCGAGGCGCTCGCGTCGCTCGAGGCGGCGCACGAGCAGCTGTGCGCGGTGGTCCGCCGCCTGCCGCCGGCGCGGCTCGGCGAGTACGTGGGCGCGACGCCGGAGCAGCCGGCGGGCACGGGGATCACGATCGCGACGATGCTCCGCTCGCTCGCGGAGCACGACCTGTATCATTGCGGGCAGGTGTCGCTGCTGAAGCGGTTGGCGCGGGCCGCGCTCGGACGGGCCTGAGCGACGCACCCGGACGGCGCGCGGGCGGCGCTTTCCACGCGCCGCCGCCCCGCGCCCTGCCGAACGCTCAGAGCAGCGACCGGATCCAGCCCCCGTCCACCGCGATGCTCTGCGCGGTGATGTAGCTCGCGCGGGTGGAGGCGAGGAACGCCGCCAGCGCGGCGAACTCCGCGGGCTCCCCGACCCGCCGCATCGGGATCTGCTGCTCCCAGGTGCCGAACGCCTCGGCGACCGTCGTGCCCTTGGCCTGCGCGTTGTGCGCGGCGAGCGCGTCGAGCCGCTCGGTGCGGGTGAAGCCGGGCATCAGGTTGTTCACCGTGATGTGGAACGGCGCGACCTCGTTGGCGAGCGTGCGCGCGAAGCCGGTCACCGCGGCGCGGACGGCGTTGCTGAGGATCAGCCCGTCCACCGGCTGCTTCACGGCGATGGAGGTGACGTTGAGGATGCGTCCCCATTGTCGCGCCTTCATCCCCGGCAGCACCGCGCGCACGAGGTTCACGACGCTGTCGAGGTTGAGGGCGACCGCCTTCCCCCACGCCTCGCTCGAGTGCGACTCGAACGGGCCGGGCGGCGGGCCGCCGGCATTGGTGACGAGCACCTCGACCGGCCCGAAGCGCGCGACGGTGGCGGCGATGGCGCGCTCCACGTCGGCCGGCACCGACACGTCGGCGACGACACCGAGGGTCTCGGCGCCGTGTGCCGCGCCGATGGCGGCGGCGACCTCGTGGATCCGCTCGGAGCGCGCGCAGACCGCGACGCGCGCTCCCTCGCGCGCGAACTCGTCGGCGATCGCCCGGCCGAGGCCCTGCGACGCGGCCGCGACGAACGCGACGCGCCCCCGGAGTCCGAGGTCCATCGCTACTTCCGGTGGAAGTAGGCGTCGGTGTGGTTCAGCCAGTCCTCACGCGGCGGGCTGAAGATGTCCACGTCGAGGGTGTCCTCCAGCGCCTCGGCCTTGTGCCAGACGTTGGACGGGATGTGCAGCACCTCCCCCGCCATCACGTCGATGACCTCGGCGCCGTCGTCCCCCATGTAGAACCGCAGCCCGCCGGTGAGGATGTACGTGAACTGCTCGTTGTGGTGCTGGTGCTTGGGCACCACCGCGCCCTTCGCGAGGAAGACCTGGGCGAGCATCATCTGCTGGCCGGTGATCAGCTTGCGCGAGATCTGGTCGGTGACCTTCTCGTGCGGGATGTCCGCCCAGCGGCGGTATTGGATGGGAGGGGTCATCCCGCGAATGTAGCGTCACCCGTCCTCACCGCGCGAGCGTGAAGACGAAGCGCTGCTGCACGAGCTGCCGCACCTTCCGCCCGCGCCACTCGGCGGGGCGGAAGCGCTGCTGGAGCAGCGCCGCCCGCACCGCCGGCTCGAAGAGCGCGTGGGTGGACTCGACGGCGCGCACCGACGCGGGCTCGACGCGCCCGTCGGTGCCGACGACGAACGCGACCGTCACCGCGCCCTCGATGCGCTGCGCGCGCAGCACGTCGGGATAGCGCGGCTCGCGCTGCCGGCCGATCGGCGCGGCGACGCGCTCGACCTCGTCACCCCAGAACGGCTCGCCGCCCGGTGTGCCGCCGGTGCCGGTGGTGTCGTCGCCGCCGACACCGGGGGTGCCGGTGCCGATCACGGGGTCCATCGTCAGCACCGGGCCGGGGTCCGGGTCGGGGATGCCGGTGGGCACGTCGGTGGGCACGGCGACGGTCGGCGTGGTCGGCGCCGGTGCGGGCACGGGCGGCGCATCGGGCGCGGCAGGCCGCGGCGGGGTGCGCCGCGGCACGGGCGCGGGCCGCGGAGTGTCCGGCGCACGGTAGATCGGCGTGATGGTCGGCGTCGCGTCCACGACCGGCGGATCCACGATCGTCCGGGTCGCGACGATCGCGGCCGCGATCAGCGTCGTGTGCGCGATGACGGACACGGCGGCGGCGGCGCGCGAACGCTCGCGCGCGGGCTTCGACTCGAGCAGCTGCTGCAGCATCGTCCCCTCCGCGGTGGGGGCCCGCGACCCGAGGTCGCGGAGCCGTTCACCACGATCGTACCCGCGCGGCCCTGCGCGCCGATGAACGGCGGATGAGGAATCGGTGACGGCCACGTGAGGTCTCGATGGCCGTCGGCGCGGCAAGGTGACGCGCGTCACTTCGTAAGGGCCCGGCTAGGAGCGCGACGCCGTCCACTTCTTATTCGTATCAGGAAGTCGCACACCCCCTTCACGATCCCGACCGATGCAGACCGCCGAACGCTCACTGGGAGAGGCCATCCGGCAGCGCGACGTCTTCGCCGCCACCACGGTCCACGACCTGTTGAACCCGGTGGCGGCGGTGCAGCTCCTCGCCGACCTGCTGCGCACGGCGGACCTGCCGGCCGCGGAGCGCCGGCGCGTCGAGCTGCTCGACGCGTCGGTCACGCGGATCGCGTCCATCCTCGACACGCTGCGCCACTTCGGCGACATCCGCGAGGGCGGACTCAGGTTGCGGCCCGACCGGACGGACCTCCTCGCGCTCGCGCACTCGTGCGCGGAGGCGGTGTCGGTGCTCGCCGAACCGAGACAGGTGCGGGTGGAGGTCGCGGCCGACGGCCCGGTGTCCGGCGACGTGGACGCGCAGGTCGTGCGGCGCGTGATGGACAACCTGCTGGCCTTCGCGCTCAAACGGGCGCCGCGCGGGAGCCGGGTGGTGCTGCAGCTGACGCAGGACCCCTCCGGCATGACGCGCATCGCGGTGACGGACACCGGGGAGCGTCTCGCCGATGCTGCGGTCGAGGCATTCGCGGCCGGCGTGCGGCCGGCGACGGCGCTCCGCGCCGCCAACGAGCGGGGGCTGCCGCTGACCTTCGCCCAGCTGGCGGCGCAGGCGATGGGCGGCACGCTGTCGGTGACGGGCGGGCTCCGCGGTGCGACCGTCGCGCTCGAGCTGCCGGCCGCGGAGATGGCGCGCACGCGCCTGGCGTCGTAGCCGCGCGCGCCGGTCGCGCGCCATCGTCGTGACGGGTCAGGCGCGCGCGGCCAGCAAGTCCCAGAGGCGCGGGAGGCGCGCCGCCGCACGGGCGAACGCGAGTTCCTGCGTCGCGCCCTTCCGCGCGACGAGCGACCACACCGCCGCGCGATCCGCGCGCGGCCATCGCGCGAGCTGCGGACCGAGTGCGACCAGCACCGGCACGAGGTGGCGCGCGCCGCGCGCCTCGGCCGCGGTCAGTCGGCCCGTGCGCCCGGTCAGGCGTCGCTTCAGCGCGCGGGCGTGCCGGTCGATCCACGCCTCGCGTTCGCCCGCGGGGACATCGGAGAGGGCGTGCGTCGCCATGCGGCCGGCGGCGACGAGGAGCGACTCCGGCGTCGGCCCGTCGCCACGCGCGTCGGCGAGCGTGAGCACGAGGTCCCCGCGGGCGAGCGCCCGCAGGGTCCGCACCGAGGAGCGGTGCGTGGGGTCGCGTTGCATCGCCGCGCGCTCCCGGTCGGCGAGCGCCGCGGCCACGCTATCGCGGGGGCGGAACCCGAGCCGGTCGTAGAACCAGTACGCGCCGGAGGCGATGGCCTCGGCGTTGCCGGCACCGAACTGGAAGGGATTCACGACGAAGCGCGTGACGCCGAACAGCGTGCGGAACGCGCGCAGCGCCTGCGCGAACACGAACGCGGCCTCGCTGCGCCGGAACGCCTCGAAGATGTTGATGCCGGTGTTCGCCTGCGCGCCGAAGGTCGTGACGCCGCCGTATCCGATGGGCACGCCATTCGCCGCGAGGAGGTAGCCGTAGTTCGCCTCGAGCGCCGAGCGGTCGCTGGGGGCGGTGCCGAAGAGCACGAGCATGACGCCCAGGCCGAGCGGCGCGAGGTGGACCTCCCCCAGCGACGCGTGCACGATGGGGAACACCTCGCGCGTGCGGGCGAGCAGGGCGCCGCACGCGAGGTCGTGCCACCGGCGCGCCTCGGCAGGCGAGGCGCGCCGGATGCCGGCGAGCGGCCGCTGCACGTGGGCGACCGGGTCGGCCGGGGCGGGGCGGAAGGCGGAGCGGATGACCGGGCGTCCGGGGCGGACGGCCCGGGTCGTGCTGGCGCGCGAATCGCCGATCTCCCACCGCAGCGGCGGCTCCGCCTCGTCGTAGAGCGTCCGCAGCACCGGCTCCGGCGCGGCCGGCGGGTGCGCGAGCAACCAGTAGGCCGTCCCCGGGGCCCGGCGCGCGCGGTGCACCGTCCGCGCCGCGGCCTCGTCGAGCCAGGCGGTCGTGGAGATCTCGCCTGATTCGAAGCGGTCGCTCTCGCTCGGGACGAGCGCGAGCCGGAGCAGCGGGTCGAGCCGCGTCGCGTCGTCCGGCGCCGCCCACTCGAACGCGATGCACTCGCCGCGCGCCGCGAGCCACCGGGCCGCGCCGTATCCGAAGGTCGTGGTGGTGCAGGTCCCGGCGATGCCCGAGTCGGCGAGCGCTGCGCGCCCGGCTGCGGACAATGCGCGCACCCGCTCGAGGATCTCCCCGCGTCCGCGCGCGGCCGCGCGCCACTCCCGTAGGTTCGCGGGGAAGGCGGTCATGAACAGCAGTTCATCGTGCCACGCGGCGAGGGCGCCGGGATCGTGCCAGTCCGCGCGGGCGAGCGCGGCGAGCAGGGTCGACCGCTCGCGCGCCGCGGCGTCCCCGAACGTCCCGCGCAAGGCGTGCAGGCGTCCGAGGCGTCCGCGGGACATCCGCTCAGCCGAACATCGACTTGACGACGAACGTCACGTTCGCCGGCCGCTCGGCGAGTCGCCGCATGTACCACTTGAACCACGCGTTGCCGTAGCTGATCAGCGTCGCGACCCCGTGGCCCTGGGCGCGGTAACGGTCCTGGTCCTTCGCGCGGATCCCGTAGAGCATGTGGATCTCGTAGCGCCCCTTCGGGAGACCGATGCCATCGGCGTACGCGACCAGCCGGTCGATGAGCTGGAGGTCGTGGGTCCCGAGGATCGGGGTGCACTCGCCCGTGCGTGCCCAGTCGAGCATGGTCCGCGCGATCGCCTCGTACGCGGAGTCCGTGTCGGCCTTCCTGGGGAACGCGACCGTCGCCGGCTCGGCGTAGGCGCCCTTCACCAGCCGGATCACCGGCTTGAGCGGGCGCAGCCGCTCGAGGTCCTTCGGGGTGCGGAACAGGTAGGCCTGCAGCGCGAGGCCGGTGCCCGGATGCCGGGCCTTCACCGCCTCGTAGAGCGCGAGGGTGCGGTCGACGTAGCTCGAGTCCTCCATGTCGATCCAGAGCGCCGAGCCGACGGACTCGGCCTTGGCGGCGAGGCGGAGGCAGTGCTCGAGGCACTTGGCCTCGGACTGGTCGAGCCCGAGCTGCGTGGGCTTGATGCTGACATGCGCGTCGAGCTTCCGCGCCGCGACCTGGTCGAAGAAGCCGAGGTAATGGTCCCGGACCGCGTCGGCCTCGGCGAGGGAGGTGATCGCCTCGCCGAGCTTCGTGAAGAGGATGCGGCGGCCGTCGCGGGCGAGCGCGGCCCCGGCGTCGAGGGCGTCCTCGGGACGCTCGCCGGGCATGAAGGCCTTGGTGGCGCGCTTGACGACGCGGCTCTTGAGCGCGAACTCGTTGAGCGCCCGGCTCTGCGCGGCGCGGAGGAGGATCGAACGACCGAGGGACATGGTCGGGGGGAGTTTGGGGGAGGGTCGGCACCGGTCGCCGGCCACCTGAATTCTAGTCGGCCCGGCGGAGGGCGCGCACGGCCCAGAGGCCGATGCCGACGAGCGCGGCCCCGCGGATGCCGGGCGCGATGGCCGGTGGCAGCGCCAGGTTCCGGACCACGATGGGCGCCGTCATCCAATAGTAGAGGACGCCGCTGAGCGCGGCGCAGGCCGTGACCGCGCGCATCGGCCGAGGCCGCAGGAGCCGCACCGCGAGCGCCACGATGGCATAGCTCGCGGCCGCGCCGCCGAGCGTGGCGGCGTACACGCGCGGCCACGCGTGGCCGCCGACGTCCGGGGTGAGGCCGTAGCCGATGATGAACCCCGGGAGCGACGCGGCGAAGAGGCCGAACGGGGTGACGGTCCACCGGCCGAGCCCGCGGGCCGGGCCGATCAGCTGGCGCATCGCCTTGTCGTCGGCGAGGTCGAGGCAGCCGACCGGGGTGCAGACGGTGCAGGTGCCGCAGCGGCCGCGGGACACGGCCAGGAGCGGCGCCTGTCCATAGAGCCGCTCCACGGGGAGCACGGGACAGAGGGCGTTGCAGAAGGCGCTCCGGGAGGCGAAGGCCGCGCCGAGCCCGAGGGCGAGGAGCGCGATCGCGCCGAGGGCGCCGGCGAGGAGCGGTCCGTCGGTGTTGAGGCCGAGGTGGCGTGCCGGCACGATGACGTGGAAGAGCACGAGGCCGAGGGCGCCGATGGCGGCGGACTGCCCCGGGGTCATCAGGCGGGCGGGACCGAGCCGGTTGCCGAACGCATTGAGTGTCGAGAGGGGGCAGACGCCCCGCCAGAAGGCCGGCGCGACGAAGAAGCTCGCGGGCAGGAGCGGCACCGCGATGTTCCAGAGCGATGCGAGCGCCGGCCGTGGCTCGACGACGAGTGCCAGCAGCAGCGCCGCGAACCCGAGCAGGCCGCCCCAGCGCCCGAGTGCCCAGAGGCGCTCGGCGCGGTCGTCAGGCGGAAGGACGTGCAGGCGGGCCATGAAGGAAAGGTGCGGTTCGCTGGAGGGTGCGGTCAAACCGTAAGTTGGAGGACATCCCGGAGGCCCGATGTCCCGCCCTGTCCGCATCCAGAGTCCACTCGTCCTGCTCGCCGTGTGCGCCGGCCTCGCGGCGCCGGTCCCGATGGCCGCGCAGCGGCCCGCGCCCGCAGCCGGGCAGCGCGGCCTCGTCCTCGGTGACCTCACCTGGGTCGAGGCGGAGCGCGTGCTGACCGCGGACGCGGTCATCGTGATCCCGTTGGGCGCCGAGGCGAAGGAGCACGGGCCGCACCTGCGGCTCGACAACGACCGGCGGCTCGCCGAGTACTTCCGCGGTCGGGTGCTCGCGTCGGCCGACGTGATCGTCGCGCCCACGGTGAACTACCACTACTACCCATCGTTCGTGGAGTATCCCGGCTCGACGCACCTCCGGCGCGAGGTCGCGCGCGACCTGATCGTGGACATCGTGCGCACGCTCGCGGCATACGGGCCGCGCCGGTTCTACGTGCTCAACACGGGGGTCTCGACGCTCGTCCCGCTGGCGGACGCGGCGGCGATCCTGCGTGCGGAGGGGATCCGGTTCAGCTACACCGACATCCTGAACGTCGGGAAGGAGGCGGAGGACCGCGTGCGCCAGCAGGTGCGGGGCACGCACGCCGACGAGATCGAGACGTCCATGATGCTCTACATGGACTCGACGCGCGTGGACATGTCGCGGGCGGTGCGCGACGACTCGCCGCGCGGCGAGGGGGGACTCGGGCGCACGCCGGGGACCACGAAGACCTACTCGCCGAGCGGGGTCTGGGGCGATGCGACCCTCGCGACGCGCGAGAAGGGACGGGTCGTGGTCGAGGCGATGGTCGCGGGGATGCTGCGGGAGATCGAGGCGTTGCGCCGCGCGCCGTAGCGTCGTCGGGAGGGGCTGCGCGGCCGCTATGGACGCGTCGCGCGCCCCACAACATCGTTGATGATGCTCGCGCCCCGCCTCCTGCCGCTCGCGGTCATGACGACCGCCGCCCTCGCCGCGTACGCGGCGCCGCTTCGCGTGATCCGCACCGCCCCGGTGGGCGTCACGGGCCCGCTCACCGAGATCTCCGTGTCGTTCGACCGACCGGTCGCCGGGTCGCTCGAGGGCGCGGTGGACCCGCGGAAGGTCCTGACGCTCGAACCGGCGCTCGAGGGGCGGTACGAATGGCGCGACCCGGTGACGGTGCGGTTCGTGCCGGCAGCGCGCCTGCCCGCGGACCTCCGCGTGGTGGCGACCGTGGGCACCGACTTCACGGCGATGGACGGCTCGCGGCTCGCGGAGCCGCACCGCTTCGCGTTCCGCGTGCGAGGGCCGATGCTCCTCGCGGGGGCGCCGGTGGGGCCCGACCAGGCGCCCGACCAGGTGGGGCCGCAGCAGCGGTTCGAGGTCATCTACTCGGACTCGGTGGACCTCGAGCGGTTGGGTGCGCGCGGCTTCGTCGAGATGGCCTCGACCTGCGAGCCGCGGGTGATCCGGCTGCGCGCGGCGGGACAGCGGCGCGTGCGGGACGGCGACCCGTGGCCGTACCAGAATGCCGGCGGCTGGGACCGCGACCGTGCGCTCGACTCGCTGCGGCGCGTCGTGACGCTCTTCCCGCGCCAGCCGCTGCCGCGCGCGTGCGCCGGCGAACTCGTGCTGCCGACCGAGGTGTCGGCGATCGCGCCGCAGGAGCTGACGCGCTGGGGATTCCGCACCTACGGCGGCCTCGCGCTGGTGTCGGCGGCCTGCGGCTACTCCGGCACGGCCTGCCCGCGCGGCCCGGTACGCGTGACGTTCAGCACCCCGGTCACGGGGGCGCAGCTGCTCCGGAACCTGCGGCTCGTGCCGGCGACCCCCTACACGGTGCGCGACACCGCCGCGAGCGCGACCACGTGGACGCTCGAGGCGCCGCTCACGCCGCACGCGACCTACGCCGTGCTCGTGGACTCGGCGCTCCGCGACGTCTACGGCCAGCCGGTGGGCGGCCAGCGGTCGCTCGGGATCACGACCACGGGCTATGAGCCGTACGTGAACTATCCCTTCGGACGGCAGACGGTGGAGCGCGTGGGCTTCCGCACGCTGCCGGTGGAGCACGTGAACGCGGACACGCTCGTCGCGATGGTGGTCGGCGTGCCGCGGCGGCTCGAGGCGGCGTTCCTCGCGCGGGACAGCTGGGGGTACGGCGGGCTCTGGGACTCGCTGGCGCCGCTCGCGCGGCCGCAGCGCATCCCGGTGCGCGCGTCGCGCGACCGCGGGGCCCTGACGGGGCTCACGATGCCGGTCGCCGATGCCACGCGCGCCGACGCGCCGACGCTCTTCGCGGTGAAGGTGGGAAGCCGCGGGCTCGACGCGAAGGGGTACGGGATCGCGAACGCGACGCTCTCGCTGGTGCAGGTGACCGACCTCGGCGTCACCGCGCGCATCGGTACCGAGGAGGGGGCGGTGTGGGTGACCGGCGTGAGCGACGGCCGCCCGCGCGCGAACGCGGACGTCGAGCTGCGGTCCGCCGACGGCGCGCTCGTCGCGCGCGCCCGCACCGACGCGCAGGGCCTCGCGCGCCTCACCGGCTTCCGCGAGCCGATCGCGGCGCCGGAGGAGGACGAGTCGGAGGGCGGGTCGAACGACGGGGCGTACGTCGCCGTGCAGCTCGGCGGCGACCGGGCGCTCGTCGCCGTGAACGCGTACGATCCCGACCTCAACAGCTGGACGTTCGGGTTCCCCGCCGCGTGGGGGGACGAGCGCTGGCCGCTCGCGGGCGCGCTCTTCGCCGACCGCGGCATCTACCGTCCGGGCGAGCAGGTGAACCTCAAGGCGATCGTGCGCACCGGTCCGCTCGGCGCGCTCCGGCGGCCGGCCGGCACCGATTCGCTCAAGTGGGTGCTCAGCGACCGCGAGGGGAACGACGTCACCACGCGCACGGTCGCGCTCTCCGAGTTCGGCACCTCGCAGTACGTGCACGACGTGCCGGCGGGCGCGCCGGTGGGCACGCAGGCCGTGCGCGTCCTGCTCAGGCGGCGCGGCGGCTGGCGGACGGTCGCGCGCACGTCGTTCCGCGTCGGCGAGTACCGGCCGCCCGAGTTCCTCGTGGACGGCGCCGTGCGGTCGCCCGCCACGGGGCCGGGCGGCACGGTCCGCCTCGGCGTGACCGCGCGCTACCTGTTCGGGGCGCCGATGGGGCGCGCGCAGCTCAACTGGGAGGCGCGCGAGGAGCGCGTGTGGCCGTGGGAGCTGACGATCCCCGGCACCGACGGCTGGATGGTGGGCGACAACCGCTGGGACGCCGCGCGTGACCAGGGCGTGGCGGGGACGTTCGCCTCGGGGCAGGACACGCTCGACGCGCGCGGCGACCGGGAGCTCACGCTCACCATCCCGGCGCGGACCAGCGGCGCGACGTCGCGCGTGGTGCTCGCGGCAGCGGTGACGGACGTGAACCGGCAGGTGGTGGGCACGACGGTCGCGACGGTGGTGCATCCGGCGGCCTTCTACCTCGCGGCGAAGGTGCAGGGCTCGGAGTGGTTCTGGCGGACCGGCGCGGCGCAGCGCATCGCGGTCCGCGCCGTGCGTCCCGATGGGAGCGCGCGGTCGGACGTGCGCGTGACCGGCCGCCTCATCCGGCGCGAGTGGCATCGCGTCCGCCGCGAGCGCGACGGCATCGCCGAGATGGTGGGCGAGATGGTGATCGACACCGTGGGCACCTGCCAGGCGACGATCGGCGCGGAGCCGGCGGCCTGCACGCTCACGCCGACGGGCGGCGGCGTGCACACGATCGAGTTCCGCGCCACCGACGAGGCGGGGCGCGCGGCGGTGACGTCGTTCACGCGGTGGGTGGCCGGGCGCGACTTCGTGCCGTGGAACGACGAGTCGCAGTTCAAGATGGAGCTCTTCGCCGATCGCGAGCGCTATGCGGTGGGGGACACGGCCGAGCTGCTGGTGGCGGCGCCGTTCACCGACGCGGAGGCGTGGCTGACCGTGGAGCGCGAGCAGGTGCTGGAGCAGCGCCGGCTGCGCATCACGTCGGGCTCGCAGCTGGTGAAGGTGCCGATCACCGAGGCGATGGCGCCGAACGCCTACGTCTCGATCGTGATGGTGCGCGGCCGCAGCGCGGCGCCGGGCAAGCTCGATGACCCCGGCCGGCCGACGATGCGCGTCGGCTATGCGCGGCTCCGCGTGACGCCGGAGGTGAAGCGCCTGCGCGTGGACCTCACGCTCGGCCGGCCCGAGTACCGCCCGGCCGACACGGCCCTGGTGCGGGTGGCGGTGCGCGACCGCCGCAACGCGGGGGCGCGCAGTGAAGTCGCGCTGTGGGCGGTGGACGAGGGCGTCCTCGCGCTCACCGGCTACCGGACGCCTGACCCGCTCGACCTCATCTACCAGGAGCGCGCGCTCGGCGTGCGACTCGCGAGCAACCTCGTGTCGGTGACGCCGCAGGTCGCCGCGGGCGAGAAGGGACAGCGCGCGCCCGGCGGCGGCGGTGGCGCGGACGGCGCCGAGGTGCTGCGGTCGCGCTTCCGCACCGTGGCATTCTATCTCGGCAGCGTCGTCACCGACTCGGCGGGGAACGCCGAGGTGAAGGCGGCGCTGCCCGACAACCTGACGACCTTCCGCGTGATGGCCGTCGCCGCGACCGATGCCGACCGGTACGGGAGCGGCGAGACGCCGCTGCTCGTGACGCGTCCGGTGGTGGCGCGGCCGGCGCTGCCGCGCTTCGTGCGCCCGGGCGACACGCTCTCCGCAGGCACCGTGATCAACCGCCGCGACGGGAGCGCGGCGCAGGCGACGGTGCGCGCGCAGGCGAGCGGCGTGCGCCTCGTCGGCGCAGCGCAGCGCACCGTGCCGCTCGCGGCGGGGCGCGGCGTCGAGGCGCGCTTCCGGTTCGCGGCCACCGCCGGCGACAGCGCCGCGTTCCGCTTCGACGTGCGGTCCGGCGCGGACGGCGACGCCGTGCGCGTCGCGGTGCCCGTGAAGCCCGACGTGTTCGGGCGCACGCTGGTGGCCTCGGGGATGCTGCGCGACACGGCGACGCTGCGCTTCACGGTGCCGGCGGACATCGACCCGCGGCGGTCCACGCTCACCTTCACGATGGGGAACACGCCGCTCACGCTGGTGCGCGGGATGCGGCAGATGCTGCGCGTGTACGAGTACGAGTGCACCGAGCAGGTGACGAGCCGGGTGCTGCCGCTGCTCGCGCTGCTGCGCGCCGAAGGCGCGCTCGATTCCGCGGAGGCGCGCCGGGCCCGCCAGGAGGTCGCGCGTGGGCTCGCGGTGCTCGTCGGGCGGCAGCGCGCCGACGGCGGCATCGGCTACTGGGGGAGCGGCGACTGGACGTCGCCGTGGCTCTCGGCGTACGCCGCGGAGGCGTTGGTGGAGGCGCGCGAGGTCGGCGTGCCGGTGGACTCGGGTGCGCTCGCGCGCGTCGGCGACTACCTCGCGGCCGCGCTGCGGGAGGCGCCGACGCGGACGGGACCGATCGCCGCGTGGTACGAACGGCGCGCGACGCGCCTCGCGGACCAGGTGGCCGCGGTGGACCTGCTGAGCCGCGTCGGGCGGGCGGATGTCGCCGCCGAGAATGAACTGGTCCGCAGCGCGGGGCTGCTCGACCGCGCGGACCGGATCCGACTCGCGGAGGTGCTCGCGCGGCGCGGCGCGACGGCGGAGGCGCGCCGGCTGCTCGCCCCGGTGTGGGCCTCGGCGCGCGTGGAGGGGCGGAGCGCGTCCCTGCCGGCCGACACCGCGCGCTGGTACTTCACGTCGGCGACCCGCGAGGTGGCGTGGCTGCTGACGGCGACGCTCGCGACCGACCCGGGCCATCCGCTGGTGGGCGCCCTCGTCGAGCGCCTCGCGATGACGCCGCGGCGCGACGTGTGGTGGAACACGCAGGACATCGCCTCGGCGGTGCGGGCGATCGCGATCTACGACCGCACCTTCGCGGCGGTGGCGCCGCGGCCGGTGGTCGTGCGCAGCGCCGGGAAGGTCGTGCTGCGCACCGCGACGGCGCGTCACGACACCACGCTCGCGGTGGGGGCCCTGCTGGGGCCGGTCCGGGACGGCGAGCGCACGGTGCAGCTGTTCGTGCGGGCCGAGGGCGTCGCGGCGCTCCCGAGCTTCTTCCACGTCGCGCTGGTCGAGATGGCGGCGAAGCCCCCGACGACGCCGTCGGACGCCGGGATCCGCGTCGAGCGCTGGTACGAGCGCTACGCGGACGCGCGTCCGGTGACGGCGGTGGCGGAGGGCGAGCTCGTGCGCGTCCGGTTGCGCATCACGGTCCCCACCGAGCGCCGCTTCGTGGTGGTGGACGATGCGCTGCCGGCGGGGCTCGAGGCCGTGGACCTGAGCCTCCGCACGTCCTCGCTGGTGGGCGGTGCGCCGCGCGCACCGTCGCGGGCCGACGAGGCGGAGGGCGAGGGCGACGAGGGGGAGTCCGACGCACTCGATTACGGCCGGTACGAAGGCGGCTGGTGGTCCCCGTGGGACTTCCGGGAGATCCGCGACGACCGCGTGCTGTGGGCGGCGTCGTGGCTCGGGCGGGGCACGTGGGACATCGCGTACGTCGCGCGTGCGACGACGCCGGGCACGTTCCTGAAGCCGCCGGCGCGCGCGGAGGAGATGTACGACCCGGGCGTGAACGGGCGGAGCGACGGCGGCACGTTCACGGTCACGCCGAAGGCGCCCTGAGGTGACGATGGCGGTGAGGGCGGTGCGCGACCGGGTCGGGGAGGGAGCGGCGGCGCGTCGGCGCGCGCGGGGCACGCGGCGGGCGGTGCGGGCCGTTGCGGCGGGCGCGACGCTCGCGGTGGTGGCGTGCGCCGCATTCGCGGCGTGGGTGGCGATGCCCGTGCCGGCCGCGCTGCTGGCGCCGCCGCCCGAGCCGGGCGTGCGCATCCTCGACCGGCACGGCGTGCTGCTGCGCACCACGCGGGCCGAGGACGGCACACGCGGCCGCTGGGTCCCGCTGACGCGCATCGACCCGGACCTCATCGTCGCCTTCGTGGCGGTGGAGGACCGCCGCTTCTGGGACCACCATGGGGTGGACCTGCGCGCGGTCGCGCGGGCGGCGCGCGACAACTGGCGCAGCGACCGCATCGTCTCGGGCGCGTCCACGATCTCGATGCAGACCGCGCGCCTCCTCCGGCCGGCCGCGCGCGGGTGGCGCAGCAAGCTGGGCGAGGCGGCGTGGGCGGTGCGGCTGGAGTGGCACCTGTCGAAGCAGGCGATCCTCGAGCAGTACCTGAACCGGGTGCACCTCGGGCAGAACACGGCCGGCGTCGCGGCGGCGACACGCTTCTATATGAGTGCGGAGCCGGATGAGGTGAGCGTCGGCGAGGCGGCGATGCTCGCGGGGCTCGCACATGCGCCGTCGCGCGACAATCCCGTGCGCTCCACCGCGCGCGCGGTCGCGCGGCGGCGGGTCGCCCTCGCGCGGATGGTACGCGCCGGCGCGATCCCGGAGGCGGTGGCCGCGGAGGCCGACCGCGAGCCGGCGCTCGCGCGACGCGCCCGGGAGCCGTTCCTGGCGCCGCACTTCACGACGCGCGTGCTGCAGGAGGTCCCGCCCGACGCGCACGACGCGACCGTGCGCACGACCCTCGACGCCGGACTGCAGGCGGCCCTCGAGGCGGAGGTCCGGCAGTCGGTCGCGCTGCTCGCGGAGCGCGGCGTGCGCCAGGCCGCGGTCGTGGTGCTCGACAACGCGAGCGGCGGCGTGCTCGCGTGGGTGGGCTCCCCGGACTTCGATGACCCCGTGACGGGCCAGACCGACCTCGTGACGTCGCCGCGGCAGCCCGGTTCGGCGCTGAAGCCGTTCCTGTACGCGATGGCCTTCGACCGCGGCACGACCGCGGCGACGGTGTTCGCCGACGTGCCGACGACGTTCAACACCGTCAGCGGGCCGTACCTGCCGCGGAACTACGACCGCCGGTTCCGTGGCCCGGTGCGTGCGCGGGAGGCGCTCGCGAGCTCGTACAACGTCCCCGCGGTGCTGCTCGCGCGCGAGCATGGCGTGGGCGCCCTGCTCCACACCCTGCACCTCGCCGGACTCGCCTCGCTCCGGCGCACGGCGGACCACTACGGGCTGGGACTCGCGCTGGGCAATGGCGACGTCACGCTGCTCGAGGTGGCGAACGGTTACCGCGCGCTCGCGAACGGCGGGCGCTACCGCGGCTGGCACTGGCGACTGGACGAGACGGCCGCGCCCGGGGACGGGCGCAAGGTCGTGTCGGCCGGGGCGGCCGCGCTCACGCTCGACATCCTCGCCGACCCGGCGGCGCGCGTGCCCGGGTTCGGCGTGCAGACGCCGTTCGACTTCCCGTTCCCCGTCGCGGTGAAGACGGGGACGAGCCGCCACTTCACGGACAACTGGGCGATCGGCGTGGCGGGCGCCTTCACCGTCGCGGTGTGGGCCGGGGACGTGTCGGGCCGACCGATGCAGGGCGTGAGCGGCGTGACCGGCGCGGGCCCGTTGCTGCACCGCGCGGTGATGGTCACCGCGGCCCGCGTCGCGCCGGGGGTGCTCGTCACGCCCGCGGACGCGGGGCTCGTGCCGGCGGAGGTCTGCCGCGTCTCCGGCCTGCTCGCGACGCGCGAGTGCCCCGGGGTGCGCGAATGGTTCCTCGCTGGCAGCGTCCCGCGCGAAGCCGACACCTGGGTGCGCGGCGGACGCGTGTCGCTCCCGGAGGCGTACGCGGAGTGGGTCGCGCAGTCGGGCGCGGGGCCGGGGATCGGCGGCGCATCGGCGGCCGTCGCCTCCGGTTCGGATGCGGCCGATGCGGAGGAGGCGCCACCGGAGCGGGCGGTCGCGCGCGCCCCGCGCGAGGGCGACGCGCTGCGCGCGGCTGAGCCCGCCGCGCGCGGATTCCGCATCACGTCCCCGGCGGACGGCGACGTGTATCGGCTGCCGCCCGGCGTCCCGGTGGATTACGCGACCGTCGCGCTCCGGGCCGCGGGCGCGACGGGCGACGTGCGGTGGTTCGTGGACGGCGTGGCGCACGAACGGTCGCGCTGGTCGCTGCGGCCCGGGCCGCACGTCATCCGCGCCGTCGCGGCGAACGGCGCGGCGAGCGAGGTGCGGATCCGCGTGGACGAGTGACCGTGATGCTCCCGTCCGCGCGCGGTCCCCTGGCGCGGTCGTCGCGCAGGGCTGCCGTTCAGCTCGCGCGGATGTAGAGCGCCTTCGCCTCCTGCTGCGCGTGCAGCACGGCGAACACGCCCGACGGCTGCAGGATGACGCCCGGCACCAGCGCCGCGCGCGTGCGCGTCCGCGCCTCGGCCTCGCTGACGCCGTCGGCCTGCTGCACCAGCGCGACGAGGTCCTCGAGCGCGAGGTTGCAGGCCAGCACGATGCCGCCGCGGCGCATGAACGGCCCGAGGGCGAAGTCCACCTGCAGCGCCTCGATGCCGTCGCCCGCGCCCATCAGCGCCGGGTTGCGGTCGGTGGGCTGGCCGGTCGCGGGATGGGTGACGTTGCGCGACTTGCCGATGCCGTACCGGTCCCAGAATGCCTGCTGCATCGCCAGCACGATCGCGTTGTGGCGGATCACGAGTGCGGTGGAGAGGTCGGTCGGCGTGTGGCCGAGCACCCGCTGGAACTGGGTCGCCCAGACCGAGGCCCGCCAGACGCCGTAGCCGCTCTCGATCTCGGGGACATCGAACACCGTGCGCACGCGGCCCGTGAGCCGCGCCGGCCACCGCGTGTCCCATTCGCCCTGCACCGGCGGCGCCGCGAACTCGGCCGGCAGTGCTCGCAGCGTCGCGGGCAGCGCGGCGCCGGCCCCGAGCGCGGTGGCCCCGAGCGCGAGCGTGTCGAGGAAGTGACGGCGGGTCGAGGGCATCGGGACCTCCGGGGGTGGGGGACGGCGGCGGATCTCCGGGGGTCGGCACGGCGGCCGCGTCGACCCCGGCATCGTCAGGTAGACCAAGTCTCCGCGAACGAGGGCGCCATGAGCCCCGCGAGCGACCGCCCATGCGGGTCCTGCTCGGCGCGGATCGCGTTGACCATCTCGAGGGCGGTGCGCGTGACCGGCGGCAGCTCCGCATCGCTCGTGCCGAGCGGCGTCACGCGGTCGCCCCACTTCACGAGCAGCGAACAATAGGTGAGCCCGCCGCCGAAGGCCGGCATGAGGAGCCAGCCGCCGGGCGCGACGCGCCCTTCCTCGAGCGCCTCGACGAGCGCGACCGGCACCGTGGCGGCGCTCATGTTGCCGTACTTCTGCACCGTGAGCATGACCTTCGCCATCGGCAGCCCGGCGTGCTTCGCGACCGCCTCGATGATGCGCAGGTTCGCCTGGTGCGGCACGACGAGATGCACCTGCTCGGGCGCGACGCCCTGGTCGGCGAGGACCTTGACCGACGCGCTCGCCATCGCCCCGACGGCGCGCTTGAAGATCGCCTGGCCGTCGAAGTCCCAGATCGTGTCGCCGAACGAGACGTGCCGGCCGGCGTAGGTGCAGCCGAAGCCGCGCACGCGCAGCGTCTGCCGCGCCTCGGCGTCGCAGCCCATGACCGCGCCGAGCATCCCCTCCTCGCGGTCGGTGGCCTGGAGCACCACCGCGGCCGACCCGTCGCCGAAGAGCACGGCGACATTTCGGTTGGACCAGTCCATGTAGCGCGAGATGAGCTCGACGCCGATCACCACCGCCGTCCGCGCGAGGCCGCTGCGGATCATCGCGGTCGCGGTGGCGAGTCCGTAGCAGAAGCTCGTGCACGCGGTGTTGAGGTCGATCGCGGCGGCGCGGGTCGCGCCGAGCGCGATCTGCACGCCGCTCGCGCTGTTGGGGACCAGCTCGTCGTTGGAGCAGCCGCCGTAGATGATGAGGTCCACGTCGGCGGCGGCGACGCCGGCGCAGGCGAGGGCGCGCTTCGCGGCGATGGTGGACATCTCGATCGCGCTGACATGGGAGATGCGGCGCTCCTGCATCCCGGTGCGCGAGACGATCCATTCGTCCGAGGTCTCGAGGAAGGTCGAGAGGTCGGCGTTGGTGAGGACGGCGGGGGGCATGCACTTGCCCCACCCGGTGATCGCGGCGTAGGTCATCGTGAGGCGGGAAGATGCGGCGCGGGGGGAAGGCGTCAAGCGGCCCATGGCCGCGTGGCGTCGGGGTCAGGGCACGATGGCGGTCGCCTCGATCTCGACCACGGCACCCGGCTCGGCGAGGGCGGTGATCGCGACGGCGGTCATCGCCGGGAAGTGCTTGCCCATCACCTGCCGGTACGCGACGCCGAGCGCGAGGCCCGAGGCGCGGTAGTCGGCGATGTCGGTGAGGTACCACGTGAGCCGGACGATGTGCTCCGGCCGCGCGCCGTCGCAGGCGAGCACGGCGACGATGTTCTCGAGCGCCTTGCGCGCCTGCGGCACGAGGCCGCCCGGCATCAGCCGGCCCTCGGTGTCCCAGCCGATCTGGCCGGCGACGACGATCGTCCGGCCGCTCGGCGACGAGATGCCGTTCGCGTAGCCGCGCGGGCGCGGCCATCCCTCCGGCTGCAGGATCCGCTGGGTCACGTGCCCTCCTTGAGGCGGAAGCGCTGGAGCTTCCCGGTGTCGGTCTTGGGGAGCGCGGCCACGAACTCCACGAGCCGCGGATACTTGTAGGGGGCGATGGTCGCCTTGACGAAGTCCTGCAGCGCGCGCGCGAGCGCGTCGTCGCCGGTCACGCCGGGCCGCAGCACCACGAAGGCCTTCACCGCCTGGCCGCGGTCGGGGTCGGGCACGCCGACCACCGCGCACTCGGCGACATCGGGATGCTGCAGCACCGCCGCCTCCACCTCGGGTGCACCGATGTTGTAGCCCGAGGAGAGGATGAGGTCGTCGGTGCGGGCCTTGAAGAAGACGTAGCCGTCGGCGTCCATCACCGCGGCGTCGCCGGTGAGGTTCCAGCCGCCGCGCACGTAGTCGCGCTGGCGCGGGTCGGCGAGGTAGCGGCATCCGGTGGGGCCGCGCACGGCGAGGCGCCCGACGGTGCCGGGCGGCACCGGCCGCAGCTCGTCGTCGAGGATCGCCACCGTGTAGCCGGGCACGGCGCGCCCGATCGCGCCGGGGCGCACGTCGGCGCCCGCGGCCGCGATGAAGATGTGGATCATCTCGGTCGCGCCGATGCCGTCGAGCATCTCGAGGCCGGTGGCGTCGCGCCAGAGCGTGCGTGTCGCATCCGGCAGCGCCTCGCCCGCGGAGACCGACGCGCGGAGGCTGCGCGTGTCGAAGCGGCCCGGCGCGCGCTGCATCGCGAGCGCCATCTGGCGGTAGAAGGTCGGCGCGGTCCAGGTCACGGTGGCGCCGGTCGCGGCGGCCGTCTCGAGCAGTGTCTCGGGCGTGGCCTTCTCGACCAGCACCGTGCTCGCGCGCGCCGCGAGCGGGAACGCGAGGAGCCCGCCGAGCCCGAACGTGAAGGCGAGCGGCGGCGTGCCGAGGCAGCGGTCCCCGGGGCGGAGGCCGAGCACCTGCGCCGAGAAGCCGTCGCACATCGCGAGCACATCGCGGTGGAAGTGCATGCAGCCCTTCGGCACGCCGGTGGTACCGGAGGTGAACGCGATGAGGCACACGTCGTCGCTGGCGGTGGCGACGGCGGGGAAGGGACGCCCGTGGCGGGCCATCCGCGCCACGAGGCCCTGCGCGCCCGCGTCGCCCCAGCAGAGGATCGCCTCGGGTGCGAGCGGGGCGCGCAGGGCGTGCCGCAGCTCGTCGACGAGGCGCGCATCGCAGAGGGCGGCCTGCACCTGCGCGCGCTCGATGAGCACCCCGAGCTCCTTCGCGCGCAGCAGCGGCATGGTCGTGACCGCGACGAGCCCGGCCTTGAGCGTCGCGAGCCACGCGGCGGCCATCCACTGCCCGTTGAAGCCACGCAGCAGCACGCGGTTGCCGGGCACCAGTCCGAGGTCCTGCGTGAGTACGTGCGCGAGTGCGTCCACCTCCGCCTGGAGCGAGGCGTAGCTGACCTCGGTCCATCCGCCGTGCGCGTCGGGGACGACGAGCGCGACGCGGTCGCCCTGCCCGTCGGCGATCGCGTCATCGAGGAGGCGGGTGACGCAGTTGAGGCGCGCCGGATAGGCGTACGGCGGCTCGGCGGTGAGCACCGGCCACTCCGCCGCCGGCGGCAGCTGTCGGCGCGGCCAGTCGTCCCGGTGCGCGCTGGGATGCGATGTCGCGGTCATCGGCCCTCCGCGCCGGCGGCCTTCAGCGCCTCGCGCCCGATGAGCAGGCGCTGCACCTCGCTCGCCCCTTCATAGATGCGGAGTGCGCGGATCTCGCGATAGAGCCGCTCCACGACCGCCCCCGACGCGACCCCCTGCCCGCCGTGCAGCTGCACCGCGCGGTCGATGACCTGCTGCGCAAGCTCCGTCGCGCCGAGCTTCGCCATCGCCGCGACCATCGTCGTGCGGGTGCCGGTCACATCGCGCTGCCAGGCGGCGCGGTACGTCAGGAGCGCGGCGGTGTCCACGTCGGTCGCCATGTCGCCGAGGATCGCCTGGGCGAGCGGCTGCGTGCCGAGCGTGCCGCCGAACATCGCGCGCCGCCCGGCGTGGCCGAGCGCCTCGGCCAGCGCCCGGCGCGCGAAACCGACTGCCGCGGCCGCGACCGACGTGCGGAAGATGTCGAGCACCTGCATCGCGAGCGCGAAGCCGCGCCCCTCCTCGCCGAGCAGGTGGTCGATGGGGACGACGCAGCCGTCCAGGCGGACGGTGGCGAGCGGATGCGGCGCGATGGTGGCGAGGCGCGCGCTCGCGTCGAGGCCCGGCGTCGTCGCCGGCACGAGGAAGGCGCTGACGCCCTTGGCCCCGGTGGACGCAGCGTCGCTGCGCGCGAACACGCAGTAGAAGTCGGCGATCCCGCCATTCGAGATCCAGGTCTTGACGCCGTCGAGCCGCCACCCGCCGTCGGTGCGCGTGGCGCGGCAGGCGAGCGCGCCCGCATCGGACCCCGCGTCGGGTTCCGAGAGCGCGAAGGCGGCGATCGCGTCGCCGCTCGCCACGCGCGGGAGCCAGGCCTCGCGCGCCGCCGGCGTCCCGCCGAGCGAGATCGGACCGGCACCGAGCCCCTGCATCGCGAAGGCGAAGTCGGCGAGGCCGTCGTGGGCCGCGAGGGCCTCGCGGAGGACGCAGAGGGCCCGCGAGGAGATCGCCGGATGGGCGCCGAACGGCGCCGGCACGCCGTGGCGCAGCAGGCCGGCGTCGCCGAGCGCGCGCACCCAGCGTCGGCAGGCGGCGTCCGTTGTCGCGTGGTCGTGCGGGTCGGCGTGCGCCGGGGCGTGCGCCGGGGCATCCGTGGCGGGCGCGTGCGCGAGGAACCGTGCCACCTCCGCGGCGAGCGCGCGATGCTCGTCGCCGAGGAACGGCCACTCGAGGTGCGACGGGCCGGGTAGCGTGGGCCGTTCAGCGGGCATCGGACCTTCCGGGGCGGCGCATGTCAGTCGCCCTCGAACACGGGCGGGCGCTTCGCGGCGAAGGCCTCGAAGGCGCGACGGAAGTCCTGCGTGCCCATGCAGAGCGCCTGCGCTTGGGCCTCCATCTCGAGCGCCTGCTCGACGCCGACGCTCCACTCCTGCTCGAGCATGCGCTTGGTCATCGCGTGCGCGAAGGCCGGACCGTCAGCGAGCGTGCCGGCGCGGGCGATGGCCTCGTCGCGCAGCCGTTCCGGCTCGACGAGCGCCGTGTAGAACCCCCACCGCTCGCCCTCCGCGGCGTCCATCGCGCGCCCCGTGAACAGGAGCTCCGCCGCGCGCCCCTGCCCGATGAGGCGCGGCAGGATCGTGCACGCCCCCATGTCGCAGCCGGCGAGGCCGACGCGCGTGAAGAGGAAGGCCGTGCGCGCGCGCGGCGTCGCGAGCCGGAGGTCGCTCGCCATCGCGAGGATCGCGCCGGCGCCGGCGGCCACGCCGTCCACCGCGGCGATCACCGGCTGCGGGCACGCGCGCATCGCCTTCACGAGGTCACCGGTCATGCGGGTGAAGGCGAGCAGCTCGGGCACGGCCATCCGCGTGAGCGGTTCGATGATCTCGAACACGTCGCCGCCGGAGCAGAAGTTCCCGCCGGCCCCGGTGAGCACGATCGCCCGGACGTCGCTCGCGTACGGGAGGTCGCGGAAGAGGTCGCGCAGCTCGGCGTACGATTCGAACGTGAGCGGGTTCTTGCGCTCGGGGCGACGGAGCGTGATCACGCCGACGCGGCCGCCGTGCGTGAGCGCCCAGTCGAAGTGGGTCGGCGTTCGGCCGCCGAGCGGGCGGCGCATCGCGGTCATCGGGTCGGTCACGTCGGGGTCCCCTCGTGTCGGAGATGCTGCTTGGCGCGCCCGAGCAGGGCGTGCAGGGCGCGGCGCTCGCCGGCGCTCAGGCCGGCGAGGAGCCGGACGATCAGCGCTTCGTGCGCCCGCGCCATCGCCGCGAAGTGGCGGCGGCCGCCGGCGGTGAGCGTGACGATGGTCGCGCGGCGGTCCTCGGAGGCGGTCCGCCGGCGCACGTGCCCCTCGTCCTCGAGCGCGGCGACGAGCCAGGTCACGTTGCCGCCGGTGCTGAGCGTGGCGGCGGAGAGCTCGCTCATCCGCAGGCCGTCGGGCGCGCGCTCCAGCTGCGCGAGCACGTCGAAGCGCGGGAGCGACGAGGCGAACGACCGCTTGAGCAGCTGGTCGATCTCGCGCTCCACCATCGTCGTGCAGGTGAAGAGCCGCAGCCAGAGCCGCAGCGACTCGTGGTCGTCGCCCTGGAGGCGCGTCTCGGGGTCGCGCGGCGTCGCGCGACCGACCGGCGGACGCGCCGCGCGTGCCCGCCGCCGGGTGCCCGCCGCCGGGGCGCGCGTGCTCACGCCGGCTCCCCCATCACCACCGCCGCCTGGCCCGTCTCCGTGCCGGAGGGCCGGGCGAACCGCATCACCGCCTCCGCCACCTCGTCCACCGTCGCGAGCCGACGCTGGCCGGACTCCTTGAGGATGGTGGCGAGGGCCTGCTCGGCGCTGAGGCCCGTCTTCGTGACGATGCGCGCGACGGACTCGCTGACCAGGTCGGTGTCCACGTAGCCCGGGCAGACGGCGTTGACGCGGATCCCCTTGGCGGCGAACTCGGCCGCGAGGGCACGCGTGAGCCCCATCTCGGCGTGCTTCGCGCTCACGTACGCCGCGATGTAGGGGCCGCCGCCGAGCCCGGCGATGCTGGCGACGTTCACGATGCGCCCCTCGCCGCGCGCGAGCATCGCCGGCAGCACCGCCTGCGCGGCGTGCATCGGCGCGAGGAGGTGCATCGCGAGCATGCGCTGGAAGAGCGCCGCATCACTCTTGAGGAAGGGGACGGTCTCGGCGGAGCCGGCATTGTTGATGAGCACCCGCACCGGTCCCAGCGCGGCGGCCGCCTCGCCGATGGCGCGCGTGAGCGCGGCGGTGTCGGTGACGTCCGCCGTGACGACCACGGCGCGGCCGCCGGCCGCGCGGACCTCCGCCGCGAGCGGCTCCGCGGTGGCGGCGGTGCGGACGAGGAGCGAGACGTCGGCGCCCGCGCGGGCGAGATGCCGGACGATGGCCGCGCCGATGCCGCGGTTGGCGCCGGTGACGAGGACGTGCTCTCCTGCGAGGGGCTTCACGTGAGTTCTCCCTTGGGGGGCGCGCCCGCGGCGGCGCCCATCGCCGCGCGCTCGCGCTCCATCAGCCGGTCGAGCTGCTGCTTCGCCGCCCGGTACTGCGGCGGCCAGAGCGGCGCGGTGCCGGCGTAGCCGAAGCGGGCGGCTTCGGTCAGCAACCACCCCGGGTTCGCGAGGTGCGGGCGGCCGACGGCGACGAGGTCGGCGCGGCCGGAGGCGATGATGCCGTTCGCCTGGTCGGCATCGGTGATCGCACCGACGGCGATCGTGGCTACCCCCGCCTCCTGCCGCACGCGGTCGGCGAACGGCGTCTGCCACATGCGCCCGAACACCGGCTGCTCGGCCTTCACGACCTGGCCCGCGGAGACGTCGATGACATCCGCCCCCGCCGCCTTGAACAGCCGCGCCAGCACGACCGCATCGTCCGGCGTGTTGCCGCCGGGCGCCCAGTCGTGCGCCGAGAGCCGCACCGACATCGGGCGGTCGGCGGGCCACGCGGCGCGCATCGCGGCGAACACCTCGAGCGGGAATCGCGCGCGGGCCTCCGCATCGCCGCCGTACGCGTCGGTGCGCCGGTTGGTGAGCGGCGAGAGGAACGCGCTGAGCAGGTACCCGTGCGCCGCGTGCAGCTCGAGCCAGTCGAAGCCGGCCTCGGCGCCGAGCCGCGTGGCACGGACGAACTCGTCGCGCACGCGGTCCATGTCGGCGCGGGTCATCGCCCGGGCGCGCTGCGAGACCCCGGCGAGGTACTCGGTCTCGCTTGGCGCGATGAGCGGCCAGTTCCCCTCGGGGAGCGGCTGGTCGATCCCCTCCCACATCCGCCTCGTGGAGCCTTTCGCGCCCGCGTGCCCGAGTTGCAGCCCGATCCGCGCCGGTGTCCACTCGTGCACGAAGCGCACGACCCGCGCCCACGCCTCGCGGTGGCCGGTCGTCCAGAGGCCGGGGCACCACGGCGTGATGCGCGCGTCCGCGGCGACGCAGGTCATCTCCGTCATCACGAGGCCGGCGCCGCCGCTCGCGCGCGCGCCGAGGTGGACGAGGTGCCACTCGCTCGGCGTCCCGTCCTCGAGGGCGGAGTACTGCGCCATCGGCGAGACGACGACGCGGTTGGGCAGCGTGACCCCGCGCGCACGGAACGGCGTGAGCAGCGGCGGGGGCGCCGGCCTCGCGGCCGCGGGCGGCTCCGCCGCGGACGCGAGGCCCTCGCGGGCGGCGTCCGGCGGATCGGTCGCCGCCGCGGTGGCGCGGTCGGCGAACCAGCGCTCGAACGCGGCGACGTAGCCGGCGTCGCGCTGGCGCAGGTTCTCGTGCGAGATGCGCTGCGAGCGCGTGAGCAGCGAGTAGGCGAACTGCTCGGGCGCCAGCGTCGCGTAGCGTGCGACGTGCTCGAACCACTCGGTCGAGTTGCGCGCGGCGTTGGTGAGCTTGAGCACCTCGACACTGCGCTCGGCCTGATAGGCCGCGAGCGCCGCTGCCGTGTCGCTCGGGCGTGCGGCGAGGATGCGGTCGAGCGCGATCGCATCCTCGAGGGCGAGCTTGCTGCCCGACCCGATGGAGAAGTGGGCCGTGTGCGCGGCGTCGCCGAGGAGGACCACCGGCACGCGACCGTGCGGCGCATCGAGGTGGTGGACCCACGAGGCGCAGGTGATGCGCGGGAAGCGGATCCAGGCGGCGGAGCCGCGGAGATGGTGGGCGTTGCTGCGGAGCGGCGCGCCGTCGAGACGGGCGGCGAAGAGCCGCTCGCAGAAGGCGATGGACGCGTCGGCGTCCATCGCGTCGAGCCCCGTGCGCTCCCACGTCTCCTGGCGCGTCTCGACGATGAACGTGCTCATCGTCCCGTCGAACTGGTACGCATGGGCCTGGAACCAGCCGTGCGGCGTCTCGACGAAGTCGAAGGTGAAGGCATCGAAGCGGCGCGGCGTGCCGAGCCAGGTGTAGCGGCAGGCGCGCAGGTCCACGGCGGGCCGGAAGGCGTCGGCGTAGCGCTCGCGCACGCGGCTGTTGAGGCCGTCGGCGGCGAGGACGAGGTCGAACGGTTCGCGGGCGAGGAGCGCGCCGAGGTCGGGGTCGGTCTCGGTCTCGAAGCGGAGGACCACGCCGACCTCGCGGCAACGGGCATGGAGGAGCCGCAGCATCTCGTGGCGGCCGATCCCGCTGAAGCCGTGCCCGCCGGAGCGGACGGTGCAGCCGCCGAAGTGGACCGCGATGTCGTCCCACCGATGGAGGCGGTCGCGGATCGCCGCGCCCCCGGCCGGGTCGGCGGCGACGAGGTTGTCCACCGTCTGGTCGGAGAGGACGACGCCCCAGCCGAAGGTGTCGTCGGGCCGGTTGCGCTCGCGCACCTCGACGTGCGCCGCAGGGTCGCGGCGCTTCAGGAGCAGCGCCGCGTAGAGCCCTCCCGGTCCCCCGCCGACGACGAGCACGCGCACGCGCGATCCCCTGTGAGGTCGGGGGCGAACGTACGGCGTGATGCTTGAAATATCAAGCAACGATGGATCCCGCATGGGGTGGCGGCCTCCGGTTCTTCCGCCTCGCGCCGCCGGGGCAGCGCCCGCGCGCCGCCCCCGCGCGGCGCACCCGCGCGCCGACGGCCGCCGTGCCGTTCGACTAGATTCCCCGGCGTCCGGTTCCCTCCGTCCCTTCCACCCGCTCCGCCGGCATGGCCACCTCCAAGAAGAGCAGCGCGCGCGGCGGACGCTCCCGGCGCGGCGGCGCACGCCGCCGCAAGGGCGGCAAGGGACCGGCGGCGCCCCGGCAGCCCCAACTGACCTCGCTGCCCACGGGGCGGGCCGCGTACGTGGAGACGCGCGAGTGGCTCCTCGACCGATGGGGGCCGGTCTGCGCCTATTGCGAGCGCCGCGTCGCCGAGCGCACGATCACGCTCGACCACGTCACGCCGCGCCGCGGGCAGACCGCCTACGACCGGCGCGACAACCTCGTCCTCTGCTGCCGCAGCTGCAACGCCGCCAAGGCCGACACGCCGATCCTCGCCTTCCTGCTCGCGAACCGCGCGCGGGTCATCGGCCTCTTCAAGTACGGCCAGCATCTCAGCCACCAGCTCGTCGAGATGGTGAAGGACCTCCTGCCGCCCGACGAATGGCCCGCCCTGCCGATGCCGCGGGCGCACAAGGCGCCGCGCCGCAAGAGCGCGCGCGAGCTGTTCGGACCCGACGACGGGCCGTCGCCGTACCTCGACGCCTGACGCCGGCGCGCCAGCGCCCGCCCGCGGCCGCGCGCCGCGTCCCCTCCCGCCGTCCGCCGCCGCGATGACCGTCCGCTACGTCTCGACCCCCGACGCCCCGGCCCCCGCGGGCCACTATTCGCAGGCGACCGTCCACCAGGGCGTGGTCTACGTCGCGGGGATGCTCCCGCTCGATCCGGCCACGCGCGAGCTCGTCCCCGGCGGCCTCGAGGCGCAGCTGGAGCGCACGCTCCGGAACATCGAGGCCGTGCTCGTCGCGGCCGGGAGCGACTGGGCGCACGCCCTCCGGCTCACCGTCTACGTCCCCGACATGGCGCTCTGGGGCGCGGTGAACGCGACCTACGCCCGCGTGCTGGGTGACGCACGGCCGGCGCGCGCGGTGATCCCCACGCGCGAGCTCAAGCCCGGCGTGCTCTGCGAGATCGACTGCATCGCCGCGGTGCGCGCGTGAGCGCCCCCGCCGCCGCGCCCGCCGGCCCCCCGACGATCGGCACGCTCCCCACGCCGAGCCTCCTCGCCGACCACGCGATCGTCGTGCGCAACGTGCAGCGGATGGGCACGCGCATCGCCGGGATGGGCGCGGCGCTGCGGCCGCACGTGAAGACGCACAAGGCGATCGAGGTCGCGCGGCTGCAGCAGGCGGCCGGGATGCGCGGCATCACCGTCTCGACGCTCGCCGAGGCGCGGGCGTTCGCCGCGCACGGCTTCGACGACATCACGTACGCGGTGCCGGTCGAGCCGGGGAAGTTCGCGGCCGTCACGGCGATGGTCGCCGCCGGGACGCGCCTCGCGGTGCTGACCGATGACCTCGACGTGCCGGGGCCGCTCGCCGCCGCGGCGCAGCGCGCGGGGGTCACGCTCGACGTGTACGTGAAGGTGGACTGCGGCTACCACCGCTGCGGCGTCGACCCGTCCACCCCCGCCTTCGGGGAGCTCGTGCAGCGGATCGGCGAGCGGACCGCGCTCCGGTTCGCGGGGCTCCTCACCCATGCGGGCCACGCCTACCGGGCCCGCAGCGCGGACGAGTGCCGCGCCGTCGCGCGCGAGGAGCGCGACGCGATGGTCGCCGCGCGGGCGACGCTCGCCGCCCGCGGCATCCCGGTGCCCGTGGCCAGCATCGGCTCGACGCCGACCGCGACCCACGTCGACCATCTCGAGGGCATCGACGAGGTCCGCACCGGCAACTACGTGTTCCATGACGGCATGCAGGTCCGCATCGGCACCTGCGCGGCCGCCGACTGCGCCCTCACGGTGCTCACGGCGGTGGTGCACCGGGACCGCGTGCGCGGCCGCCTCGTCGTCGATGCCGGGGCGATCGCGCTGAGCAAGGACGCGGGCATCGCGGACGCGGACGGGGTGACGCACTACGGGCATCTCGTCACCCTCGACGGCGAGCCGCTCGGCCTCCGGGTGACCGCGCTCTCGCAGGAGCATGGTTGGGTGGACGGTGTGCCGGAGCCGCTGCTCGACCGCCTCGCCGTGGGGGCGCGCGTGCGGGTGGTCGCGAACCACTCGTGCCTCACCGCCGCGCAGTTCGCCCACTACGAGGTGCACGAGGGCGAGCGTCTCGTCGCGCGCTGGGCGAACCACCGCGGGTGGTGATGGGCCGCGCCGACGTCCGAACGCTGCTTCCCGCGCGCGCGTAATCCGCATCGTGCCCAGCTCCCGCGTCCCCTCCCGCGTCACCCCGCGCGCCGGCCTCCTGGCGCTGCTGCTCCTGACCGCCGCCGCACCGGTGCGGCCGCTCCCCGCCCAAGGGTCGCCCGCCGCGCCGGCGGTCGCGACGGCGCGCGCGGTCCGCACCACCGCGCCGGTCCAGCTCGACGGCCGCGACGACGATCCCGTGTGGCGCGCCGCGCCCGTCACCGACGAGTTCTTCCAGTTCACGCCGGCGGAGGCGGTCCCGGCGCGCTTCCGGACCGCCTTCCAGGTCGCCTACGACGACCGCACGCTCTACGTCTTCACGCGGATGTACGATCCGCGTCCCGACTCGATCGTGTCGCTGCTGTCCCGCCGCGACGTGAAGACGCCGTCGGAATGGATCAAGGTGGTCATCGACGGGTTCCACGACCGCCGCAGCGCCATGCAGTTCATGGTGAACCCGGCCGGGGTGAAGCGCGACGCCACCGTCTTCCAGGACGTGCAGGAGGACAACGCGTGGGACGGCGTCTGGGACGTCGCGGTGCGCACCGACTCGCTCGGCTGGACCGCGGAGTTCGCGATCCCGTTCTCGCAGCTCCGCTATGACGACGCGGCGGCGCTGACGTTCGGATTCGGCGTGTGGCGCGATGTCGCGCGGTTCGCGGAGCGGGACGCGTGGCCGGTGTACCGGCCGTCGCGCCAGACCTTCGCCTCGCAGCTCGGCGACCTGGTCGGCATCCGCGACATCGGCCGCAACCGCCGGCTCGAGCTGATGCCGTACGTCGTGAGCCGCAACGTGACCCAGGCGGTGCCGGGCCCCACGCCGGGCACGGTCGCGGGTTGGGAGCATCCGCAGCAGCAGTCCGCCGGGCTCGACCTCAAGGCCGGCCTCGGCCCGAACGTGACGCTCGATGCGACGATCAACCCCGACTTCGGGCAGGTCGAGGCGGACCCGGCGGTGCTGAACCTCAGCGCCTTCGAGGTCCGCTTCGAGGAGCGGCGTCCGTTCTTCCTCGAGGGCACGAACATCTTCCGCTGCAACGGGCCGTGCGAGGGGATCTTCTACACGCGGCGGATGGGCCGCCCGCCGCAGCTCGCCTCGAGCCCCCGCGATCCGCGCACGAGCGCGATCCTCGGGGCCGCGAAGGTCACCGGGCGGTTCGCGGGAGGCGCCCAGTTCGGCCTGGTGGCGGTGCGCTCCGACCGGGAGCGCGGCCAGGCGGGGCAGACGATCGAGCCGGCGACCTCCACGCTCGTCGGGCGGTTGGTGCAGGACTTCCGCGGCGGGCGCTCGCAGCTCGGCACGATGCTGACCGCGCTCACCCGCGACCTCGACGACGACACGGCGCCGTTCCTGCGCCGCGAGGCGTACACGGCGCTGCTGCAGGGCTACCACCGTTTCGCGGACCGCTGGGAGGTCTCGGGCTACGCGGGCCGCTCGGTCGCGCGCGGCAGCCGCGCGGCGATCGCGCGGACGCAGCTCTCGAGCGTGCACTACTTCCAGCGGCCCGACCACGAGGAGACGTTCGACTCCGCGCGCACGGCGATGGACGGCGGCGTCACCTCGCTCTCGCTGCGGCGCTATGCCGGCCGCGTGCGGTGGGAGACGATGACGCGCTACGCCGAGGCCGGGACGGAGCTGAACGACCTCGGCTTCGTGACGCTGGTCAACGATGCCCAGGTCCGGAACCAGCTCTCGCTCGTCACGGTGCGCCCCACCCGGCTCACGCGCCGCGCCAACGCGGTGGCGACGACCGAGAACCACTGGACCACCGGCGGGCTCCCCACCGGGGCGACGCTGCAGCTCCACGGCGCGGCGGAATTCGTGAACTTCCTCAGCGCCTCCGTCACGTACAACCTCTCCAACCTCGGCAACACGCTCTGCGTGAGCTGCGCGCGCGGCGGGCCGCTGCTGCGCGTCTCGCCGTACCACCGCGTGTCCCTCACGTTCGACGGCGATGCCCGCCGGGCGGTGACGCCGTCGGTGGACCTCCGCGTCGCGACGGGCGACGAGGGCCGCTCCTGGGCGGTGCAGGGGGCGGTCGGGGTGCTCGGGCGCGTGGGGACGCGCACCTCGCTCGAGGCGCAGGCGTCGTACGAGCGGCGGTCCGACGACACGCAGCCGGTCCGGAACTACGGCGCGCTCTTCAGCGACACCGTGCACTACACGTTCGCCGCGCTCCAGCAGGACATCCTCGGCGTCACGGTGCGCGCGAACGTCACGCTGTCACCGACGCTGAGCCTCCAGCTCTACGCGCAGCCGTTCGTCGCGTCGGGCGCGTACTCGGACTGGCGCGAGATGACCGACCCGCGGGCGCGGCGGTACCCGGACCGCTATGCGCCGTGGGGCGCCGGCGCGGTGCCGGCCGGGTTCAACAGCAAGCAGTTCAACTCGAACGCGGTCCTGCGCTGGGAGTACCGGCCGGGCTCGGTGCTCTTCGTCGTCTGGCAGCAGGGCCGGGCCGACGCCCGGAACCCCGGGACCTTCGATGCCGGGCGCGACCTGCGTGACCTCTTCTACACGCACCCCGACAACACGCTGCTGGTGAAGCTGTCGTACTGGCTGAATCCGTGAGCCGCGCCCGGGCCCCGGCGCGCACCGTCGCGGCCCGGGACGGCGCGGCCCATATTCCCGCGCCATGCCCCTCCTCCCGGACACCACACGCGAAGCCCGCAAGGTGATCGTCGCCTCGTCCCTCGGCACGGTCTTCGAGTGGTACGACTTCTACCTGTACGGATCGCTCGCGGCGATCATCTCCAAGCAGTTCTTCTCGGGCGTGAACCCGACGGCCGGGTTCATCTTCGCGCTGCTGGCCTTCGCCGCGGGGTTCGCGGTGCGCCCGTTCGGCGCACTCGTCTTCGGCCGCCTCGGCGACCTCGTCGGGCGCAAGCACACCTTCCTCGTCACCATCCTGCTGATGGGCGCCTCGACCTTCATCGTCGGGGTGCTCCCGTCCTACGCGCGGATCGGCCTCGCCGCACCGGTGATCCTCATCCTGCTCCGGTTGCTGCAGGGTCTCGCGCTCGGCGGCGAGTATGGTGGTGCCGCGACCTATGTCGCCGAGCACGCGCCGCCCGGGCAGCGCGGTGCGTACACGTCGTGGATCCAGACCACCGCGACGCTGGGCCTCTTCCTCTCGCTGCTGGTGATCCTCGCCTGCCGCGTCACGCTCGGCACGGAGGCCTTCGAGGCGTGGGGCTGGCGCATCCCGTTCCTGGTGTCGCTGCTGCTGCTCGGCATCTCGGTCTGGATCCGCCTCGCGCTCGACGAGTCGCCGGTGTTCAAGGCGATGAAGGCGGGCGGGCACGGGTCGAAGGCGCCGCTGCGCGAGTCGTTCGGGCAGTGGGCGAACCTGCGGATCGTGCTGCTGGCGCTGTTCGGCCTCACGGCCGGTCAGGCGGTCGTGTGGTACACCGGGCAGTTCTACGTGCTGTTCTTCCTCACGCAGATCCTCAAGGTGGACCCGCAGACCGCGAACATCCTCGTCGCGGTGTCGCTGCTGCTGGGCACCCCGTTCTTCGTGGTCTTCGGCGTGCTCTCCGACCGGGTGGGCCGCAAGCCGGTGATCCTGCTCGGGTGCGCCCTCGCGGCGCTCACCTACTTCCCGCTCTTCCGCGCCCTGACGCACTACGCGAATCCGGCCCTCGAGCACGCGCAGGCGGCTGCCCCGGTGACCGTCGCGGCCAACGCGTCGCCGTGCGCCGTGCAGTTCAATCCGGTGGGGACCGCGAAGTTCACGTCGAGCTGCGACGTCGCGAAGGCCGCGCTCGTGGCGCGCGGCGTCCCCTACGAGAACGCGCCGGCGGGCGGGAGCGGTACCGCGGTCGTGCGGGTCGGCGGGACCGTGATCGAGAGCTATGACGCGGCGCCGGCGCGTGGCGCGGCGATCGTGGCGGCCGACAAGGCCCGCTTCGACGGGGCCCTCAAGGCGGCGCTGGACGGCGCCGGCTATCCCGTCGCGGCCGATCCCGCGCGCATCGACCGGCCGATGGTCGTGCTCGTGCTGTTCGTGCTCGTGCTCTACGTGACGCTCGTCTACGGTCCGATCGCGGCGATGCTCGTCGAGATGTTCCCCACGCGAATCCGCTACACGTCGATGTCCCTCCCGTACCATATCGGGAACGGGTGGTTCGGCGGATTCCTCCCGACGACGGCGTTCGCCATCGTCGCGTCCACCGGGAACATCTACTCCGGCCTCTGGTACCCGGTCGTCATCGCCGCCGCGACCTGCGTGG